>JBHEPF010000146.1:0-11887 GCA_046260445.1 Dermatophilaceae bacterium | reverse complement strand
ACAGTCAAGACTCTGGCACCAACCATTACGTCGGCCAAGAGCCCCATCTGATCATCGACGTCTCACGCATTCGGGAACGGAATGGCCCGATCACCACCAAGATGGGCGTGCATATGGTCGACTTTGGGCTCGCAAAGAGCGTGCGGCGAGGCGGCAACCAGTGGTCACCGCATCCTATGATCGGCGCCATCAACAGAGTTGAGACATCACGACCCTCGCGTCCTTCGCCGCGAGTCGACCTACCGCATCTCGGCATGTGGGTGAAATGGGCTTCACCCGCAGTAGCCCTATCTGGGCGGAAAGGGTCACCGCTTCTGGGCGCGGTGGGGTCGATACAAGACGGCGGCAGCCGCGCTACAACCAATGGCTACGCGCCGTAGGGCACCGTCACACACGCGCCAGTAGCTGGGGGCTCGCGGCCCAAGGCGTTGCAGGGGCCTTCGGCGCGAGACCGCCGTCATCGGTCGGCGAGAGTGCCCCGTGTTGCTGAGGTCGTGCCATCGAACTGCGGGTATGTCTTCGGCGTGACCAGCTGGATTCGCGAGTGACGCATCCCGCGCGGTTGGCCGCCGACATGCTGACGTCCGACGCCCCTTAGGAGTAGCGTGGCTGGGTGCCCTGTTAGCAAAGTGTTAGCAAACGTGGATTCCCAGGAGGTGCCCCCACCATGCTGAAACGCTGTGACCTGCGGCTTTACTGGTGGCCAGGGGCGGGGTCGAACCGCCGACCTTCCGATTTTCAGTCGGACGCTCGTACCAACTGAGCTACCTGGCCGAGAACACCGAAGCAGGAGTCTTGAGACTCCCGCTCTCGATGAGCGACCCCGACGGGACTCGAACCCGCGACCTCCGCCGTGACAGGGCGGCGCGCTAACCAACTGCGCTACGGGGCCTTGCGACATGCAAGACACGCGTATCCCCAACGGGATTCGAACCCGTGCTACCGCCGTGAAAGGGCGGGGTCCTAGGCCGCTAGACGATGGGGACCTGACTTCAACAGATCCCGATCTGTCTATCGACCTCGTCCGTGTGGCCACGGTCGGATCCGTCGAGGACCCCTGAACTATACGCAAACTCCGGGCGCCAGACCAAACCGGGAGATCGAGCGCCCCGAATGGTTCGACGAAGCCTGCACAGTGCACCATCATCGAAAGGTCATGGTGCAGTCGGTAGAGCAAGCGATCACGCTCGGCGCGTACGCCGGGTCTGTTGTGCTGCCCGTGGCCGGGAAGTACGGGGACGAGCACACGCACACGCTCATCGCCGGGCTCGTCGCCGAGCTGTGGGCCGGGGTGCCTCTGGTCTACGACCGCTCAGACGTCGACGACGAGATCGGGCGCCCCCACGAGGACACGACCACCGCCCGTGGCTGTGCGGATGGAGGAGAGGCCGAGGCCTCCGAGACCCCGCAGGATCTCGTGCCCGACATGCTCGACATGGTCCGCACGCTCTGGCAGCTCGCCCACACGGGGAGTATCGAGGAGCTGGCTGCCGTGGCTCGGTTCCGGCTGAGCGAGATCGCCGCCGGCCTCGACCACGCGTATGCGGTGCGCCACGACACCCAACCGCCCGCCCGGCCCGGCACGTTCGAGGCCGTGGTCCAAGAGTGCCTGCAGATCGTCACCCATGAGCGCGAGTCCGGAACCAGGCGGACCCTGGGTGACGAAGACCTCCACGAGCACGGGACCTTGATCGGGGAGCACCTCGTCGAGTGCCTCGAGCAGGGGTCGGCCTGCCGGCTGCTCACCAAGCCCCAGGTCGACGTCCTCGCCATCCAGATCACCTCTCTCCTCGGCGCGTCAGGGTTCTCCGTCGTTCCAGAGGGGGAGACCTATCGGGCCGGTGTCCTCGTCGAGGTCGTCGACGACATCGACCTCTCGCTCCGGCATGTCTCGATCCACTGGCACCCGGGGGAAGCACTTCGCCGCCGCTGCGAGGACGCCGTCAACGGCGGTGACTACTCGGCCGAGCCGTTGCGCCGATCGGGCCTGGTCCGTGAGGTGATGGGCCGCTCCCTTCTCCAGCTGCTGCGCGCCGGCGGGTTCGAGGCGCACGCTGATGAGGACCTCGACCCGCACGAGGTCATCGTGACCGGACTGACCGAGCCCGAGGATCTTGCGTCGTTCGTCGGCGCGACGGCGTAGCGGATCAGGTCGAGTCCGAAACCCAACCCATCAGGCGGTCGACCTCCCAGGTCGTGATGATTCGGTCCGGGTCGATCCCCAGCCGCTCGGCGCGCTCGGCGCCGTAGGCCTTCATCTCGAGCTGACCGGGTGCGTGGGCGTCGGAGTCGATGGCGAACAGGCACCCGATCTCCTGCGCGAGCGCGATGAGCTCATCGGGTGGGTCGCGCCGTTCGGGGCGGCTGTTGATCTCGACCGCGGTGTTGTGCTCGGCGCAGGCCTCGAACACCGCACGGGCGTCGAACTCGGACTGCGGCCGGGTCCCGCGCGAGCCCGTGACGAGCCGACCGGTGCAGTGGCCCAGGACGTTGACCCGAGGGTTGCGGACAGCGGCGACCATCCGGCGGGTCATCGGGACATTGTGCATCCGCAGCTTGCTGTGGACCGACGCCGTCACCAGGTCGAGCCGTCCGAGCAGCGCATCGGTCTGGTCGAGCGAACCGTCGTCGAGGATGTCGACCTCGATCCCCTTGAGCAGCGTGAAGGCATCGCCGAGGTGTCCGTCGATCGCGTCGACCACCGCGATCTGCTGTGTCAGCCGTTCGGGGGAGAGCCCGTTGGCGATCCGCAGCCGTGGCGAGTGGTCGGTGAGCACCATCCACTGCTGTCCGAGCTCGAGTGCCGTGAGGACCATCTCGTCGATCGGTGAGCCGCCGTCGGACCAGGTCGAGTGCGTGTGGCAGTCACCCCGGATCCGGTGCAGGAGGCCTTCGCCCCCGTTCGCCAGCGGCCCTGCCTTCTCCTGCAGGCTCTCCAGGTATGCGGGCAGGCCTCCGTCGACGGCCTCACTGATGACCCCTGCCGTGGACTTCCCGATGCCGGGCACTGTCTGCAGGGTGCCGGCCCCGGCGTGCGCTGCGACCTCCTCGGGTCCCAGCTCGCGGACGGTCGCCATGGCCTTGCGGAACGCCTCGACGCGATAGGAGCCGGCCCGTTCCCGCTCGAGGAGGAAGGCGATCCGGCGCAGCGCGTCGTCGGGCCGGACGGGCGCGATGAGCGGGGCGAGGGACTGCACGGCGTTCAGTCTCGCAGGCGGTCAGGGACGAAGCGGTCAGACACTTGGCGGCCGGACACTTGGCGGCCGGACACCGCGCCTACCAGGAGGTATGCAGGGGGCGGCCCTCCGCATACCCTGCCGTGCTCTGGATCCCGACCACCGCCCGCTCGGTGAACTCATCGAGGGTGCCGGCCCCGGCGTACGTGCAGGAGCTGCGCAGGCCGGCGATGATCGTGTCGATGAGGTCCTCGACGCTGGGCTTCGTAGGGTCGACGTACATGCGCGCCGAGGAGATGCCCTCCTCGAACAGCGCCTTGCGCGCCCGGTCGTAGGCGCTGTCGGCGGAGGTCCGGTTGCGGACCGCGCGGGAGGAGGCCATGCCGAACGACTCCTTGAAGAGCCGCCCGTCGGTGTCGGTGTAGAGGTCGCCGGGGCTCTCGAGGGTCCCGGCGAACCACGAGCCGATCATGACGTTCGAGGCACCGGCGGCCAGCGCGAGTGCGACATCGCGGGGGTGGCGGATGCCGCCATCGGCCCACACGTGCTTGCCGCGCTCCCGGGCGGCGGCGGCGCACTCGAGGAGGGCTGAGAACTGCGGCCTGCCCACGGCGGTCATCATCCGAGTGGTGCACATGGCGCCGGGCCCGACGCCGACCTTGACGATGTCCGCTCCGGCCTCGATGAGGTCGATCGTTCCCTCAGCGGTGACGACGTTTCCCGCGACGATCGGCACCTGCGGGTCGAGAGCGCGGACCGAGCGCAGGACCTCCAGCATCTTCTCCTGGTGGCCGTGTGCGGTGTCGACGACGAGACAGTCGCTCCCGGCCTCGATCAGCGCGGCGACCTTGGCGGCGACGTCGCCGTTGATGCCGACGGCGGTGGCGATCCGCAGCCGGCCGTTGGCATCAACGGCGGGTGTGTAGAGGCCCGACCGGAGGGCCCCGGCGCGGGTGAGGACACCGAGGAGGTGACCCTCGTCGTCGACGACCGGGGCAAGGTGGTGGCGGGCTAGCTCGAGCCGGTCGAACGCCGCTTGGGGGGAAAGCCTGTCGGGGAGCGTGATGAGGCCGGTCGTCATGATGTCCCCGGCCTGGGCGAAACGGTCGACGCCGCTGACATCGGACTCCGCGACGATCCCGATCGGTCGCTTGCCGCTCTCGTCGACGACGATCGCGGCGCCATGGGCGCGCTTGGAGATGAGCGCCTGCACCGAGCCGACCGTCTCGTGCGCGCCGACCGTGACGGCGGTGTCGTGGATGAGGTGC
Source organism: Dermatophilaceae bacterium (assembly GCA_046260445.1). Classification (GTDB taxonomy): domain Bacteria; phylum Actinomycetota; class Actinomycetes; order Actinomycetales; family Dermatophilaceae; genus F2B08. The sequence continues at coordinate 7,443 of JBHEPF010000146.1, read as the reverse complement.
CCCGCCTTGACGTCGGCGATGGCCCGCGCGACGACGGGGATCGGGATGTCCTGAGGGATGACTGCGATCCCGCCACGTCGGGCGACGGTCTCGGCCATCCGGCGGCCGGAGACAGCGGTCATGTTGGCCACGATGACCGGGATCGTCGTGCCCGTCCCGTCGACGGTGCGCAAGTCGACGTCGAGGCGGCTCGAGACGTCCGAGCGGTTCGGGACCATGAAGACGTCGTCATAGGTCAGGTCGAACGAGGGCCCCAGGCCGCCGAGGAAACGCATGGCCCCAATCTACGTCGCGGGTGGACCTGGTCTCCTGCCGTGTGCGGGCCGTAGGGCAGGATCTACCCGTGAGCTTCCTCGTCGAGACCCCCGCGGACGCGGCGCGACGCCGAGGTCTGCGGCAGATGCGCATCGTCGCCACCGCGCTGCTCGTCCTCGCCGGGGTGGTGTGGGTCGCAACCATCCGCCTCGACCAGAGCGGGGCCTGGGGATATGTGAACTTCGCTGCCAAGGCGGCCATGGTGGGCGCGCTCGCAGACTGGTTCGCGGTGGCAGCGCTCTTCAAGCACCCGCTCGGGCTGCCGATCCCCCACACCGCGCTCGTCAAACGACGCAAGGCCGAGCTGGGGCGCAGCCTCGAGGAGTTCGTCACCGACAACTTCATGACCGAGGCGATCGCCCGGGACCGGCTCCTCGCCGCAGACGTGCCGAAGCGGCTCGGGGTGTGGCTCTCCGATCCTGCGCATCGCGAGCGCGCCCTCACCGAGGTCGTGCGGGTCGGCAAGGTCGGACTGGCCCGCATCAAGGACGAGGACGTCTCCGCCCTCCTCGACGACTTCCTCCTGCCCCGGCTCGCCCGTGAGCCGATCTCTCCCATCGCCGGCTCCCTGCTCGAGGGGATCGTCGACGACGGTGTGCACAACGGGCTCGTCGACCTCACCCTCGAGCACCTCCAGGAGTGGCTGCGCGAGAACCCGGGCGCCTTCAAGGCCGTCGTCGGCGAGCGCGCCCCGTGGTGGAGCCCGCCGTGGGTCGACGGCAAGGTCATCTCGTGGTCCTACAACCAGGTGATCACCTGGTTGGAGGACATCCGGACCACGCCGGGTCACCCCGCTCGCGTCGCCTTCGACGACCTCCTCCGGCAGCTGTCGCACGACCTGCAGCACGACCCCGAGGTCATGGAGCGCGCCGAGACTCTCAAAGCCCGGCTTCTCGCCAACCCTCAGGTCAGTGTCTCGCTGGTGAGCCTGTGGGGCTCGTTCAAGACGACCCTGCTCACGGCGATGGACGACAGGGCCTCCTACTTCTGGGTTCGCGGCGACGAGCTGCTCACGCATCTCTCCGGTCGGCTCATCTCCGACGACGAGGTGCGCACCCGGATCGACGGCTACCTCGGTGACCTCGTCGGGTTCTTCGTCAACACCTACGGCGGCGAGCTGGCCCAGGTCATCTCCTACACCGTCGACTCCTGGGACGCCGAGGTCGCATCGCAACGGATCGAGCTGTTCGTCGGTCGTGACCTGCAGTTCATCCGCATCAACGGCACGATCATCGGCGCGCTCGCCGGAGTCGTCATCCACGCGATCAGCAAGCTCGTGGGTCACTAGGGTGAGATCCGTGCGGACGGAGAACATCGACATCGCCACGTGCACCGGGTCGGTCATCGACCACGGCGCCCACGTCATGGCGTGGGAGCCACGCGACCGCTGGCCGGTGATCTTCACCAGTGCCGCGGCCGTGTACGCCGAGGACACGGCCATCCGGGGCGGCGTCCCGGTCTGCTTCCCGTGGTTCGGGCCCGGCCGGGAGCCCGGCGCCCCCTACAGCCACGGCTTCGCCCGGACGACGCCGTGGCGTCAGGTCGGCAACGACGTCACCGACGACGTCCAGACGGTGACCTACCGGCTGTCGGGGGACGACACGACCGATGACTACTGGCCGCACCGGTACTGGGCACTTCTCAGTGCACGGTTCGGTGCCGACCTCACGGTGTCGCTGTCGGTGACCAACCTCGACACGGTCCCGTTCACGTATGAGGCCGCGCTGCATACCTATCTGTCCGTCACCGACATCCGCCAGGTGCGGATCGACGGGCTCGACGGGGTCGACTACGTCGACAAGACGGCGGACGGGCAGGTGCGCCGGCAGGAGGGGCCGGTCACCTTCACCGGGCTGACCGACCGGGTGTATGCCTCGCCCGGCCCGGTCCGCGTCGTCGACTCCGCGGGTGGCCGGGAGATCTCGGTCGCAACCTCTGGAGCGAGCCGGCTCGTGGTCTGGAACCCAGGGGAGGAGAAGGGTTCCGACCTGCCCGACCTGGGTCCGGGGGAGTGGGAGAAGTTCGTCTGCGTCGAGGCCGGGTGCGTCCTCGACGGCGCGGTGGAGCTCGCCTCGGGGGAGACACATACGCTTTCGACGACGATCGGTGTCTGAGGTCCACCGCGTCGTCTCGGCTGTCTGCCCTGGTCACCTTCGACCCCGGCGAGCTCGGGCTGAAGTTCGAGGTCGACTAACACTGGGCGACCCGGCGTCACAGGGGTAACGTCCTCGAGGACAGGGTGTGCAGTGCGCGATCCTGACGGGATGGCGTCCCGGACGTCGGCAGACAGCAGCAGGGAAGGTCGCGATGAACTCATTGACTCTCGCTCTCATCGGGGTGGCGATGATCCTGGCGGGCTACTTCCTCTACTCGAGGTTCCTCGCGACCAGGATCTTCGCCCTCGACAACGCCATCCCGACCCCGGCTCATCAGCTGGAGGACGGCGTCGACTACGTTCCCACGAACAAGTTCGTCCTGTGGGGCCACCACTTCACATCGGTCGCCGGTGCCGCGCCCATCGTCGGCCCCGCGATCGCCGTGATCTGGGGTTGGCTGCCGGCCTTCCTCTGGGTGACCATCGGCACGGTCTTCTTCGCCGGCATGCACGACCTCGGAGCACTGTGGGCCTCGGTCCGCAACCGCGGGCAGTCGATGGGCGCGCTCTCGGGTCGCTACATCGGGGGACGGGGTCGCAACCTCTTCCTCGTCGTCATCTTCCTCCTGCTCCTCATGGTCAACGCCGCATTCGCGGTCGTCATCGCCGGCCTGCTCGTCTCGACCCCGACCGCGGTCATCCCGACCTGGGGTGCGCTGCTCGTCGCCCTGCTCGTCGGGCAGGCGATCTACCGGCTGAAGTGGAGCCTGCCGCTCGTGTCGGTCGTGGGCGTCGTCTCGCTCTACACCCTCATCTGGATCGGCGACCGGGTGCCGCTGGCCCTCCCCGAGACCGTCATGGGCCTGCCGAACAACTCGGTCTGGATCGTCCTGCTCTTCCTCTACGCCGGCATCGCGTCGATGCTTCCGGTCTGGGTGCTCCTGCAGCCGCGTGACTACATCAACGGTCTGCAGCTCTTCATCGCGCTCGGCATCCTCTATGGCTCGGTCCTGCTGGCCCGGCCCGAGATCGTGGCGCCCGCCTACAACTCCAATGTCCCCGAGGGCACCCCGAGCCTGGTGCCGCTCCTCTTCGTCACCATCGCCTGCGGAGCCGTCTCCGGTTTCCACGGAATGGTCTCCTCCGGCACCAGCTCCAAGCAGCTGGACAAAGAAAGCGACGCCCGGTTGGTGGGCTACTTCGGCGCTGTCGGTGAGGGTTTGCTGGCTCTCGGGGCCATCATCGCCACCACGGCAGGGTTTGCGACCCTCATGGACTGGGAGGCCACCTACTCGGCTTTCGGGGCCGGTAGCGTCGGCGCATTCGTCTCGGGCGGCGGCGCCATCGTGGAGTCCGGTCTGGGGCTGCCGCAGTCGCTCGCGGCGACGATCCTCGCAACGACCGCGATCCTTTTCGCCGCCACCACCATGGATACGGGTGTGCGCCTGCAGCGCTTCGTGGTCCAGGAGATCGGCGACATCGCCGGCGTCCGTGTCGGCAAGGGCATCGCGACGGTCATCGCCGTCGGTGTGGCTCTTGCGCTCACCTTCGGAGCGGGTGCCGACGGATCGGGCGGTCTGCTGATCTGGCCGCTCTTCGGCACGACCAACCAGCTCCTCGCTGCGCTGACCCTGTCGATCGTCGCGATCATGCTGCTGCGCCGCGGCCGCACAGCGCTGCCGGCGCTCATCCCCCTGGCGTTCATCGGGGTGATCACGATCTACGCGCTGTTCATCCAGCTCGGGACGTTCTGGGAGCAGCGGAACTGGCTGCTGCTCGGGCTGGACATCATCATCCTCATCGCCGCGATCTGGGTCTTCGTCGAGGCCATCACGGCGATGCGGAAGGCAAAGGACTACCAGGGCGACGACGACGCCGAGCTGTTGGCGCTCTCCGGGCGCGAGCCGGTCGAGCACGTCGGCAACCAGCCACCGCACGACTGACGGGATCTCTGGACTCACGACGTGTCGTCCCCACCGCGCAGACCCCGCAGTCGCCTCGCCGAGGTGGCTGCGGGGCTGCGGGACTTCTACAGCGGTCCCTACCGGCGCACCTTCGCCCGCGCCCGGCAGGACGAGGACGACCTCTTCATGGTCATCGTCATGGCCGAGGCCCTCGGGGTGCCCAACCCGGCGAGCTACTACACGGTCGAGCTGCTGCCGGTGATCTACGAGCAGTTCCATGACTGGCATCGCCGGATGGGGATGGACCGCTCTCCCCTCGACCACTTCTCCTGTTGCTGACATGGCATGACGTATCCGCTCAACGACCTGACCGCCCGCCGCGATGTCCTTTTCGTCGGGGGCAAGGGAGGTGTCGGCAAGACTGCGGTCGCCTCCGCGTTGGCACTGGGCCGGGCCGCACAGGGCCGGCCCACACTGGTGGTGTCCACCGATCCAGCCCACAACCTCGGCCACCTGTGGGGCCGGGAGGTCGGTGACGACCCGGTGGAGCTGGCCCCCTTGCTGCGGGGCCTGGAGATCGACCCGCAGCGGACGACCGACGCGCACCTGGCTGCGGTCCGAGCGACGATGCGGCGGCTCATGCCCGAACACCTCCAGGCCGAGGTGGACAAGCATCTCGACCTCGCCAGGGACGCGCCAGGAACACACGAGGCTGCGGTGCTAGAGCGGTTGGCCGAGGTGGTGGAAGCGCGTCGTCCTGACGAGCTGGTCATCGTGGACACTGCGCCCAGCGGCCACACTGCGCGGTTGATCGCGCTTCCGGAGCTCATGCAGGCCTGGACCGATGGGTTGCTGCGCAGCCAGGAGCGCTCGGCGAGCTTCGGGGCTGCCCTGCGCGGTCTGGAGACGGATCGGGGCGATGCCATCGCGGCCGATGTGCTGGGCGTGAGCACCCCTCGCTTCGGTGAGGATCCGGCGGACCGCGGGAGTGACCGGCGGGCCAGGCGCGACATGGAGATCCGACGGATCCTCGACCGACGGCAGGCGCGGTTCAGGTCGCTTCGCGAGGTCATGCAGGACCCGGCGCGCACCGGCTTCGTCATCGTTCTCGCCGCCGAACGTCTGCCCGTCCTGGAGACCATCGAGCTCCACGGGCAGTTGACGAGGTCTGGTATGAACGTTGCAGCACTCGTTGTCAACAAGCGATCCCCCGCTGATGCGGGCGCTCTGCTGGCCGCGCGCCGAGCGATCGAGGCGGGCTACCTGACGCACCTCACGGATGCCCTGCCCGACCTGCCGGTCGTGCAGGTTCCGCTCCTGCCCGGCGAGATTCTCGGGGAGGAGGGCCTCGCCGAGCTGGCAGCCTGTCTCGCCGGGAGTCGGTGAGCCCCGTGGAACTTGAACCGACCAGCCAAGGGCCGCAGGCGGCGATGGGCGGCGATAGACGCATATGCCCGGCGACCGTGGCTGGGGCGTTGCGGCTTGCCGGCGTTGTCGTTTCGCTCCCGGGCCCGCTCGCGTGCTTGGGTCAGACGGCTGTGATCTCGATGAGATTCTCCAGTCCGGCGAAGTCGTCTGGGTTGCGGGTGCACAGCCGGGCGCCGTGGGCGTGGGCTGTGGCGGCGATCAGCAGGTCCATCACGCGCCGCCGGGGTTGGCGGCCTACCTCGACCACCGCTGCTGCGAGCCGTCCGTAGCTGATGGCGACGGTCTCATCGACGGGCAGGGCGTCGAAGTGCTGCTGTAGGAGACTGAGGCGCCAGAGTCGCTCGGCGCGTACGTCGGCGCTCCTGGCCACGAGGACCCCGAACTGCAGCTCGGCCAGGGTGACGGCGCTGATCGCCAGCACACCTGGGATGGGCGCGACGTCCGCCGCGATGATCACGCTGGTGTCCAGGATTGCGCGCTCGGGCACCGCGGGCGTGCTGCTCACTGGTGCGTCCAGGGATCCCGCACCTGATCGTCGAGCAGGGCTCGCGTCTGCTCCCACTCCGGGTCAGCGGGACCCTGCAGCACGTCCGCGACGTCGGTCCACGGGCGCCACTGAGAGGGACGCGCAGGCACCAGCCGCGCACTCGGGCGGCCGGAGACGGTAATCGTGATCTCCTCGCCGGCCTGGACCCGACGCACAAGCTCGGAGGCCTCCTGACGCAGCTCCCGCAACCCAACGCTCTCCATAACCTGAAGAGTAGCACATATGCTACCTGTGCTGTCTGCACATGCGTCCTGCCGCTGCCTGTCGACTGCTCTTGACTCAGTGCGTATGTGTGCCGCCTGGCGCCCAGCCGCGCACTTGTTCAAACCCCGTACACGAGTATCGAGCGCGGCGGACCGATCAGGAGCCGCAAGGCCAGTCCCGGCGACGCTCCAAGCGGCTCACCACACCGACCGGTCCGCTTCCCGCCCGACCAGCTCGCCGAGGTCACGCCGCGCCGACTGACGACCGATCCGCCTCAGCCTGGATCCGACGCGCTGTCTAACACGACTCCAGCAGACCCCCATAACCCTCGACGCGATCGCATCAGCGGGGCCACTCCGACGGCGTCTCTGGACGCACGCATCGCGGGCATGATCGGTGAGCGACTTGGCACAGGAATGTCTCGCGCGGTCACGAACCGGCTGCGCCTGGATGGTTTTGTCTCCTGCGCCTTGACGCGCAAGAGTCCGGCGGGCATCGAGGTGCCCGCCGGACTGTTTTGGGTCGAAGCCAGTCGATCAGGAGATGACTGCGTCGATGGTCTTCTTCAGGGCGCTGGGCTGGATGGGCTTGGTGGGGGCCGTCTTCTTGGCTGCCAGCATCTCCTCACCGATCTCTTGGAGGTCGTTGCGTCCCAATGCCTCACGGACCTTGGGGAACCACGCGTCCTCTTCCTCGGCGATGTGGTGGCGGACGTTCTCGATGAGCACGGTGGTCTTGGCGTCGAAGCGTTCGGCCTCGGGGGTCATCGCGTAGAGCTCCATCACGAGGAGGTCGGCGACGTGGTGCTCCTCGTAGGACTCCAGGATGTCGTCCTCGAGGTCGGGCAGCAGCGCCCGGACGCGGGGGTACATGACCTCGTTCTCGATGTAGGTGTGCACGGTGAGCAGCTCGATGATGCGCTGGACGATCTTGCCCTTGGTCTTGGTGGC
>JBHEPF010000147.1:0-17960 GCA_046260445.1 Dermatophilaceae bacterium | reverse complement strand
CCACCGTGGGCGACCGTCTCCTTGACGAACTCGTAGGCGTTGTTGATGTAGTCGACCGACTGCTGGAGGTCGATGATGTAGATGCCGTTGCGCTCGGTCATGATGAAGCGCTTCATCTTGGGGTTCCAGCGACGGGTCTGGTGCCCGAAGTGGACGCCGCTCTCGAGGAGCTGGCGCATGGTAACGACGGCCATGCCGTGTCTCCTTGTGCTGTTGTGGTTGCGTCGGTGGGTCCGCGGTGTGCGGCCACCTGCCTGGTGTCCCACGCAACCCCGCCCGACCTGGTCGGGACCAACGGTGGTGCGCCCGCCTTCATGAGAGGTCTCAGTCAGGAGAGATGGACACGCGAAGTCAGCCAGTCGAGACTGGCTGCCCCCTCAGTGTATGCGACTCTCGCCCTTGCCCTGAACCGCGACCGATCGCCCCTCGCCATCGCGACGGACGGATGCGTGGTGGCTATCCGGCCGGATAGCCACCGCTCTTCCCCCCGTGGCGGGGCGAGGAAGGTCAGTCGGACATCGCCATCGGGCTGAGCCGCCAGGGCGAGAGACGCTCGAGCTGGGCGGCGACGGAGATGAGCAGGTCCTCTCTCCCGCGTCGGGCGATGAGCTGCACCCCGATCGGCACTCCGGAGGCGTCGAAGCCGGCCGGCACCGAGATGGCCGGGTGCCCGGAGACATTGGCGAGCGTCATGTTCGTCACGTAGGGCAGGGACGTGAGCATCGTGCGCAGCCCACCCTTGTGCCCGACGACTCCTGCTCGCGGTGCCGGGAAGGGCAGGGTTGGCAGCGCCACCAGGTCGGCCGACCCGAGGACATCCGCGTCGACGGCCTCGGCGATCTCCTCGCCCCTGCGCAGTGCGCGGTCGACTACCCCGGGCCGCGCCCAGCCCGACATCCGAACGGTCTCCCGGGTCCGCCGCTCGAGCCGGTCGGGGTGCTCGACCTGACCGGCCTCCTCGCGCATCCCGGCGAAGAACTGCGGGAGGAAGGCGTCGAGGAGCAGCGGCCAGCCCGGAGAGCCCTCGCGCACGTCGTGGCCGAGGCCGGCCAACGTCGCCGCGAGCTCGGCGGTGACCCGGGCCACGTCTCGATGGGTGCGGGTGCCGGGCTGGACCGGCCGGGTCGTCCACCCGATCCGCAACCGCTCCGGCTGGTGGTCCACCGCGGCCGCGAACGGCTCTGCGGGTCCGGGCAGGGTCCACCGGTCCGAGGGCATCGACCCGCTCACGACGTCGAGAAGGACGGCGGTGTCTCGCACGGACCGCGTCAGTCCGCCGAAGGTGACCAGGCCGTACCATCGCTGCACGAGGGGAGCGGACGTGATCCGCCCGCGGGTCGGCTTGAGCCCGATGAGACCGCAGGCCGCGGCGGGGATCCGGATCGAGCCCCCACCGTCGGCGCCCATCCCGATGGGCACGATGCCGGCCGCCACCGCAGCGGCACTGCCGCCCGATGAACCACCCGAACCGTGCGCGAGGCTCCACGGGTTGCGCGTGATCCCGGTGGCGTCACTCTCGGTGATCGGCACCTGGCCGAACTCCGGCATCGTCGTCTTGCCGATGACGACGGCGCCGGCCGACCGGAGGCGTCGGATGACCTCGCCGTCCTGCGCGGCGGGAGTGGAGTTGCCGCGGCCACCGAGGGTCGTCACGGTGCCGGCGACGTCGTACTCCTCCTTGACCGCGATCGGCACCCCCGCCAAGGCTCCGCCGCTGCCCTCTCCCCCGGCATCGATCGCCTCGGCCTCGGCGAGGGCGTCCTCGCCCCGCACGATGGTGAAGGCATGGAGCGCCGGGTCGTGTCGCTCCAGCCGTTCCAGAGCGGATGCCACCGCCTCTCGGGCGGTCAGCCGACCCTCACGGACGGCAGTGGCGGTCTCGACGGCGGTGAGCGGACGCATACCTCCACCGTATGCCCGGGCGAGCGGGTGTCGGCGTGCCGGTTCGCGCGCGGCCGGGCGCGGACTTCAGGAGCTGGTCCATGCTCGCCAGAGGGCGGCATACTCGCCGTCGGCGGCCATCAGCTCGTCGTGGCTGCCGAGCTCGATGATGCGGCCCTCGTCGACGACGGCGATCCGGTCCGCGTCGTGCGCCGTGTGCAGGCGGTGGGCGATGGCGACGACGGTGCGCCCGGTGAGCAGGGCGCTCATCGAGCTCTCGAGGTGCTGCGCCGTCCGCGGGTCGATGAGCGAGGTGGCCTCGTCGAGCACGAGGGTGTGCGGGTCGGCGAGGATGAGCCTTGCCAGCGCGACCTGCTGGGCCTGGGCGGGGGTGAGCACGAGGTTGCCGGCCCCGAGCAAGGTGTCCAGACCCGCCGGCAGCGCCTCGACCCAGGACCACGCGTCCACGGTCACCAACGCGGTGGCGATGGCCTCGTCGTCGACACCCTCGCGGGCGAGAGCGACGTTGTCGCGCACCGAGCCGCGGAACACGTGGTGCTCCTGGGTGACGAGCGCAACCTCGCGGCGCAGTATTTCGAGGGGCAGCTCGAGCAGCTCGACGCCGCCGACCTGGACAGATCCGGTACGCGGACCGTGGATGCCGGCCAGCAGCCGCCCGAGCGTCGACTTGCCCGAGCCGGAGGGACCGACGACCGCGAGACGTTCGCCCGTGGTGAGCTCGAGGTCGATCCCGTGCAGGACGTCGTGACCCTCGCGGTAGGCATACCGCAGGTCGCGGCCGCGCAGGTCCGGACCCGCTGGTCGCCGCTCACCCGGGGTCCGGTCCGGCGGCACGGCGGCGATGCCGAGCAGACGGGTCGTCGAGGCGACGCCGACCTGGAGCCGGTCGATCGTCATGACGAGCTGGTCGAAGGGCGCGTAGAACATCTCCATGTAGAGCATGGCCGCGGTGACCTGGCCGAGGGTGACGATCCCGCGCGAGTACGCCCAGGCACCGATGGCGAGCACGAGCACCCGGGGCAGACTGAAGGCCATGTCCATGACGCCGAAGAGCAGGTTGCGCAGCGTCATGCCGTACCGCTCCGCCTGCGCCGAGACGGCGACGTCGGTCGCCGCCCTGGTCCTGCGCAGCTCCTCGATCCGTAGGGCCTCCACCGTGCGCGAGCCCTCGACGGTCTCGGCGAGGGTCGTGTTGATCGCGCTGTAGGTGGCCCCTTCCGTCACGTATGCGGCCGGCGCCCGGCGCAGGTACCGACCCACGTGCGGCAGGGCCACGAGCATGAGGACGAGAGCCGGCAGGGCGAGCAGCCAGCTGTTGACCGTCATCGCGACGAGCGAGAGAGCGACCGTGATCGTCCCGATGAGGAACTCGGGAATGGCGAAGCGAACGCTCTCGCTCATCGCTCCGACGTCCCTGGTCACCCGGGTGACCAGGTCGCCGGTGCTCGCGCTCTCGACCCGGCCGAGCGGAAGCCGCAGGACACTGCGGATGACGTGCTCACGGGCGGTGGCGAGCGCGCCGTGGCCGAGCACGGCGGCAAGCCACTTGGCGAGGAACGTCAGCAGTGCCTGGGCGACGACCACGGCGACGACGAGGAGGGTGAGACTGCGCACCGTCGTCATGGCGACATCGCCGTCGACGACGATCGTCGCATCGACGAGACGGCCGAGGAGCATCGGCACGGCGAGCCCGGCAGCGGCACCGAGGATGTTGGCCAGGACGACGGCGGTGACGAGCCCGGCCCGCTCCCGCAGCAGACGGCCGACGAAGACGACGACGTCCCGGGGCGACGCAACCGGGAGGCCACGTTCTGGGGCCAGCGCACGGGCCAGGGTCTGCTCGGCCCGCTCGCGCCGGATGGAGTGGCGGCGCCAGAGTGCCCGGTACCGGTTCCGGAGTCCGGCGGGACGGGGCGCGAGCAGCTCGGCGGGCAGCACCTCTGCCACTCGACGGTCCTCACGCCAGGTCTGCGCCGAGTCCTGGAGGTGCGGGGTTCGGGCGATCACGGTGACACCCCCTCGTGCGCACCGCGGAGAACGACGTCGCGATAGGCGGTACTGCGTGCGAGCAGGTCGTCGTGGGTGCCGACTGCGACGTGGCCAGCGTCGAGGAAGGCGACCACATCAGCGTGACGGAGCAGGAGCGGCGAGGCCGACATGACCACCGTGGTCCGTCCGGCGCGCTGGTGTCGCAGTCGCTCGGCGATCCGCGCCTCGGTGTGGGCGTCGACGGCCGACGTGGGCTCGACGAGCACGAGGACAGGCGGGTCCTGGGCCAGCGCCCGTGCCAGGACGAGTCGCTGTCGCTGGCCTCCGCTCAGTCCGCGGCCGCGCTCGTCGAGGACGCCCTGCCACCCGCCGGGAGTGATGTCGTAGACGTCCTCCGCAGCCGCCGCACGCAGTGCATCCTCGGCCATCCGGCGCGTGCACCGACCGTGCGGGTCGATGGCGTCCTGGAGGGTGCCGGCGAAGACGAAGGCCCCCGTGTCGCTCACGAGGATCGTCCGACGCACCTCGTCCAGATCGGCCTCGGCGAGGTCCACCTGGCCGAGGGTCACGCCCCACCGCTGCGCGGCGCGCTCGGCGTCGCGGGCCTGCAGTGACTGGCGGTTCCCCTCAGCGCGACGGCGGGCGAGCGCGGCCGACCTGCCGCGCGCGTCCTCGTCGTCATCCATGGCCAGCGGGTCGGACTCGCGCGGCAGGTAGCGGCCGAGACGGTCCGCGAGCGCGGCCGCCTCGTCCGGGTCGCTGGAGACGACCACCGTCAGCCGGCCGGGCGGCACGACGAGCCCCGACGCCTCGTCGGTGAGCGGCCGACCGGCGTCCAGGCGACCGTCCGAACGGCGCTGCGGCCACGGCGTCGCCTGCCCGAGGACACTGGCGGTCTTGCGCGCCGACACCACGGCCCGGGTGCCCTTCTGGACGAGGAAGAAGAAGGTCTGGATCGGCTGGAGAAGGAAGAGCGCGTAGCCGAGGAAGGTGATGAGCTCACCGATCCGGAGCCGTCCCGCCCGCACCTCGCCGATCCCGAGCCACATGAGGACGACGACGAACATGCCCGAGAGAAGCACCCCGATGGCATCGACCAGGGCCTGCCACGCCCCGGCCCGCACCCCGGCCTCTCGCACGCGCTGGGACTGTCGCGCGTAGTTCGCACCGAAGGTCCGCTCCCCGCCGATGCCGCGGAGGATCCGCAGGCCGGCGACGATGTCGGTGGCCCGTCCGGTCAGCTCGGAGTCACGGGTCCGCTCGCGGGTCTGGGCGTTGCCCATCGGGCGAAGCAGCGGTGTCGAGGTGAGGATGAGGAGGGGGGCGACGAGGAGGATGACGACCCCGAGCTCGAGGTTGATCCGCAGCACGATCACCGCGATGACCACGAGCGCAACAAGCTGGCCGATCGCCCTTGTGAGGATCTCGATCAACCCGCCGAACTGGTCGCCGTCGCTGCCCGAGACGGACAGCACCTCGCCGGTCGGCACCCGACGGGGCAGGATGTGACCGAGCCGGATGCTCTTGTGCGTCACGAGCAGGATGGTCGTGTACAGCGCGACGAGCCAGGACCGGACCACGGTCGTGTGGTAGACCACTCCGCTCGAGGCGCCGATGACAGTCACCGCGAGAAGCACGAGCACCCAGAAGACCAGGCGCGCGGAGTCCCCGGGCACGATGCCCTCGTCGACGGCCCTGCCGAGGACCCACGGCGCGGTCGCCGAGGGGAGCACCCAGGCCAGGCTGAGCACGGAGCACGCGACGAAGATCAGGCCCTGGTGGCGGATGTACCACCACAGCAGACGACCCGCTGAGCGGGTGTCCGGAACGGTGGGGTCGCCGGTTGCCGGGGACCGGTCGGTCCATGCCGTCACCAGCGGGGGGTAGTCACGCATAACCGAATCAGACTACGATCCCGGGCGGGCGGTCCGCGAGTGGGTTTTGTCTGCCTGGCCACCCGCGCAACCGCCCCGGCAGGGCGAGCGACGCATACCCTTGCACAGGTGACACGCGCACTCGGACACCCCGCCCTGGCCCCCTTCGGGACGACGATCTTCGCCGAGATGTCGGCGCTCGCCGCCGAGCACGACGCGATCAACCTCGGTCAGGGATTCCCCGACACCGACGGCCCGGCGCCCATCCTCGAAGCGGCCCGGCAGGCGATCGCCGACGGCCGCAACCAGTACCCGCCCGGGCCCGGCGTGCCCGAGCTGCTCGACGCGATCGCCGCCCACCAGAAGCGCTTCTACGGCCTCGAGGTGGACGCGCGCAGCGAGGTGCTCGTCACCGTCGGCGCCACCGAGGCGATCGCGACAGCCGTCCTCGCGCTGGTCCAGCCCGGCGACGAGGTGGTGACGTTCGAGCCCTACTACGACTCGTATGCCGCGACGATCGCTCTGGCTGGAGGCGTGCGGCGGACCTCGGTGCTGCGGTTCCCCGAGTTCGCCGTCGACGAGGAGTCGCTGCGGGCGGCCTTCACGCCCCGGACCCGTCTCGTGCTCCTCAACACGCCGCACAACCCGACCGGCAAGGTGTTCACCCGCGCCGAGCTCGACCTCGTCTGCGAGCTGGCCCGCAAGCACGACGCGTGGGTGCTCACCGACGAGGTCTACGAGCACCTCATTTTCGACGGCCGTGAGCACATCCCGGTCGCCGGCCTGCCGGGGATGTGGGAGCGGACCCTGACGATCTCATCGGCGGGAAAGACGTTCTCGACGACGGGGTGGAAGGTCGGCTGGATCAGCGGGCCGGCCGATGCCGTCGCCGCGGTGCGTGCGGTCAAGCAGTTCATCACGTATGTGGCGTCCGGCCCCTTCCAGCCGGCGGTGGCCCTCGGACTGGGTCTGGGCGACGAGGTGTATGCGTCACTCGCCTTCTCCCTCCAGGCCAAGCGGGACCTGCTCGTCGGCGGTCTGCGGGACGCAGGGCTCGAGGTGGCGGTGCCGGAAGGGACGTACTTCGTCGTCGCGGATGCCTCGCCGCTCGGTGGCGCTGACGGACTCGCCTTCGCGCGCTCGCTCCCCGAGCGGGCCGGGGTGGCCTGCGTGCCGGTCTCGGTGTTCCACGACGACGTCGAGGCGGGTCGCTCGCTCGTGCGCTTTGCGTTCTGCAAGAGGGACGAGGTGCTGCTCGAAGCGGTCGACCGGCTGGGAAGGCTCTGACCGGACGGCGCTGTCCCCATCGGCAGAGCCGGTCGGGCGCGTCGTCCCCAGTCCACGGTTCGGGCCTCGCGGTCACGAGATGGGCCTCGCCAGTCTTCAGTCATGGCCACCTCTCCGCGCCACCGTCACGGGGCGCTACTGAGCCGGATGGTCCTCGCCTCCGTCGTCTGGCTCGTCACGCTCTCGGTCCTGCTCGTGCTCGCTCCGCACGGGGCTGCTCAGCAGGCGCCAGCACCGCAGGAGGCGGCTGAGCGGTCAGCAGGGTGGGACTGGCCGCTCGCGCCCTTCCCTCGGGTGGTGCGGGCCTTCGAGCGGCCGGAGTCGCGCTACGGCCCAGGTCATCGCGGTGTCGATCTCGAGGCCGCTTCCGGCCAGTCGGTTCTCGCGGTCGCCGACGGCGTGGTGACCCACAGCGGCGTGGTTGCCGGGCGCGGCACCGTCACCGTGCGCCATGCCAGCGGCGTCGCGAGCACCTATGAGCCCCTCGAGGAGCGGGTCATCATGGGGACGACCGTCGCTGCCGGCGAGAGCCTCGGTGTCATCGCATCGTCGGGTCACTGCGCGCCGGCAGGGTGTCTTCATCTTGGTGCGCGCCTGGGTGAGGAGTACCTCGACCCCCTGCTGCTCCTCACCCGGGTGCGCATCATCCTGCTCCCGCTCATAGACGCACTCCCCTGAGCCGTGAGCGTCACACAGCGCGGGAGACACCGAGCGAGCATCACGGGGTCATCACCCCGGTCCACTCACGTCGTGTGACCCAGCGCCACCCGGGAAGGGCATCCGTGACAGGCGGCCTGGCCCAGCTCCGCTCACAGAGATGCCCTAGGCGCGCGGATGGGCCTGACGGTACGAGTCGCGCAGCCGCTCGATGGAGACGTGTGTGTAGATCTGCGTCGTCGCGAGAGATGCGTGGCCGAGCAGCTCCTGGACGACACGCAGGTCCGCCCCGCCCTCGAGGAGGTGGGTCGCTGCGCTGTGGCGGAGCCCGTGCGGTCCGAGGTCCGGGGCGTCGGGCACGTTCTCGAGCATGGAATGGACGGCCGACCGGACCTGTCTCGGGTCGACACGCCGGCCCCGCCTGCCGAGGAAAAGCGCTGGTCCGCTTGCCTCACCGGCGACCTTCGGCCGTCCGATCCGCCGCCACTGCTCGAGCGCCTCACGCGCGGGGGCACCGAACGGGACAGTCCGCTCCTTGTCGCCCTTGCCGACGACGCGCACCACCTGCCGCTCGTCGTCGACGTCGTCGAGGTCGAGGGCGGTCAGCTCCCCGACGCGGATGCCCGTCGCATAGAGGAGCTCGAGCATCGCCCGGTCCCGGATGTGGACGGGGTCCTCGTCGTCGCTCGCGACAGCGGCGATCTCGAGGAGCTGCCTGGCGTCCCTGGCGGCCAGGACATCCGGCAGGGTGGTGCGGCGCTTCGGCGCGACGAGCCGGAGGCTCGGGTCCGCGGGCAGTCGGCCCGAGCGGGTCGCCCAGCGGCAGAACGTCCGCACCGAGGCCGCGCGCCGAGCCAACGTGCTGCGGGCCACCCCGGACGCGGCCTGGACGCCCAACCAGGAGCGCAGGTCGGCGAGCCGGGTCCCGACCAGATCGACCCCTCGCTCATCGAGGTAGCCGACGAGGTGGTCGAGGTCCGCGAGATAGGCCCGGATCGTGTGCTCCGAGCGCGCCCTCTCCTGGCGCAGGTGCGCCTCGAAGTCGAAGCGGATCCGGGCCACGGAGGACGCGCCGGGCGTCAGCTCTGCGGTCGTCACTCCCCCACCGTCGCAAACCGAAGCCTCCGGATCAACGACCGGGCCGCGTGTTGACCTGCGCCTTCCGCCACCCGTCGAGCCCGTCGGTCACGGCGTCTCCTCGCATCTCGAGTCGCCCGAGCCCTGCGCGAACGGCCCGCTCGCTCAGACTCGCGGCTCGGGCGAGGTCGGCGATGTCGGCAAAGCTGCGCAGGGGCAGCACCTCGAAGAGCGCGCGGTCGGCAGGGTCGAGGTCGTCACTGGGTCGAACCACTCCCCGCTTGACCGGGGCGAGGTCGAGGCCGATCCGTCCGACGAGATCAGCGACCTCGGCAGCGTCGGTGACGATCGTCGCGCCGTGGTCGCGTACGAAGGCATGGCATCCCGCCGACTGCATGGAGGTCACCGGTCCCGGGACCGCGCCAACGGGGCGATGGATCTTCAGCGCATGCCCGGCAGTGTTGAGGGACCCCGACCGTAACGACGCCTCGACCACGACCGTCCCGTTGGCGAGCGCCGCGATGATCCTGTTGCGACCGAGGAACCGGCTGCCGATGGGTGCCACGCCGGGAGGCTGCTCGGTGACCACCGCCCCCGTGCGCCCGATCTCACGCAGCAGCTGGGTGTGGCTCGCCGGGTACAGCCGGTCGATGCCACCGGCGAGTACGGCCACGGTGACACCGCCGACGGCCAGCGCCCCCCGATGGGCCGCCGCGTCGATGCCGAAGGCCGCCCCGGAGACGATGGCGAAGCCCCGCTGGCACAGGCCCACGGCGAGGTCGGCTGCCACCTGGGCGCCGTAGGCGGTGGCGCTCCGGGCTCCGACGATCGCCACGCTCCTCTCACTCGCCTCGGCCAGGTCGGCGGGGCCGAGCATCCACAGGCACAGCGGTGGCACCTCGAGGTCGCGGAGCTGCAGGGGCCACGTCGCGTCGGAGGGAATGACGACGCATGCCTCGATCTGGTCCGAGTGCCGCAGGTCCTGCGCGAGTTGACCTGCCGAGAAACGTTCTGGGACCACCCCCTTGGCGCTCGCCGCGCCGCTCACGAGCCGCCGCAGCGCCTCCACCGATCCCCAACGCGTCACGGCGTCGTGGATCCCCGGGTTGCCCGGCTCACCCAGCCGGCTCAGCGCGATCCGCGCGGTGCGATCCTCCGCAGGCAGTCCGGCACTCATGCCGCCACCGGTCCCCGACCGCGCAGTCCGATCGCCACCCCGATGTCCTCCCTCGTCGGTGAACCGCCCCCTCGAAGGTCGGCCAGGGTCCACGCCAGCCGGAGGCACCGGTCGAACCCTCGCAGGGTCAACCAGCCCCGGTCGATGGCCTGATGCAGGTCGGTGAGGCGGCTCGTGGGGAGCGCCAACGGTCCGCGGCGCAGGATCCTGCCCGGAACAAGGGCGTTGAGTGAGTGTCCGGCGCTCGCCCACCGCGTCCGCTGCAGCTCCCTCGCCTCCTCAACCCGGACCTTCACGGCAGCCGAGCCCTCTCCCTGCTCACCGCCCAACGCGGCGAGACTGACCGGCGCGACCTGGATCTGCAGGTCGATCCGGTCAGCCAGGGGCCCGCCGATGCGACCGAGATAGGTGCGGACCTCCCGCGGCTGGCACCGGCAGTCCAGGCCCTTGCCGTGGGCCATCCCGCACGGACACGGGTTCGCCGCCAGAACGAGCTGGAACTGAGCGGGAAAGCTCACACTCTCCCGAGCCCGCGCCACGACCACCCTCCCGGACTCCAGCGGCTGACGCAGTGACTGGAGGACGTCCTTCTTGAACTCCGGGGCCTCGTCCAGGAAGAGGACACCTCTGTCGGCGCGAGACACCGCGCCGGGACGAATGTGCGCCCCACCTCCCCCACCGATGATCGCCGCCATCGAGGCACTGTGATGAGGTGCGACGAACGGTGGCGTCACATCGAGCTCGACATCGCCGCCGATCTCACCGAGCACCGAGCGGACGGAGAGCACCCCGAGGGCATCGTCACGGCTCAGGACCGGGAGGATCGTGACCAGGCGCTCGGCGAGCATGGTCTTGCCCGCGCCGGGTGGCCCCGTGAGCATGAGGTGATGTCCACCGGCTGCGGCGATCTCGAGCGCGAGTCGCGCAGTGTCCTGCCCGACGACGTCGGCCAGATCTCCGTGGCTGCGGGCGACAACCTCGCCGGGACCCTTCGTACCGACCACCGGAAGCCGGTCCAGCGGCATGGACCGGTACGCCTGGACGAGGTCCGCGAGCGTCGCGAACGTATGCACCTGCACCCCCTCGACGAGCGTCGCCTCGCGGGCGTTCCCCGGCGGGACGACGACCCGCTCGATGCCCGCCCGCGCGGCAGCGGCCACGGCCGGCAGCACCCCGGGCACCTCACGGATCGTGCCGTCCAGACCCAGCTCCCCGATGTGCATGATGGACGCCACGGACGCGCGGGCGATGACGTCCTGTGCCGCGAGCAGGGCACAGGCGATGGGCAGGTCGAACCCGCTGCCGCGCTTGGGGATCGATGAGGGCGAGAGGTTGACCGTGACCCGGTCACTGGGCACGGCGTGACCGGCGACGATGGCCGCCGCCCTGATGCGGTTCGGGGACTGGGCGCACGCCGCGTCGGGGAGCCCGCTGATCGTGAAGGCCGGCAGCCCGGGAGCGACGTGCGCCTCGACGGTCACGACCGTGCCCACGAGGCCGCTGAGCGCGATGGACAGTGTCGAACCGAGCCTCACGAGCCCACCCCGGTGACGTGGCGCAGCTGGACCGGCTGCCCGGGACGGAGGAGGATCCCGACGACGTCGAGCCGGAGGCCGCTCGCGGCCACATCGGGATGCGCACGCAGCCACGCCGCGAGCAGACGACGTAGCCGGGCCTGCTTGCGCCACGTCACGGCCTCGACCGGCGTGCCGAACCCCAGACCACGTCGGGTCTTGACCTCGACCGCGACCACGACACCACTCGGTTCGCGCACGACCAGGTCGAGCTCGCCCTCCACGCAGCGCCAGTTGCGGTCCACGACCAGGCTGCCGCGCTCCTCGAAGTAGCGACCGGCCAGTCTCTCGCCGACCTCTCCGAGCGATCTGCGGTCGTCTCCTCCGGGCTGCTCACCTGCTGCACTGTCCATGCCGCCCAGAGTGGCGGCGCATACCGGAGCGCGGCGAGGGTGAGGTCAGCCGCTGTGGAGGACACACCCGGGACCCCCGCCCGCTGGGGACGGGCGGCCGCGCCGGCAGGGGTTCCCGCCGCGTCAGTCGTCGTCGGTGCCGACCGGATGATCCTGGGTCACGCCGGAGGCGATGAACTCGCGCAGCGCGCGGGTGAAGCGTTCCGGGTCTTCGAGGTGCGGGAAGTGGCCGGCTCCCTCGAACAGCTCGACGCGGCAGTGCGGGAGGGATCGCTGTGCACTGAGCGCATGCCAGGCCGGGATCATCCGGTCCTTGGAGCCCCAGACGATCATCGTGGGGACAGGCAGCACGCTCTCCAGGTGATCGTGGGCACTGATGCTCTGACCGCCGATGTCGATCACGGCCCGGGTGGTGGCGAGGAAGGCGTGCCGGCTCTCGGTGTCGCCGAGCGAGGTGAACCCGTGCCAGACGGCGCTGAGGTCCGCCCCCGGGCGCCACCCGAGCCTTGCCAGGCCGCTGCCCAGCGCCTCGAGGCGGGAGAGGACCGGGGTCGAGGCGGCGACGCTGAGGACCTGCTCGGCGAGGGGCAGGGTCGCGGAGCGCAGGATCGGGTTGACCTCGCGCCCGAGGCCGCCGCTCGCGACGAGGACGAGCCGGTCGACCCGATCGGGGAAGAGGTAGAAGAACTGCATCGCGATCCCGCCGCCGAGGGAGTGCCCGACGAGGGTGACCCGCTCGATCCCGAGGTGGTCGAGCAGGTCGCGCATCGCGGCGGCGTGCGCGCTGAGTGAGTAGTCTCCGAGCGGCTTCGCCGACTCGCCGTGCCCGAAGAGGTCGGGAACGAGCACCCGGTGCTCGTCGTCCATCTCGTCGACGAGGTGAGCCCACTGCTTCTGCGAGCCGAGGATGCCGTGGATGAAGAGCACGACGGGGCCGGAGCCGCTGTCGAGATAGGAGAGGTCGTGGCCGTGCAGGACAGCCTTCTGTGAAGCCGGGTGCGCCATGATCGCCATCCTTGAAGTGGTCTGAGGCTGACTCCTCACGGTACGGCGCGAGGTCCTCGCAACCTAACCACTCCGCTCACCTCGACCCCTGCCATGTGAGCACACCCACGTCAGAAGCCCGGTTTGGGCACCTCGAGGTCGGGCTGGGCGAGCTCTTCGACATTGACGTCCTTGAAGGTCACCACCCGCACCTGTTTGGCGAACCGGGCCGGCCGGTAGATGTCCCACACCCACGCATCGTGCATCGTGACGTCGAAGTAGACCTCAGCGCCCTCCCCGCGAACCTGGACGTCGACCGAGTTGCACAGGTAGAAGCGGCGCTCGGTCTCGACGACGTGGCTGAAGAGCCCGACGACGTCGCGGTACTCCCGATAGAGCGCAAGCTCCATCTCCGTCTCGTACTTCTCGAGGTCCTCCGAACTCATGCCACTGTCCTATCACGCGCCCTGCCCGAGACCACCGTCGAACCCGTCCTCACTGCTGCCGTCCACAGCGCCGGGGAGGTTCCAGGACCTGCGGTGGTAGTCGGTCGCCCCGAGTCGGCGCAGCGCGTCGAGGTGCTCGGGCGCCGCATACCCCTTGTTGCCCAGCCAGCCGTATGCGGGGAACTCGGCCGCGCGCTCGACGACCAGTCGGTCTCGGGCCACCTTCGCGAGCACCGAGGCCGCCGCGACGGACGAGCAGCGCATGTCCGCCTTGATCATCGTGCGCACCGGGGGGGTCGAGGGTCCTTCGTGCCCGTCGGCGAAGGCGAGCAGCCCTACCTCCTCGGGGTCGGTGAGCCAGTCATGGTTGCCGTCCAGGATGAGCAGGTCCGGGACGACGCCGAGCTGCGCGAGGGCCCGCTGCCCGGCGCGGCGCAACCCTCCGATGATCCCGATCTCGTCGATCTCGGCCGGGGCTGCGTGGCCCACGGCGAAGGCGATGCACCATCGCTCGATGCGCGGCACCATCCTTTCCCGGGCCGGGGCGGTGAGAAGCTTGCTGTCCTTGACACCGGTGGGAGCACTGCGGCAGGTCTCGTCGATGACGACGACGCCGACACTCACCGGACCGGCGAGGGCTCCTCGTCCCACCTCGTCCATCCCGGCGAGCACGCGGTAGCCCTCCCGCTGCAGGAGCCGCTCGGTGCGCAGCGATGGCTTTCGCGAGCCGACGGCGAGGCGAGGGCGCATGGTCGGCGGATCAGGGAGCGGGGATGCCGGCGAAGACGTCGGGATGGTTCGACATCGTCCCGGCCCGCGTCAGGGGCCACACGGTGACGACGCCTCGCCCGACGACGAGATCGAGCGGCACCGAGCCCTCGGTTCCGTCCCCGTCGAGCGGGTGGTAGCGGGAGTCCTGGGAGTCGGACCGGTGGTCGCCCATGACCCAGACCGAGTCTGCCGGGACGGTGATGTCGAAGCGGATCGTCGAGGGTGCGTCACTGGGGTAGACGTAGGCCTCGTCGATCGGGGCGCCGTTGACCGACAACCGTTCGTCGGGGTCGCAGCAGACCACGCGGTCGCCACCGACCCCGATGACGCGCTTGATGAGGTGCTCATCGGCAGGGTCCGGCAGCAGCCCGACGAAGGTGAGGACCCGCTGGACCGACTCCGACAACTCGGTCGGGGCGGGCCGGGCCGCCGACGGCGGCAGCCAGCCTCCGGGGTCCTGGAAGACGACGATGTCGCCGCGGTTGATCCCGTCGAACTGCTTGTGCAGCTTGCTCACCATGACCCGGTCGCCGACCTGCAGCGTCTGCTCCATCGAGCCGGACGGGATGAAGAAGGCCTGGGCGACCCAGGTCTTGACGACGAAGGACAGCACCATCGCCATGACGACGATGATGACGGTCTCGCGCACCAGGTCGGAGACCGAGCGGACAAAGCCTCGGCGCTCTCGCTCCGGAGGCTGGTCACCCACAGCGGAACCGGCCGAGGGCGCCCTCGGTGGGGTGTCCGTCACGGCGCGGGCTCCTTGTGCGGATGGAGGAGGTCGATGTCCTGGGCAGTATTCCCTATCCCGCTGACAGGGTGCGGATCTGTCCGGATCGACGCCTCTGTGTCGGCCGGCCCGGCCACTGCGATCCGGCCCCAGCCGGCCGGGGGCCAGTAGCGCCAGACGACCTCCCCGATGACGTCGTCGGCCCGCAGCATCCCCCCGCCGGGCCGTCCGAGCGCGGACCGTGAGTCGGTGCTGTCGGAGCGGTTGTCCCCGAGGACCCAGTAGCGGTCGGCCGGGACGGTGACGTCGAAGGTGATCGCGTCGCTCGGGCCGATCGCGTAGGGCTCGTCGAGGGGCTCACCGTTGCGCAGGATCCGGCCGTCGTCGGCGCAGCAGACGACGTGGTCCCCGGCAGCGCCGATCACCCGTTTGACGTATGCGCTGGTCGGGTCCGCGCCGAGCAGGCGGGCCAGTGCGGAACCCGCGCCGCTCGCGGCATCTCCGCTCGGCCCGAGCAGCCGGTTGCCGTCGAAGACGATGACGTCCCCGGGCTCGATGCTCGTCGTCTTGAGGACCACGAGCCGGTCACCGACCTCGAGGACAGGTCTCATCGATCCCGACGTGACGGTGACGGTCTCGACCACCGCGATACGGGCGACGGCGAGGAGGAGTACGGCGACCCCCGCCGCCAGGAGCAGGTGTCTGCGTGGCGTGCGGGGGTCGTCGTGCGTGGGCGGGCGCAGGGCCGGCTCAGCTCAGCGTCAGCTCGCGCGGGTGTCGCGCTTCTCCTTGATCTTGGCCTTCTTGCCGCGCAGACCGCGCAGGTAGTACAGCTTGGCCCGGCGGACGTCACCGCGGGTCACGATCTCGATCCTGTCGATGATCGGGGTGTGGAGCGGGAAGGTCCGCTCGACGCCGACGCCGAAGGACATCTTGCGGACGGTGAAGGTCTCACCGATCCCGCCGCCGTGGCGTCGGATGACGACGCCCTGGAAGACCTGGACACGGGAGCGGGTGCCTTCAACGACCTTGACGTGCACCTTGACGGTGTCACCGGCGCGGAAGTCGGGGATGTCGTCTCGTAGTGCCGCTCTCTCGAGCTCGTCGAAACGCTGCATGACTGCTTCGCATTCTGCACATGCCACAGGTCAGGTGCGGGTTGGTTCTCGTGATCGGAGGATGTGCTCGAGCCGGCCGCGCTCTCGCCGGCGAGGGTCAGGATCGACGCCTCGGCGAGGAGCTCCCCCTGTGGCAGGGGCCAGTCCTTCTCGAGTCCAAGGGACAATCCTGCCAGAGCCGCCCCCCTGCCGCGAAATCAGCCCGTCAGCGCCTCGGTTTGCGCAGGTCGACCGTAGCGGCGTGGATCTCGCTCTCGCCGGGGATGACGCGGTAGCCGGCCTTGCGGTACATCCGCACATTGCGCTGGCGGTTCCGGCCCGTGTTGAGCCAGTACTCGGTCACGTCAGCGGGCGCCTGTGCCTCCGCCCAGCCGAGCAGCTCGCGGCCGAGACCGCGCCCATGCAGGTCGGGGGCCACCATGAGCCGCCCGATCCACCATCGGTGCGCCTCTCCCGGTTTGCGACGGGCGCGCACGGATCCGACGAGCCGGCCTTGCGAGCGGACGACCCACGTGGTCCACTCCCGCAACGCCTCCGTATGCTCCGCGACGTCCTCCTGCGGTCCGGACCATAGCGGCGCGATCTCGGCGACCTCCTCAAGCCAGCAGGCCCGGGTGAGCACCGCCAGCTCCGGCACGTCCGCGGGAGTGGCGAGGCGGATCTCGAGCTCGCCGAGCCCGCCCACGGTGGCCGAGCCGTGGATGAGGTCCGGCCTGCGAGCAGCCGTGCGTGCAAGCCGCTGCTCGTGGCGCCACCCGGCGATCGCGGCGTGGTCACCGGAGAGCAGCACCGGCGGCACGTCCCTCACGACGGTGCCGTCATCCCACGACGCCGGCTTGGTGTAGACGGGGTACTCGAGCAGCCCTTCCTCGTGGGACTCCTCGACGAGGCTCTCCGGGTTGCCGACCACCCCCGGGACGAGACGACCCACCGCCTCGACCATCGCGAGCACGGCGACCTCTCCCCCGTTGAGCACGTAGTCGCCCAGCGACACGATGTCGACCTGCCAGTCGAGAGCCTCGGCCGCATACGCATGGACCCGCTCGTCGATCCCCTCGTAACGGCCGCAGGCGAACGCGAGCCACTCCTCTCCGGCGAGCTCACGGGCCAGCGCCTGGTCGAACCGCCGGCCCGACGGCCCGGGCACGATGAGACGCGGGCCAGATCCCGGCCCGGGCCCGCCGAGCGAGTCGAGCGCCTCCTTCCACGGCTGCGGCTTCATGACCATGCCGGCCCCACCGCCGAAGGGGGTGTCGTCCACGGTCCGGTGTCGGTCGTGGGTGAACTCACGCAGGTCGTGGACCCGCACGTCGAGCAGTCCGTCACGACGGGCCTTGCCGATGAGGGAGAGGTCGAGCGGTGCCAGATAGTCGGGAAAGATCGTGACGACGTCGATGCGCATCCGGCTACTCCCGCGCGAGGTCGAGCAAACCCGGCGGGGCGTCGATGACGACCTGGCCGCCCTCGACGTCGACCTCGGTGACGATGGCCCCGACGAACGGGACCAGGGCCTCGACGCCGTCCTCGAGCCGGATGACGAGCAGGTCCTGGGCGGCACCGTTGACCAGACCGCTCACCTCCCCGATCCGCTCACCGGTGGGGGCATGTGCGGCCAGGCCGACCAGGTCCTCCTCGTACCAGGACTCCTCGTCGGCGCCGTCGTCCGGCTCGTCCTGCTCCACGTCGGGCAGGTGCAGTGTGGTGCCGCGCAGGCTCTCGGCCCCCGTGCGGTCCGGGATCTGCTCGAAGCCGAGCAGCCAGGTCTCCCGATGCAGCCGCGCCGTCGCGAGGGTGAGCGCCTTCGGGACGCCGGTCCCGGGCGCTGCCTCGGTCCGGAAGACGACGCCAGGGACGAAGCGCCCATCGGGGTCGTCGGTGTGGGCGCGCACCGTCACCTCGCCGCGCAGTCCGTGCGGCTTGCCGATGCGGGCGACGAGTCGGTCGGTGGTCACGTCTCTCATCCTTGCGTATGCGGGGCTCGCCACAACACGCGGCGACGACAACGGCGGGCATGCGTGTCG
>JBHEPF010000140.1:0-18777 GCA_046260445.1 Dermatophilaceae bacterium | reverse complement strand
CACGCATACCGCGACGAAGGTCTTCGTGATCGATCCCATCCGGTACTGGGTGTCCTCGTCCGCCGGCTCGCCGCCGGCCCGGCCGTCGAGCGTGCCGGCGGCGCCGTGCCAGACCAGGTCTCCGTCACGGACCAGCCCGGCGACGACGGACGGCAGTCGTCCGTCGCGCTGGGCGCGGGCCAGGACGTGACGGAGGTGGACGGCGGTGTCATGCTGCACGGGCATCCGCCCACCCTAGCCACGCGGTCGGCGCGCCGCTGTCGGAGCAGCGTCAGCGGCCCTTGGGGTGCCAGACCGTCTTGGTCTCGAGCCAGGCCGTCATCCGCGACAGCTCCGGCACCGCCGCGAGGTCCTCCTCGGCCGGGCGCCGGACCCGCTTGAGGTTGCCCGCGGCGGCGGCCTCGAGCGCTGCCCAGTCGAGGTCACCGGCTCCGGTGAGGTCGATGCCGTTGACGTCGAGGTGGGAGGCCAGCCACGGCGCCATCTCGCCCGCGTCTCCGGTGAGGATGTTGACGACACCCCCGGGCACGTCGGAGGTCGCGAGGCACTCGGCGAGGGTGATCGCCGGGAGCGGCAGCTCGGTCGAGGCGACGACGACGCAGGTGTTGCCGGTGACGATGACCGGCGCTATGACGGAGACGAGCCCGAGGAGCGAGCTCTCCTGCGGCGCGAGCGCGGCGACGACGCCGGTCGGCTCGGGCGCGGAGATGTTGAAGTAGGGCCCCGCGACCGGGTTGACGTTGCCGGTCACCTGCGCGATCTTGTCCGACCAGCCCGAGTACCAGACCCAGCGGTCGATCGCCGCGTCGACGAGCGCCCCCGCGCGGGTGGCGGTCACACCCTCGGCGGCGCGCACCTCGGCGAGCAGCTGGTCGCGCCGGGACTCCATCACCTCGGCCACCCGGTAGAGCACCTGGCCCCGGTTGTATGCGGTGGCCCCCGACCAGCCGCCGACCGCTTTGCGCGCGGCGACGACGGCATTGCGCGCGTCCTTGCGCGAGCCCTTGGCCGCGTTGGCGAGGAAGGCGCGGTCGCCGCCCCGCCCGGGCGCCGCATACACCTCGTAGGACCGGCCCGACTCGCTGCGCGGGAAGGCCCCACCGATGTAGAGCTTGTAGGTCTTGCGAACGTCGACCCTCGCTGGACTGGGACTCACTTGCCTTCTCCCTTGGGCGTTCCCGCTGTCGTGACGTAGGCGGCCAGGCCCTGCCGGCCACCCTCGCGGCCGTAGCCGGACTCCTTGTAGCCGCCGAACGGCGAGGTCGGGTCGAACTGGTTGAAGGTGTTCGCCCACACGACCCCGGCGCGGAGCTGGTCGGCCATCCAGAGGATCCGGCTGCCCTTCTCGGTCCACACCCCGGCGGAGAGGCCATAGGGGGTGTTGTTGGCCTTGGCGACGGCCTCGCCGGGGGTGCGGAAGGTGAGCACCGACAGCACGGGACCGAAGATCTCCTCCTGGGCGATCCGGTGACTCTGGCTGACCTCGGTGAAGAGCGTCGGCCGGAACCAGAACCCGTTCTTCGGGAGCGGACAGCCGGTGTCCCAGCGCACCGCCCCCTCGCTCTCGCCGACGTCGCTCAGCTCACTGATCCGCGCAAGCTGGCGCTCGCTGTTGATGGCGCCGACGTCGGTGTTCTTGTCGAGCGGGTCGCCGAGCCGGAGCGTCTCCAGGCGGCGCTTGAGACGGCGGACGACGTCGTCGGCGATGTTCTCCTGGACGAGCACGCGGCTGCCGGCGCAGCAGACCTGCCCCTGGTTGAAGAAGATGCCGCCGACGATGCCCTCCACAGCCTGGTCGAGGGGCGCGTCGTCGAAGATGACGTTGGCGGCCTTGCCTCCGAGCTCGAGGGTGGCGAGCTTGTTCGTGCCCGCGATGGAGCGCGCGATCATCTTGCCGACCGCGGTGCTGCCGGTGAAGGCGATCTTGTCGATCCCGGGGTGGTCGACGATGGCCTGCCCGGTCGGGCCGGCACCGGTGACGATGTTGACGACACCGGGCGGCAGGTCGGCCTGCTCGCAGATCTCGGCGAAGAGCAGCGCGGCGAGGGGAGTGGTCTCGGCCGGCTTGAGCACGACCGTGTTGCCGCACGCGAGGGCCGGGGCGATCTTCCACGCGAGCATGAGGAGCGGGAAGTTCCACGGGATGATCTGCCCGACGACTCCGTGCGGGCGGATCTCGCGGCCGTGGCCCCCGAGCCCCGCATACTCCAGCTTGTCGGCCCAGCCGGCGTGGTAGAAGAAGTGCGCCGCGGCGGTCGGCACGTCGAAGTCGCGGGTCTCCCTGATCGGCTTGCCGTTGTCGAGGGTCTCGAGAACCGCGAGCTCGCGGGCACGCTCCTGCATGATCCGCGCGATCCGGAACAGGTACTTGCCGCGGTCGGCTCCACTCATCCGGGACCAGACACGGGTGTATGCGCTGCGCGCCGCCCGCACGGCGGCGTCAACGTCCGCTTCGGTCGCCTCCGCGACGGTGCTCAGCTGCTCCTCGGTCGCGGGGTTGATCGTCGGGAACGGCGTGCCGTGGCCCTCGACCCACTCGCCGCCGATCCACAGCGGGTAGCTCTCGGCGATGTCGACGACGGCCCGGGACTCGGGGGCCGGTGCGTACTCGAACGTCGGCATGGTCTGGCTGCTCCTCGCTGAAGGCATGGTCTCTAGTACCCGCTCGGGGCGTCGTCGGCGATGTAGTCGGACCCGGAGTAGACCCCCAGGCTCATCCGCTGGCGCTGGAGGACGAGGTCGCCCAGCAGGCTCGAGGCGCCGAACCGGAACCACGTGTTGTCGAGCCAGGCGTCACCGGCGATCTCGCTCACGGCGACGAGGTAGCTGATGGCGTCCTTGCTCGTGCGGATCCCGCCCGCGGGCTTGACGCCGACCATCTCCCCGGTGAGCTCGCGCCAGTCCCGGACCGCCTCGAGCATGATGACCGTGACCGGCAGGGTCGCGGCGGGGGAGATCTTGCCCGTGCTCGTCTTGATGAAGTCCGCTCCGGCCAGCATCGAGAGCCAGCTGGCGCGCCGGACGTTGTCGTAGGTGACGAGCTCGCCGGTCTCCATGATGACCTTGAGCCGTGCGGCTGAGCCGTCGTCGCGCCCACACGCCCCCTTGACGGCCACGATCTGGTCGAAGACCGTGCGGTAGTCGCCGGCGAGGAAGGCGCCTCGGTCGATGACCATGTCGATCTCGTCGGCCCCGGCGGCCACAGCCTCGCGGACGTCGAGGAGCTTGACCTTCAGGGATGCGCGGCCACTCGGAAAGGCGGTCGCGACGGCCGCGATCTTCACTCCGCTCTCACCGAGGGTCTGCCGGGCGACCCCGACCATGTCCCCGTAGACGCAGACCGCTGCCGGGCTGGGCGTGCTCGGGTCGCTCGGGTCGGGGATCAGGGCACGGGTCGCCAGCCCGCGCACCTTGCCGGGGGTGTCGGAGCCCTCGAGCGTCGTGAGGTCGATCATCGAGATCGCGAGGTCGATCGCCCAGCGCTTGCTGTCCGCCTTGATGCTACGGGTCCGCAGCCCGGCGGCCCGGGCGTCGGCACCGACCTGGTCTACGCCGGGGAGAGCCTGCAGCCAGGACGTCAGAGCCCGGTTCGTCAGGCGGCTCACGCCGAGGAGGTCACGCGCCCTGCTGCCCGGGTCGGTCGTCGTCGACGTGCTCACCCGGGGGAGTCTACGCGCGCACCCACTCGCGAGGGGCCGACATCGCCCGCGTGCGGTTTCACCGCGCGGCTGTCGTCGTCGCCGAGGTCGGTCTAGGCTCGGATGACAGCCACCGAGGAGATGAGTCACGACATGGATCTGATGACCCGAGCCGAGTTCGACGAGCTGGTGGGGGAGGGCGAGGGCGTCCGGGTGTCCCTCTTCTCGCCGACGCACCGCGTTCAGGGGGCGAAGGCCGGTGACGAGGACCGGATCCGGTGGCGGAACCTGCTGACCGCCGTGGAGCACGCGCTGCAGCACGACGGCATGGACCGCGCCGACATCGCCGAGCTGCTGGCACCGGCCTGGGACCTGCATCGCGACGTGATGGCGTGGAACCACATGGCGGAGGGCCTGGCGATGTTCCTCCGCACGGGCTGGCACGCGACCTACCGCGTGCCCCTCGACCTGCCCGAGCTGGGTGCGGTGGGCCCCGGGTTCGTCCTCGGCCCACTCCTGGCGCTGCTCGCGGACCGCAACTACGTCGTCCTCACGCTGAGCCAGCGGAACGTGCGAGTGCTGCGGGGCAGCCGAGACCGGATCGGCGAGCTGGAGCTGCCGTCCGTGCCGACGGCGTTCGAGGACGTCTTCGAGCCCGACGGGCCGCAGTCCGACTCGGTGCCCCGTCCCAATGCCTCCGGCCGTGCCGGGTCGGCGGGCGCGGTGTACTACGGCGCCAGCTCGCTCGACAACGCGCACAAGGAAGAGGTCGTCGAGTTCTTCCGGGAGGTCGCGCGCGCGGTGGAGCGCCAGCTCGCGGGACGCACCATCCCGATGATCCTCGCGGGGTTGCCGGAGTGGGTGGCGGTCTATCGCGAGCTCAGCGTCTACCCGCACCTGCTCGACGACGCGATCGAGCACAACCCCGACGATATGGGTGAGGATGAGCTGAGGGGCGCCGCGTGGGCGCTGGTGGCATCCCGGCTGGACGAGGAGAGCGCCCGTCTGCTCGATCGCTTCCACGAGCAGCAGGCCAGGGGGTCGGGCGCTCTGGGGGCCGACCCGGTGCTCACGATGGCGAACGAGGGGAGGGTGGACACGCTGCTCATCACCGCCGACGGGTGCTACGCCGGCGGGAACGGAGGACCGGAGGTCGTGCTCCCACTGCGGGACCGTGAGGACCTCCGCGGGCTCGCCGACGCCGCCGCGCGGGCGACGCTGCGCAACGGTGGAGCGGTGAGGGTGTTCGACGAGCTGCCCGGCGGAGCACCCGTCGCAGCGCTCCTGCGGTACTGAGGTCCGACTCCTTGTCCGACTCCTCGGCGTGAGGTGACCATCAGGTCACGACACCGGGAGGTCACCGCTTCGGTGGACGACCCGGGCGCGCAGGTCTGCCTCGCGTGCCAGCCGCTTCGCGTCCCGGCGGCGCCGGTCGGCGAGCACGGCGGCGAGGAAGGTCTCCGGGTGGTGTCCGTGCGGGGGCTGGGGAGCGACATAGCCGCTGACCTGGCGGGCGAGATCCTGGCCGAGGACGTGCCGTGCGTGCGGGGTGAGCGTGGGAGCGCGGTGCAGGAACTGGCGCGCCGCGAGGGCGAGGGAGTCGGGCAGGGCGGCGATGTCGGCTCCGGCGGCCCAGGCGGCGAGCTGGGGCGGCATCGCCGTGGGAACCGGCATCCGCATCGTCTGCCGCTCGTTGATGACGTAGGTGCCGGCCGCGAGGTCCCCGAGGCGCCGGTTGCGACTCGTGAGCAGCATCGCGACGATGGCGACGGTGCCCTGAGCGAGGTAGACCTCGACCCACGCGACAAGACCGCGCACGATGGCGTGTCGTGCGCTGATGGGTCCGCCGTCGTCCCTGACGGTGCGCAGCCCGGTGACGAGCTTGCCCACGGTCTTGCCCCGCGTGAGCGTCTCCGAGGCCACCGGGATGCCGAGGACGAGCAGGACGAGAGTGACGATGAGGAGCGTCCGGGCGACCGCGAAGCTGACGTCGGCGATGACGAGCCCGATGAGGAGCGCCACGAGGAAGCCGGCGACGGCGAGGACGAGCAGGTCGATGAGCCCGGAGCCGAGCCGGTGCAGGACGCTGGCCACGGGGAGCTCGACCTCGACGGCCTCGCTCGTCACCGTGCCGTCGGTGGCGTACTCCCCGACGCCGATGTGAGTGCGGGGGTCGATGAGCGCACCCGAGGGAGGTTCGGGGGGGATCGACATAGCGCCACTGTACGGAACCGTGCGTGCTGGGTGACCGGTCAGGTGCGCCAGGCATACTGGCGTCCATGGATCTCGACGCGTACGTCGGCGCCCGCCATGGGGCGTGGCGCCGACTGGAGGTCCTTGTCGCACAGCGTCGGCTCAGTGGGGCCGAGTCCGACGAGCTGCTCCGGCTCTACACCGAGGTCTCGACCGATCTGTCGACCCTTCGCTCGGTCAACCCCGACCCAGCCCTCGTCCGCTACCTGTCGTCCCTGCTCAGCCGGGCCCGGATCCACACCGCCGGCGCCCGCTCCGGGTCGTGGGACGCGCTCGGGCGCTTTCTCGTCGAGACCTTCCCGGCCGCGCTGTACCGGCTGCGGTGGTGGTGGATCGGGGTCGCCGTCGTCAACGTCGCCTTCGCCTTCGCGGTCGGCTGGTACGCGTTCGCGAACCCGGAGGTGTACTCCTCACAGCTCACCCCCGGCCAGATCGACGCCTACGTCAACACCGACTTCGAGAACTACTACTCGGAGTACCCGCACGGGGAGTTCGCGACGCTCGTCTGGACGAACAACGCGTGGGTCGCGGCACAGGCCATCGCGATGGGAGTGCTCGGCCTGCCGGTGGTCTATGTCCTCTTCATGAACGTCATGAACGTCGGGATCGCCGGGGCGCTCATGGCCGCCCACGACCGGCTGGACCTCTTCTTCGGCCTCATCCTCCCGCACGGGATCCTCGAGCTCACTGCGATCTTCGTCGCCGGCGGGGTGGGGCTTCGGCTCTTCTGGTCCTGGGTCGACCCGGGCCCGCTCACCCGGGTGCAGTCCTTCGCCCGCGAGGGCCGCACGGCGATCGCCGTCGCCCTGGGTCTGGTCCTCGTACTCCTCGTGAGTGGCATCATCGAGGGCTTCGTCACGCCCTCCGGCCTGCCGACCTGGGCCCGGATCACCATCGGTGTCGTCGCCGAGCTGGTCTTCCTCGCCTATGTGTTCATCCTCGGTCGACGCGCCGCCCTCGCCGGAGTGACCGGCGACATCGGGGCGGCCGAGCGGGGTGACTACGCGCCGGTCGCGGCCTGAGGCGGGGTCGTCGTGGACTTCACCACGCGAACGCATCGTTCACCACGCGTCCGAACCGTGGCGAACCATGCCTTTCCCGGTTGGGGAGAAGAAGGCGACGAGAGAAAGGGGACGGCGGTCAGAGGCGGCCGTGCGCCTTGAGCAGCAGGTAGTAGTCCACGAGCTCGACCGGGAGGGTGTCGGCGTCCGCGTCGAGGACGTATGCGCCGAGTCGCCGCAGCGCATCGGCCGTCTGCCGGCGCAGGGCGATGGTCCGCTCCGCGGCCGCTGCGGCATACGTGCTCCCGAGGTCGCCGCGCGTCTCGCGTAGCGCTGAGACGGTCGGGTCGGCGACGGAGGCGATGACGACCTCGTGATGCCGTGCCAGTCCGGGCAGGGAGGGGAGCAGCCCGAACTCGATCGCCGCGGACTCCAGAGGGGTGATGAGGACGACGAGCGCCCGGCGGTTGCCGCGGGTGCTCACCGCGGACAGCAGCGTGGGCCAGTCCGCCTCGACGAGCTCGGGCTCGACCGTGGCGAAGGCGTCGACGACGTCCCGTAGGGATGCCGTGCCGCGGGTGCCGCCGCCGACCCGCGCCCGGATTCGGCGGTCGCCGACGACGACCTCGACCCGGTCCCGGGCGTGCTCGGCGAGGGCGGTGAGGAGGAGCGCGGCGTCCATGCCGGCGTCGAGCCGCGGCGCGTCGCCCACGCGCCCGGCCGAGGTCCGGGAGGAGTCGACGACGATGACGATGCGGCGGTGCTGCTCGGGTTGCCAGGTGCGCACGACGAGGTGCTGACGCCGGGCGGTGGCCCGCCAGTCGATCGAGCGGACGTCATCGCCCTCGACGTAGTCGCGGAGCGAGTCGAACTCGGTCCCCTGGCCCCGGGTCCGCACCGCCGAGCGGCCGTCGATCTCCCGGAGCCGGGCGAGCTTGCTCGGCAGGTGCTTGCGCGAGGCGAAGGGGTGTAGCGCCCGGGCCATCCCGGGCACGGCGAAGGAGCGCTGTCGGGCGGCCAGACCCAGCGGTCCACCCAGCCGGATGGTCACGGCGTCTGCCCGGCGGTCCCCGCGCCGCGTCGGAGCCAGCGTCGTCGCGACCCGGGCCCGCTCGCCGGGGCGCAGGTCGACACGGTGCCGGTCCTCCGTCGCGCCTGCGGACGGTTGCCAGGCGTCCCGGAGCAGCCCTCGCACCCGACGGGACCCGGAGTTGGTCACTGTCAGGACGGACTCGGCGCTCTCGCCGAGCCGGCGTGCGGGGACGGGGGCCCGGCGCAGGAGCAGGTCACGTGGTCGCGGCGCGAGGTAGGCGTCGATGACCAGCACGGCCGCGGACAGGACCACCCACCAGCGGACCGTCGCAGCCGACGGCCAGAGCACGGCGGCGACGATCCCGAGCGGGACCAGCCAGAGTGCGCGGTGGGAGAGAGCCATCGGTCAGCGCGGCACCGGGACGGAGGACAGCGCGGAGTCGAGGACCGAGCCCACGCTCACCCCTTCGAGCTCAGCCTCGGGGGTGAGGCTGAGCCGGTGGGCGAGGCTCGGCTGGGCGAGGGCCTTGACGTCGTCCGGGGTCACATACGTCCGTCCGGAGAGCCATGCCCAGGCGCGGGCCGTCGACAGCAGTGCTGTTGCACCGCGGGGGCTCACTCCGAGGGAGAGGGAGGGGGAGACGCGTGTGGCCCGGGCGATGTCGACGATGTAGGCGGCGACATCCGCGCGGACCTCGACCGCTCCCACCGCCGCTGCGCCGGCGGCGAGGTCATCGGCGCTGGCGACCGGGCGCAGTCCCGCGGCGGCGAGGTCGCGGGGGTCGAACCCGGCCGCGTGCCTGCGCACCACCTCGATCTCGTCGTCCCGGCCGGGCACCGAGAGGGTGAGCTTGAGGAGGAACCGGTCGACCTGGGCCTCGGGCAGGGGGTAGGTGCCTTCGTACTCGATCGGGTTCTGGGTCGCGGCGACGAGGAAGGGCGCGGGCAGCGCGCGGGGTCGCCCGTCGACGCTCACCTGCCGCTCCTCCATCGCCTCGAGGAGGGCGGACTGGGTCTTCGGGGGCGTCCGGTTGATCTCGTCGGCGAGCAGCAGGTTGGTGAAGACCGGCCCCTCGCGGAAGACGAAGTCCGAGACGCGCGAGTCGAAGACGAGGGAGCCGGTGAGGTCGCCCGGCATGAGGTCGGGGGTGAACTGGACCCGCTTGGTCGTCACGTCGAGCGCTGCGGCGAGCGAGCGGATGAGGAGGGTCTTCGCGACGCCGGGCACGCCCTCGAGGAGGACGTGTCCGCGGGCCAGGAGCGCGACGATGAGACCGGACACCGCTCCCTCCTGCCCGACGACGGACTTGGCGACCTCGTCCCGCACGGCGATGAGCGAGGCCCGGGCCCGGGCGCTCTCGGGGGACTCCTGCGTCCCGTGCGGGGCGTGCTCCGGTGGCGTGGTCATGAGAGGCGTACCTTTCGTTCGAGGTCGGCAAGATCGGATCCGAGGGCGACGAGGTCGGCGTTCGACGCCGGCTCACCGTCACCGAGCAGATGCTGTATGCGGTCGGGCGACTCTCCCGTCGCCGCGGCGACGGCGGGGAGGAGGTTGGCGAGTGAGTCGGTGCGGGCCACGCCGAGACGCTGGCGCAACCGGGTGCGGGTGCCTTCGCGGAGGATGGCCGCGGTGCGGGCCCGGTCGCGCGAGCGGTGGTAGAGGTGGCCGCGGCTCTCCGTCGTCTCGGCCGCCCGGACGATGACGGGGAGCGGCTCGGGCACGAGACGGCCGAGACGCCGACCTCGGACGAGGGCGAGGAGGACGGTCCCGCCCACGAGGACGAGCGCCACCGGAGTCGACCAGGCGGGCCACGGGGACCGTGATGAGCCGTCGGCGCTGCTCACGGTGTCGACGCCGGAGGGGATGAGCCAGGTCAGTCGGGGCGACTGGCCGAGCAGTCGCAGCGCGACCGCGGCGTTGTCCTCACCCGTGATCTGCTCGTTGGTGAGCCCGCCGGCGAACCCGACGAGGACGGTCTCGGGCCGGTCGGAGTCCACTGGGAGCCGGGCAAGGACGGCGCCCCCGTCAGGGATTCCACGAGCAGGCAGGCAGGTCACGGCATCAGAGGGTCCGGGCGCGAGGATGAGCACCGATGCGCCGGTGACGACATCGCCCGGGCGGATACCCGTGACCTCGCACCCCGCAGCAGGCGCCGAGGGCACCTCGGGCACGGTGTATCCGGACAGCCCGGGATCCAGGTCGCCGACGGCCCCGGGGGCGGCGAGCAGGACGACGAGCCGGTCGGCCCCCCTCGCTCGGTCGGCCACCTCGACCAGAGCCTCACGGGAGATCTGCCGGTCAGCGGTGACGACGACCGTCGTACCCGGGGAGATCGTCCCGGGCAGCTCCGCGAGCGTGCTGGCGACCGATACCTCGACGCCGTTCTGCCGGAGCACCTCGGCCAGTGCCATGCTCCCCACCGGGGCCGGCGATCGGGGGTCGAGGAAGCGGGCCTCGGGACCGGACCGCACACCGACCGCGACCAGAGCGATGGCGCCGAGCAACAGGACGGCGACCCAGGGCGCGATGGATCGCAGCCGGGTCGCGGCACCCGAGCGGGTCGGTCCCAGGGTGGTGTACGAGCCGGCTGCGCGGTCGGTGGCGGTGGTGCTCATGTGGACGCCGACACGGTGGGTGTGGCGGCCCGCAGGCGCTCCTCCAGGGAGAGGACCGCATCGGCGTCTTCCGGATCGGCGCCCTCATCGCCGTAGCGGACCGCGTCGAACACCGTCGCGGTGGAGCCGAGCCGATCGGTCTCGACCGGGAACACGCCGGCCAAGGTCACAGCGATCTCGCGTGCCGTCGCTCCGGGCAGGTCGTCGAGGACGAACCGCTCCACGGCACCGGCGACGAGAGCACGGTAGCCGTCCACCACGGCGGTCGCGTGGTCCCCGGCCGATCGCGCATCCTGTGCTCTGCGCCGGTAGTCGGCCGCGGAGACCCCCGGCTCGTCGAAGACTCCGCCGCCCTCCGCCCGACGGGCCCGTCGGGCCGGCTCCAGCCGGAGCAGCGCCCACCCCACCAGCCCGACGAGGGCGAGGACGGCGAAGCCGACCACCGCATACCACCAGTAGGAGATCGGCCCGCCGGACGCCTGGTCGAAGATGTCGGTGAACCAGTCGATGACCGTCTGCACGGCCCGGCGCAGCAGGCTCCCCTCACCGGAGTACTCGGGCTTGCTCAGCTCGTCCGCGAGCAGGCGGCGACCCTCGCCGGACGAAGGGTCCAGCGGGGGGGTGTCGGCGGTCGGGAGCACGGGTCAGGCGACGGGACGGTGAGGATCGAGGGCAGGCTGCCACGGGAGCGGTGCCCGACCCTCGACGGCCTGGATCATCCGGACGTCGAGGGCCTCGGTCCGGATCCGCTGGTCGACATAGAGCAGGGTGTCGACGGTCGCCGTGACGGGAGTGGTGGCCGCAGCACTGATGAGGGTGACGACGGCACCGATGACGACCTGCATCGTGACGAGTGCCTCGGTGCTGAACCCACCCGCGACGATCGCCGCGGTGAGCGCGAAGGTCACCGGCAGCACGAGGATCTGCGCGACCGTCGAGACGAGGATCGTGGTGAGCACCCGGATCCCGAGAATGCGCCAGAATCCGGAGAGCCGGGTCAGCTGCCACGATCGCTTGAGGGACGTGCCGATCCCCACCCCCTCGAGGACGACCGCCGGACCGACGAAGGCGAACCGGGTCCAGAGGAACAGCAGCGTGGGGATGAGGAGCAGTCCGAGACCGAGGAGGACGACGAGACCCACGCCGAGCAGACCGTCGTCGCCGGAGGTGCCCCCCGCGACCATGAGCACCACGCCGGGGGCGAGGAAGGCCGCTGCCACGACGAAGACGAGCACGGACACCAGGAGCGACACGCCGATGACCCGGAGCAGGTGTGACCGGGTGCCTCGCCAGGTCTCCGGCAGCTTGACCTTGCGACCGAGGACCGCCTGTCCGGTCACGTAGGCGATGAACCCGGCCAGTGCGACGGTCGCGAGGGATCCGGCGATCGTCGGGATGAGCTGCCCACCGGTCACGAGGACGGCATCGGTCGCCGTCGACTCGCCGAGGGGGGCCTCCGGGTCGAGGAAGTCGCCCGATCCCTGCCTGGCCACCCACAGCCCCAGGGGCGTGGTCGGAAGGAGCGCGAGGAGGGCGATGACGAGCGCGACTCCCACCGTGGACGCGGGGTTGCCGCGGATGATCTTGAAGGCGGCGCTGTAGATGTCCCCCAGACCGAGGGGCCGGAAGGGGATGACGCCTGGCTGGTAGGTCACCGGACGGGGTTGCTGCCAGCCCTGCGGGCCCGGAGGCGTATGCGGTGGCGCGGACGGCGGCGCATCGCCGGTCGGGCCCGTCGCAGGAGAAGGCGTCGGAGCAGGGCCGCCGTGCGGGCTGCCCGGCTGCCCGGTCGGGTCGGGCTGTGTCGGCCCCTGGCCAGGTGCGGCCCACCCTCCTGAGGTGCTCACGAGGGAGGTCTTCCTTCCGTGGTCTCCCTGGTCTCCGCGGTCGCAGTCGTCTCGTCGATGGTGGCGCTCTCCGTCTCGTCGTCGGGTCGGGTGAGTGACTCCATCGTCTCCCGCACCGCTGACATCCGGGCCCGGGCGCGCGACCGGGCGGAGGCGAGGTCGTCGCTCACCGGTTCGATCACCTCGCAGTAGATCTTCACCTTCGGCTCGGTCCCGGATGGCCGCACGATGACGCGGGTTCGGTCGGCGAGGAGATAGCGCAGTCCCTCGGTGGGCGGCAGGCCACCGTCGCCGCGCGCCAGGTCGTCGAGCCGCTCCACGGTGATCCCGGCGATGTCGGTCGCCGGGTCCTGACGGAGCCGGGACATCACCCGCTCGATGAGGGAGAGGTCCTCGACCCGCACGGAGAACGAGTCGGTGAGGTAGACGCCGTAGGTGCGTGCGAGGTCGTCGAGCACGTCGCTGAGGGTCCGGCCGTGCGTCTTGAGGGTCGCCGCCTGCTCGGCGATGAGCAGCGCCGCGGTGATGCCGTCCTTGTCGCGGACGCCGTCGGGGTCGACGCAGTAGCCGAGTGCCTCCTCGTACCCGTAGCGAAGGCCCTCCACCCGGGAGATCCACTTGAAGCCGGTGAGGGTCTCGACGTGAGCGAGGCCCACGTTGGTCGCCATCGCGCCGAGGAGCCGGGATGAGACGATCGAGTTGGCCAGGACGGCACCACTGTCCACGCCGCGCGCGATGAGGTGGGCGCCCAGGAGCGCGCCGACCTCGTCTCCGCGGAGCATCCGCCATCCGCCGGGCCCGGGGACGGCGACGGCGCAGCGGTCGCCGTCCGGGTCGTTCGCGATGACGAGGTCGGGCCCGGTCTGCTCGGCGAGCTCGATCGCGGCATCCATGGCGCCCGGCTCCTCCGGGTTGGGGAAGGGGACCGTCGGGAAGGCCGGGTCGGGCTGAGCCTGGCTCGCGACCGTGAGGAGCTCCGGGAAGCCTGCTGTGGTGAATGCCCTCTGGATCATCTCCGTGACCACTCCGTGCAGGGCGGTGTGGACGATCGACAGCTCGCGCGGACTCGTCGGGTCGAGGACGGCCACGGCCCGCTCGACGTAGTCGTCGAGGACCTCCTCCTCGGCGACGAGCCAGCCATCCTCGGCGCGAGGAATGTCGGAGACGGCATCGACGCGGCCGATGTGGCGGGCGATCTGCGCATCGACCGGGGAGACGATCTGCGAGCCGTCCCCGAGATAGACCTTGTAGCCGTTGTCGTCCGGAGGGTTGTGGCTGGCCGTGACCATGACGCCGGCGTCGGCGCCCAGCCGACGGATCGCATACGCGAGGACCGGCGTCGGGACGGGTCGCGGGAAGAGGATGGCGCGGCCACCCATCCCGGTGACGACCGCACAGGTGTCCTCGGCGAAGACGTCGGAGTTGCGTCGCGCGTCGAACGCCACGACGACACAGGGGGACTCGAGCCGCTCCTTGAGGTAGGCGGTCAGCCCGGCGGCCGCCCGGATGACGACGGCCCGGTTCATCCGGTTGGGCCCGGCACCGAGCCGGCCGCGCAGGCCCGCAGTGCCGAACTCGAGCATCCCGCAGAAGCGGTCGAGGAGGTCGGCGTGAGCGGCCTCGTGGCCCTCCTCCGTCCGGGCGAGGAGGATGTCGAGCTCCTCCCGGGTGTCCTCATCGGGGTCGTCGGCGAGCCAGGCCCGGGCGACCTGCACGAGCTCGGCGCGGGTGTCGTCCTCGGTGAGGGACCCGCTCTGGTGTGCCCCCGCATACGTCATGGTGTCCTCCTCCTCATGGTGTCCTCGTCAGAGCCGGCCGACGATGGACGCGAGCAGGTCCCCACAGCGGTCGGCGGCCTCCTGACCGGCCTCGATGACCTCCTCGTGCGAGAGGGGCACGGTTCCCAGGCCGGCGGCGGGGTTGGTCACGAGCGAGATCCCGAGGACCTCCAGGCCGGCCTCTCGTGCGGCGATGGCCTCCAGGGTCGTCGACATGCCGACGAGGTCCCCGCCCATCCGGCCGGCCATCCGCACCTCCGCGGGCGTCTCGTAGTGCGGGCCGCGGAACTGGACGTAGACCCCCTCGTCGAGGTCGGGGTCGACCTCGCGGGCGATGGCGCGCAGTCGCGACGAGTAGAGGTCGGTGAGGTCGACGAACGTCGCACCCTCCAGCGGAGAGGTCGCCGTGAGGTTGATGTGGTCGCTGATGAGGACCGCAGTTCCGGCTGGCCACTCCTCACGCAGGCCGCCGCAGCCGTTGGTGAGGACGACCGTCGAGCAGCCGGCTGCCGCAGCGGTGCGGACTCCGTGCACGACGGCACGCACTCCCCGGCCCTCGTAGAGGTGGGTCCGGGTGCCGAAGACGAGCGCGCGGCGGCCGGTGTCACCGATCGCGACGGAGCGCATGGTGCCGCTGTGCCCGGCGACGGCGGCCCTGGCGAACCCGGGGACGTCGGTGTGGTCGATCTCGGCGAGGGTCTCGCCGATCCGGTCGGCCGTCTCCCCCCACCCGGATCCGAGGACGAGGGCGACATCGTGGTGGTCGGCGCCGCTGCGCTCGGCGATGACCCGGGCCGCCGCTCGGGCGACCTCCCTCGGGTCGGTCGAGGGGTCGGACAGGTCGGGACTCAGATGCTCGGTCACGCTCAGGAGCCTAGCGACTGACCGGCTAGGTGATGTCCCGACGCCGATAGCCGAGCGCTCCCAGGACGGCGAGTCCGGCGGCGAGCAGCGACAGACCCAGGACGATCGGCCAGCTCATCGACTCGACCGGGAGCTGCGGCAGCGGCGCCCAGGGGGTGATCCGGGTCAGCCACTCGGGCAGCCCGAGCGTCGCCCCGACCCAGACGACGAAGAGACTCCACGCGATGACGCCCCAGACGAGCCAGGACCACCGCGGAGCCCAGCCGTGCAGCAGGACCGCGATCCCGAGGACGAGCAGGCCGCCGGGAGCGAGGCCGAGCGCGGCGCCGGCCACCCGCGGCACCTGGGACCAGTCGCCGGTGTCTCGGGCGTACGCCACGGCCAGGAGGGCGCCGACGAGAGCCAGCAGCAGCACCGGCACCAGCGCGGCGAGGAGCAGGTGCGAGCCGAGCAGGCTGCGCCGGGTCGCCGACGTGGCGAGGATGCTCTCGGCGTGGCCCCTGCGCTCTTCGGTCGCGAGTCGTTGGAAGATGAGCACCGCGAGCACGCCCATGAGGACCGCGACGATGCCGAGCATCGCGACGAAGAAGGCGTCGGTGAGCTGCTCGGCTCCGCCGCCCATCCGGCGGAAGACCTCCTCGAGCGCAGGCGCCTCGCGCAGCATGTCTGCGAAGCTGGTCGACAGCGAGCCCATGGCGAGGGCGAAGAGCACCATGCCAAGGGTCCAGCCGATGACGGACCCGCGGTGCAGCCGCCAGGCCAGCCCGAGAGAGGACCCGAGACTCAGGCTCGCCCGTGGCGGGCCGACCCGCGTGGCGCGCAGCCCGGCACCGTGGTCGCGGCGCCCCTCGAGCACCACTGCGATGGCCGTGAGGACGACGGTGACCACCGCTGGCAGTGCGAGGACCCACCACCGTTCCTGCGCATACGGTCGGGTGAGAGCCATCCACTGCAGGGGGGAGGCCCACGACCAGTCCCGCATCGCGCTGCCGTCGGCCGAACCGTCGGCCAGGGCGCGCAGGACGTACGCGGCGCCGAGGATCCACAGCCCGGCGGCGCGCGCCGACCGGGCCGTCGCGGACACCTGGGCGGTGACGGCTGCGACGCCGACGAAGACCATGGCGACCAGGGCGATGCCGGCCCCGAAGGCGAAGGACCCGGTCGCGGTTGTGCCGACCGCGGTCATCGACAGGGCGATGAGGCCGCCGAGGACAGCGGCCGCGCCCAGAGCGACGAGGACGCCGGCGAGGAGCGGGGCGTCCCGTCCCACGATGGCGGAGCGGAGCAGCTCGACGCGGCCCTCCTCCTCCTCGGCGCGGGTCGAGCGCACCACCCCGAGCACGGCCATCATCCCGGCCATGGTGGCGACGAAGGTGCCGACGCGCCACACCGTGAACCCGCCTGCGGTCGTGAGGTCGGTCGGCGGGCCGAGCATGGCGCGCATGGTCGGGTTGCCGGACATCGTCGCGATGAGCAGGTCCGCGTTGTCCGGGTCGATGATCGTCTCGTATGCGGTGGCCGTCGCCGGGACGACCGCCGCGAGCCCGAGCACCCACGCGAGGTAGAACCACCGGTTGCGGCGCGCGGTGAGCCGGACGAGTGCGCCCAGCCCGGTGAGCCGGCCGGGCATCAGGGCCCCGTGGTGTCGTAGTGGCGCAGGAACAGCTGCTCGAGGGTGGGCGGCGCCGAGGTGAGCGAGACGACGCCGAGAGCGGAGAGCCGTCCCAGGAGTGCGCCGAGCTCGGTGTCGTCGACCTGGCAGCGGAACCGCGGCCCCTCGAGGACGGCGTCGTGCACGCCCGGGGCGCTGCGCAGCTCAGGCGGCGCCGGGACCGAGAGCACCGCATCGACCGCGGTGCGTGTGAGGTGACGCAGCTCGGCAAGAGTGCCGGTCTCGACCACACGGCCCGCGCGGATGATCGAGACCCGGTCGCAGACCTGCTCGACCTCGTGGAGGATGTGGCTCGACAGCAGCACGGTCCGCCCGCGGTCACGCTCGGTCGTCAGGACGGCACGGAACTCCGCCTCCATGAGTGGGTCGAGGCCGCTCGTCGGCTCGTCGAGCAGGAGCAGCTCGACGTCGGAGGACAGGGCGGCGACCAGAGCGACCTTCTGGCGGTTGCCCTTGGAGTAGGTCGACGACTTCTTGGTCGGGTCGAGGTCGAAGCGCTCGAGCAGTGCCGTCCTGCGTCGCTCGTCGAGGCCCCCGCGCAGCCGCCCGAGCAGGTCGATGACCTCGCCGCCGGTGAGGTTGGGCCAGAGCGCGACGTCCCCCGGGACGTAGGCAAGGCGGGAGTGCAGCCGTGGCGCCTCGGACCACGGGTCCCCGCCGAGGAGGCGGGCGGTGCCGGAGTCGGCCTTGAGCAGGCCGAGCAGGACCCTGATCGCGGTCGACTTGCCGGCGCCGTTCGGCCCGAGGAAACCGTGGATCTCACCCTCGGCGACGTCCAGGGTCAGCCGGTCGAGCGCGACCGTCGTGCCGAACCGCTTCGTCGTCTCCCGCATCTCGATGGGGTGCACACTCACCAAACTACGCCTTCAGGGGCGGGTCGGGTCGGGTGTGCGGGGTCAGCTCGCGACGGCCAGCGCTGGGTCCCCACGGGGTGACAGTCGCACCGGGTCGCCCGGGCGGAAGGCGGTCACCGCGGTGTTCCTGACCTGCACGGTGATCAGCTCGCCTCCAGGGTTCTCGGCGATGACGCGTCCGTAGCCCCCCAAGAAGCTCGCACTGACCACGGTGGCTGTGGCCTGATCGCTCGGCACCGACTCGATGAGGATGCCCTCCGGGCGAACCAGGAGCACACCGTCCGGCCCGTCGGTCGAGCCTGGGAGCAGAGGCACCGTCCCGCCCAGGACATGGGCGAGCTCGCCGTCGACCCGGGCGCGCAGCCGGTTGGTCAGCCCGACAAAGTCGGCGACGAACGGGGTGCGGGGCGCGGAGTACAGCTCAGC
This sequence comes from Dermatophilaceae bacterium, assembly GCA_046260445.1. Taxonomy (GTDB): domain Bacteria; phylum Actinomycetota; class Actinomycetes; order Actinomycetales; family Dermatophilaceae; genus F2B08. The sequence continues at coordinate 796 of JBHEPF010000140.1, read as the reverse complement.
CGGTGCGGCGAGCTGCTCGAGCCTGCCGACGCTCATGACACCGACCCGGTCGGCGACGGCGAGCGCCTCCTCCTGGTCGTGGGTGACGAACAGGGTCGTCGTGCCGACATCCAGCTGGATCCGGCGGATCTCGTCGCGCAGCTGGGTGCGCACCTTGGCGTCGAGTGCGGACAGGGGCTCATCGAGGAGTAGCACTTGAGGCTCGATGGCCAGGGCGCGGGCGAGGGCGACGCGCTGCTGCTGTCCACCGGACATCTGGTGCGCGTACTTGTCCGCATGGACTGACAGACCGACGAGGTCGAGCATGTCGCCGGCCCGGGAGCGCCGCATGGCCTTGTTCTGGCCGCGCAGCTGGAGTCCGAACTCGACGTTCTGCCTGGCCGTCATGTGCGGGAAGAGTGAGTACGCCTGGAAGACCATCCCCATGTCGCGCCGGTTCGTCGCGATGGCGGTCACGTCCCGACCTGCGACCTCGATCGTGCCGCTGTCGGGGTCCTCCAGGCCCGCGAGGCACCTCAGGGCCGTCGTCTTGCCGCATCCGGAGGGGCCGAGCAGGGCGACGAACTCGCCCGGCTCTATGTGCAGAGTGAACTCGTCGAGGGCGTTCACCCCGGCATACGTGCGGCGCAGTGCGGTGAGCTGGACAGTGACGCCTGCGCCGTGGTCTGTGGTCATGCGGTGGACTCCGCGCGTGAGCGTCGGGCCCGCCGTCGGGCCCGCAGAGAGGTGCTCGAGCCGGCCGACCCGATGAAGGACATGGCGAACAGGACCGCGAAGGCGAAGATGATGGCGGCGA
>JBHEPF010000139.1:0-18233 GCA_046260445.1 Dermatophilaceae bacterium | reverse complement strand
GCCGGGATCTGCGCGGTCACGGTGATCGCTGTTGCGTTGGGAAGCCGTCAGCGCAGCGCGGTCGGCGAGGACTCCGTCACCGTGTGACGCACCCCGCCCACCCATCCGCTCAGGGTGAGGGGGGCGCCGCCGGCGTCCTCGAGAGTGGGAGCGTGAGTGAAGTCGCCCCTGAGCTCGTCCCGCCGGCCAACGGAGGCGGCTACCTCGCCGTCGGGTCCACGGCGCTCGGCACGGGTCGCTCTGCCGCTGCCGTGCTCCTGTTCGCCATCGGGGCAGCGAGCATGGTGGCCCTCCCGGTCGTTCTTCGCCTCGTGTTCGGTGCGCGCATCGTCGGGCCGCTCCAGTCCGCTCGCGGTTGGCTGGTCGCCCACAACGACGCGGTCGTCATCGTCATCGTCATCGTCATCGGCGTCATGGTGGCGAGCAAGGGATGGTCCGCGCTCTAGCCGCGCTCAGGCGTCCGGCTTGTCATACCAGCCGTCGTGTTCCGCGGCGAGCGCCTCGAACCGCTCCCGCAGGCCGCTCTCGGTGGCGTTGCCCGGGTCGTCGAGGACGTTGTCCTCGCGCACGTGCACGGCCCACTCGACCGCTTCGGCGTCATCCTCCCCGACGAGTGCTTCACGCTCGACCCGCACGTCTGTGAACCCTTCGTCCCGAAGCTCTGCTGCGATCCGTTCTGCGGGGTCCCGTTCGGGGAGAACGATGAGGTGCACGGTCACGATGCGTACTGTGCCACAGCGGAGGGCCACAGCGAAGGCGGATGGGGTGACGGTGCGGACACACGCGCGGGCAGGATGCGACAGACGGGCTCGGAACATCCGTTCGAAGTCGAACGTTGGTCGACTTCACACTCTCAGGTGGAGGGGCTATCGTCGATGATCGGCTCGTTTCACCTGACCAGACGCCTGTTACGCCTGATCAGCGCGACGCCGCAGCCGTCACGCACCACTGCCGAAGGAAAGGATGCCCCGTGTCGACTCGACGCACCGTTGCCACTGCTGTGGCCGGCGCTGCGCTCGCACTCGGAGCGGCGGCCCCCGCCCACGCCATCATCCTGCCCGAGCCGGCTCCTCCGCCCGCGGTGGACACGCCGACCGCGCGTGAGATCGCCGCGCCGCCCGACCGTGGTGCCGCGCAGGACGCTGAGACCGAGCCGGGCCGGTCCAGCGACATCGCAGACGCACTCACCCACCTCACAGCCTTGCAGAGGATCGCCGACGCCCACGGCGGTAACCGCGCGGCCGGCACCTCGGGATATGAGGCATCGGCACGCTACGTCGAGGAGCAGCTCGTCACGGCGGGGTACTCCCCGTGGCGCGAGCCCTTCTCCTTCACCTACGAGGAGGTCCGCTCGACCTCGCTCACACGCACCGTCGGCCAGACCACCACAGCCGTCGCGCATGCCCCGATGTCCCAGAGCCCCGGCACCACAACGGACGGAGTGAGCGGTGCTCTGACCACTCCCGCCGGCGCACCAACCGGGTGTACAGCGGAGGACTGGGCGGGCGTCGATGCGGGCGGCCAGATCGCTCTGGTGGCTCGCGGGTCGTGCCTGTTCGCGGAGAAGTCGACCGCCGCAGCCGAGGCCGGGGCGGTCGCCCTCATCGTGCACAACACCACCGCCGGCTCGCTCATCGGCAGCCTCGGGGGACATCCTGACGACCACGTCCCCACGGTCGGCGTGACGCAGGAGACAGGTCGCGTCCTGGCAGGGCTGCCGGACGACGCGGTGCTCACTCTGGCGCTGGACAAGGTCGTCGAGGAACGGCAGAGCTTCTCTGTGCTCGCGCAGACGGAGTCGGGCCGGACCGACCGCGTCGTCATGCTCGGGTCGCACCTCGACGGAGGCGACATGGGCCCGGGCATCAACGACAACGGCAGCGGCACCTCGGCTCTTCTTCAGACGGCCGCCCGGCTCGCCGCGACCGGCCCGCGGCAGAATGCGGTCCGGTTCGCCTGGTGGGGCGGTTCCGACCTCGGCAACCTCGGCTCGCGTGACTACGTCGCGGACCTCGTCGCCGACGCACCCGACGAGCGGCAGCACATCGAGGTCTACATCGACGTCGACACGGTGGGCTCGCCGAACCACGCCATCGCGGTCCACGACGCCGAGCGCGCGGGGTCTGTCCTGGCCGACCACCTCGACTCGATCGGACAGCCCTGGGTCGCGGCCACCCCGCCCGCGGACTCCGACGCACAGGCCTTCATCGAGAACGGGGTCCCGTCGACAGGGCTGTCCACGGGCGGCTCGGGCACCAAGACCGTCGAGGAGACCGAGCTCTTCGGCGGCACCGCGGGCATTCCCTACGACCCCAACCACGACACCGTCGCCGACGATATCGCCAACGTCGACCCCGACGTGCTGAGGACGACGACCGCAGCCGTCGCCCACGCCACAGAGACGCTCGCCTCGCGCCGCTAGCTCGCTGACCCTGACATGTTCACCGCTGGTGTCGCGGTGGACGACTCCGGCGTCGTGGGCGGCATGGAGGGCCAGCGCCATCTGGCCGACGATCGAGCGGACCCCGGCCGGGTCGAAGGCGCCGTGGTCGCGGATCGCGGTCGAGACGGCACTCCTTCGACGAACTCCATGACGAGATAGGCGATCTCGCCCTCGGTGCTGTAGTCGAAGAGGGTGGCGATGTTGTGATGGGACAACCCGGCAGTGAGGAGAGCCTCCTCATGGAACCATTGGGCGAACACGGCCTCGCTGGAGCTGTCCGGACGCATGATCTTCACCGCGACGATGCGGCCGAGGACATCGTCGCGAGCCTCCAGACATCGCCCATCCCCCCACTGGCGACGAAGCTCTCGAGGAGATTGCGGCCACCGATGAGGAAGCCCTCTTCGAAGCGCTGCATCAGGGCATCACATCCGGCACTGACACAGGATGTGCCGAGTTGGGGGCACCCGACACACCCGCAAGGGTGCACGCGGCTAGCGTCGTCCGCCCGGCTCCCAGAGGACGAGGGCGCGAGAGTCACGCCCTCGCGGGCGCTCACCCAACCGGGCTGCGTACACGTCACCGGACGATGAGACGGAGAAGATGCGGTGGGTGTGCGGGCTCAGCGCAGCGCGCAGCTGAGCCGTCACCTCACCGAGCCGGTCCTCGAGGTCGGCCACCCGCTGCTCGAGCTCGAGGATGCGCGCGATGCCGGACAGGCTGACTCCCTCCTGGGAGAGCCGCTGAACCTCGCGGAGGAGACTGACGTCACGGCTCGAGTACCGTCGGCCGCCACCACGGGTGCGCGACGGGGTGACCAGACCGAGGCGGTCGTACTGCCGCAGGGTCTGGGCGTGCATCCCGGCCAGCTCGGCGGCCACCGAGATGACGAAGACGGGAGCGTCGTCGTCAGGGTCGAACGCGGACCGGGCGGTCAGCCGCAACGAGGGAGTCATCGGGACCACCTAGCCTCGGGCCTTCGCAGCGAGGTCGGCACGCGGGTCGACCTCGCCGAGCTGGTGGCGCAGGGTCTCGAGGGTCTCCCTCGCGTCGTCGGACAGCTCCGTGGGCACGGTGACCGCGACTCGCACGAGGAGGTCCCCGTGGCCCTTGGCCGCCTTGACCCCCCGGCCCTTGACCCGCAGGACCCGGCCACTGGGCGTGCCGGCCGGGATCTTGACCTTGACCGAGCGGCCGTCGAGGGTCGGGACGCTCACGGTCGCGCCGAGCGCCGCCTCGTGGAAGGTGACCGGCAGGTCGATGGTGAGGTTGTCGCCCTCTCGCGCGAAGACAGGGTGCTTCTCGACACTCACCTTGAGGAGGAGGTCACCACGGTCGGCGCCCGGGTCGCCGCGCTCACCCTTGCCCCGCAGCCGGATGGTCTGTCCGTCCTTGACCCCGGCGGGGATGCGGGTCGTGACGGTCTCGCCGCTCGCGGTGCGCAGTGTGACGGTCGAGCCCTCGACGGCGTCCCGGAAGCCGAGCGACGTGCGGGCCTCGACGTCCCGGCCCTTGCGAGGACCGCGGGGGGCGCCATACGCGTCGAACCCACCAGGAGGTGCACCTGCCCGCTGGGCCGCGCCTGCGCCGAACATCTGGGAGAGGATGTCGTTGATGTCCCCACCCTGACCGCCGTAGCCGCCCCCGGCATACCCACTGGGACCGCCGGTCGAGAACCGCACCCGGCCACCCTCGCCGCCCCCGAAGGCGGAGAAGATGTCCTCGAAGCCGCCGCTGCCACCGTGGCCGCCCGGACCGCCGGCGGTGAAGCGTGCTCCACCGCTGACCATCTGGCGGACCGCGTCGTACTCCTTGCGCTGCTCCTTGTTGGAGAGCACTGAATGGGCCTCGCCGACATCCTTGAACTTCTGCTCGGCCGCCGCGTCCCCGGGGTTCTTGTCCGGGTGGTGGCTGCGCGCGAGCTTGCGATAGGCCTTCTTGATGTCGGCCTCGCTCGCGGTGGAGGGGACGCCGAGGATCTTGTAAAAGTCCTTCTCGAACCAGTCCTGGCTTGCCATCGGCATCGCCTCCTCTCTGTGTTCGGTCAGTCTGTCCGGGGTATGCGGTGGTAGGGCTGAGCGGTGGTCGTCAGGCAGTCGTTCTGGTCGGTCGCGCTCAGGTCACTCGGGATCCGCGACCGACACGCGAGCCGGACGGATGACCCGCTCACCAGTACGGTAGCCCGGCTGGAGCACCTGGACGACGGTCGTGGCCGACGGGTCGACCGGCGTCACCGCAGTGTCCCACTGGGTGTGGAGCAGCGCTTCGTGGACCGTGGGGTCGAAGGCCTCGCCCGGGCCGCCGAAGCGCTCGAGCCCGAACCTGCCGAGGCTGGCCTCGAGCTTGTCGGCGATGGCGGCGAAGGGACCGTCGGCGAGGTCTCCGTGCTCGCGGGCACCGTGGATGTCGTCGAGCACAGGGAGCAGTGAGTCGAGGACGTCGGCGATAGCCCTCTCCTGGACCAGGGCACGGTCCCGGTCGACACGGCGCTTGTAGTTGACGTACTCGGCCTGGAGTCGCTGCAGGTCCTCGAGCCGCTCGCGCGCAACCCGGGTGTCCGGGTGCTCGTCGCTCCCGACCCTGCCGCTCCCGGCGGAGGCGGCGGCCGGCTTCTCCGCCGGGTCGTTGACCGCCTCGGTGTTGAGGTCCTCGTCGCTGCCCCGGGACGCTGCGGCGCCCGAAAGGGCATCCTCGGCGGGCACCTCCTGGGCCTCGGCCGCCCCGGGGTCCGGGGTCACCTCGTCGGTGACCCCGGACTCGGTGACCCCGGACTCGGTGGCCTGCTGGTCGGAGCCGGTGGAGGACGCCTCAGGGCGCTCGCTCACTTGGTCCCCTCGTCGTCGTCGACGACCTCGGCGTCCACGACATCGTCGTCAGAGTCGCTGCCGGAGCCGCCCGCGTCGCTGCCGTCGGAGGTGGCCCCGCCCTGGGCCGAGTCGCCGGCCTCGCCGCCAGGCACGTCACCGGACTCGCCCTGCTCAGCCGCTGCCGCATACACGGCCGTGCCCATCTTCTGGGACTCGGCGTTGAGGGTGTCGATCTTGGCGTTGATGTCCTCGACGCTCGCACCCGAGTCGGTCTTGAGGACGTTCTTGAGGTCCTCGAGGGCGTCCTGGACCGGCTTCTTGAGGTCGTCGGAGACCTTGTCGCCACTGTCGGCCATGAACTTCTCGGTGGAGTACACGAGCTGCTCGCCGGTGTTGCGAGCCTCGGTCTCGACGCGGCGCTGCTTGTCCTCCTCGGCGTGCGCCTCGGCGTCCTTGACCATCCGCTCGATCTCCTCCTTGGAGAGGGCCGAGCCGCCGGAGATCGTGATCTTCTGCTCCTTGCCGGTGCCGCGGTCCTTGGCCGTCACGTGGACGATGCCGTTGGCGTCGATGTCGAAGGTGACCTCGACCTGGGGGACTCCGCGTGGGGCCGGGGCGATGCCGGAGAGCTCGAAGGTGCCGAGCGCCTTGTTCTGCTGGGCGATCTCCCGCTCACCCTGGAACACCTGGATGAGGACGCTGGGCTGGTTGTCCTCGGCGGTGGAGAACACCTCGGACCGCTTGGTCGGGATCGCGGTGTTGCGCTCGATGAGCTTGGTGAAGAGGCCGCCCTTGGTCTCGATGCCGAGGCTGAGCGGGGTGACGTCGATGAGGAGGACGTCCTTGCGCTCGCCCTTGAGGACACCGGCCTGCAAGGCCGCGCCGAGCGCGACGACCTCGTCCGGGTTGACGCCCTTGTTGGGCTCCTTGCCGCCGGTGAGCTCCTTGACCAGCGCGGAGACGGCCGGCATCCGGGTGGAGCCACCGACGAGGACCACGTGGTCGATGTCGGAGAGGGAGATGCCCGCGTCCTTGATGACGTTGTGGAACGGCTGCTTGGCGCGGTCGAGGAGGTCCTTGGTCATCTGCTCGAACTGGGCGCGCGTGAGCGTCTCGTCGAGGTGGATCGGGCCGTTCTCGCTCATCGAGAGGTACTGCAGCGAGAGGTTGGTGCTCGTTGCGGACGAGAGCTCCTTCTTCGCCTGCTCGGCGGCGTCCTGCAGACGCTGCATCGCGATCTTGTCCTTGGACAGGTCGACGCCGGTGTTGTTCTTGACCATGGTGAGCAGGTGCTGGACGACGCGGTAGTCCCAGTCGTCACCACCGAGCTTGTTGTCGCCGTTGGTCGCGCGGACCTGGATCGTGGCGAAGCCGTCCTCGGGGTCCTTGCCGACCTCGAGGAGCGAGACGTCGAAGGTGCCGCCGCCGAGGTCGAAGACGAGGATGAGCTCGTCCTCCTTGCCCTTGTCGAGGCCGTAGGCCAGGGCGGCCGCGGTGGGCTCGTTGACGATGCGGAGCACGTTCAGACCTGCGATCTCGCCGGCCTCCTTGGTGGCCTGGCGCTCGTGGTCGTCGAAGTATGCGGGAACCGTGATGACGGCGTCGGTCACGGTCTCACCGAGGTAGGACTCAGCGTCGCGCTTGAGCTTCTGGAGGATGCGGGCGCTGATCTCCTGCGGCGTGTAGGCCTTGCCGTCGATCTCCGGCGACTTCCAGTCCTTGCCGATGTGGCGCTTGACGGAGCGGACGGTGCGGTCGATGTTGGTCACCGCCTGGCGCTTGGCGATCTCGCCGACGAGCACCTCGCCGCTCTTGGAGAAGGCGACGACGGAGGGGGTGGTGCGCCCGCCTTCGGCGTTCGCGATGATCGTGGGCTCGCCGCCCTCCAGAACTGCGACGGCGGAGTTGGTGGTGCCGAGGTCGATTCCGACTGCACGTGCCATGGTTCGATGCTCTCCTTGTGAGAAGTTGAGTTGGCTACACTCAAGTTAGGCCGTGTTCGGTATGCGGTGCAAACCGAGGCGACCAGACTTGCGTCTGACTGGCTCAACCTTGGGTATCCGGCACCTATTCCCAGGCCGCCGGCGCGGCCTGGGCCGAGGCGTGACAGTTGCTCCGTCAGTTGCCGAACGCCCCGCCGTTCGCGCGCAATTGCCGTCGCGGGGGGGACCACCTCTCACCGAAAGGAGCAACTGTCGCGCGCCGGCCGGCACGCCACTGTCGTCGCACAGGCGGGATGATGGACCCATGACCGTCGTGAAGATCAATGCCATCACCGTGGGCCCGGACAGCGGGGACGAGCTCGCCCGGCGCTTCGCCGCACGCGCCGGCGCCGTAGACGGACAGGACGGGTTCGAGGGTTTCGAGCTGCTCCGCCCGACCGACGACCGCACCACCTGGCTCGTCGTCACCCGCTGGCGCGACGAGGAGTCGTTCCAGGCGTGGCTGTCCTCGCGGGACTTCCGTGCGGCGCACGGCGACCGCGCCGGCAAGCCCACTGGCGCCGACGACACGGGATCCGTCGACAGCACGGCCGACACTGGCACCGACGAAATGAGGGCACCGGAGCAGGCCCGGCCGGTCGGCCTGAGCGCCGAGCTCTGGGGCTACGAGGTCGTCGACCTCTGACCCGCAACAGCCCCGTCACCCAGCATCGACGAGATGGAACCCAAGGCGCACAACACGGCTGGGGACATGCAGCCGGTAGCGTCTGGGGGGTGCCCAGGAAACCCGGTGACCCCCTTCCCCGCAGCTCGAAGGCCCTCGTCGAGGAGGCGAGCGAGCGGGTGACCGCGCGGACCCCGGAGCAGGTGGCCGATCTGCTCGACGATCCCGCATACCTCGTCGTCGACATCCGCGACCCTCGCGAGCTGGAGCGCGAGGGGATGCTGCCCGGCGCCTACCGGGCACCCCGCGGGATGCTCGAGTTCTGGGTCGACCCGGGGAGTCCGTACTACAAGCCCGCGCTCGACGACGGCCGCTCGCTCATCCTCTACTGCGGCAGCGCCTGGCGCTCGGCGCTGGCCGCCGCCGCCCTGCAAGACATGGGCCGCGACGACGTCGCCCACCTCGAAGGCGGCTTCTCCGCCTGGAAGGCGGCCGGGATGCCGGTCGAGGAGTATGTCCCGCGCACCGGTCACTAGGGGTCAAGATGCCGGCGCAGGAGGCTCAGGCGACGTCTCCTCCGACACATCCTCGGCAGCCGCCTCGGCCTCGGTCTCCACGGTCGTGACCCGCACCAGGTCCACCCGATGCCCGTCCAGAGCGATCACCTCGAGGACCCGATTGTCCCACCGGACCGTGTCGCCGACCTCGGCCAGCCTCCCGAGCTGCTCGAGGACGAACCCACCGAGCGTGTCGAAGCCGCCCTCCGGCAGCTCGACGCCGAACACCTTGACCGCGTCGGCGCGACCGAGCAGACCGGGCACCTCATCGTCATCGAGGGAGATGCTCGACGCGATCTCGTTCAGGTCGTACTCGTCGCGGATCTGACCGACGAACTCCTCCAGAACGTCCTCGATCGTCACGATGCCGTCGGTGCCGCCGTACTCGTCCACGACGATCGCCAGATGGTTGTTCTCCCCCTGCATCTCACTCAGGGCGCCGAGCACCAGCTTGCTGCCCGGGAAGAACACCGTCGGGCGGATGAGGTCGCCCACAACCCGTGCCGTCGCCGGTGGGACCAGCAGATCGCGGACATGGAGGAATCCGAGGATGTGGTCGGTGTCCTCTCCGGTGATGGGGTAGCGGGAGTGCTCGCGCTCGGTGACATAGCCGCGCGCCTCCTCGATCGGCATCGCAGCGTCGATGAAGTCGACCTCTGTGCGAGGAGTCATCACCTCGTCCACCGTGCGCTCCCCCACCGAGAGCATGCCGACGACCATGTCCCGCTCCTTCACGCTGAGCGACTTGTGCTCGGCCACGAGCAAGCGCAGCTCTTCGGGACCGATGTCCTCCCGCTGCGCGTCGGGATCCCTGCCGAGCAGCCGGACGACGGCGTTGGTCGACACCGACAGCAGCCAGATCAGCGGCCGCATCGCGGTGGCGAGCAGGTCCAGCGGGCGGGCGACGAGGAGCGAGGTCCGCTCCGCGGCCATCATCGCCAGCCTCTTGGGCACCAGCTCACCGAGGACGAGCGAGAGGTAGGCGATGGTCAGCGTCGTCCCGACGAAGGCCACGACGTATGCCGTGCTCGGCTGGAGACCGGCGTTCTCTAGACCGGACGCCAGGACGGGGGCGATCTGGGCCGCCCCGAAGGAGGCGGAGAAGAACCCGGCCAGGGTGACCCCGATCTGGACGGCCGAGAGGAAGCGGTTCGAGTCCTGCGTGAGGCGTGCGACCGCCGCTCCCGATCTGCCGCGCTCGGCGAGCGCCCTGATCTGGCTCTCCCGGAGCGAGATGAGAGCGATCTCCGACGCGGCGAAGAGAGCACCGAGCAGGATGAAGAGGAGGACGAGGGCGATGTTGGCCCACAAGGAGTCCACGGTCGGACCTTTCCGGATCGCGGGGCGGGCATGCTCCCGCCGGGCGGAGCGTGCCTCCGATCGTCGCACATGCCGCGGGGTCGGTGGACCCGAGGCCCGGGGTCGGCTCCTGCCGCGACGAGGGTCGCCCGCCCTGGGCAGGCGACTACGTCAGGCCCGACGCCGGCGCCTCCTGTGGTGCAGCCGGCGAGAGGACAGGGACGGAACCGCGGACCAGTCCGGCGACCCCGACGGTCACCACGGCGAGCGCGACGACGAGGACCCGAGAGCCGATGAGCCCGGCGAAGAGGGGGGCGCACAGCGACCCCATGAGAGCGGCGCCGACCATCGCGGTGTCCCCGAAGCCGAAGACGCTGGCTCGGCTGTCGTCGGGGATGAGGTCCTGGAGGTGACGGGTGGCATTGCCCTCGGCGTGCACGGCAGCCGCTCCGACGAGCGCGAGCGCCGGCAGGGCGGCCACGACGGCGGGGGTGAGTCCGAGCACGAGCACCGCAGCAGCCATGAGGACGAGCCCATAGACCGTCCGCCGCACCGGCCCACGACCGAGCCGCACGAGCAACGGCGCCCCGAGCGCGCCGAACCCGAGCACCGCCGTCCCCACCCCGAACGCGGTCTCCGTCGACCACGGCCGCGCCCAGTCGCCGGTCGCCATCGGCAGCAGCGCGATGCCCACAGCGGCCAGGACGAAGTTGATCGCGGCGAGCAGCCCGACGGTGCGCCGCACCTGGGAGCTCGCCCGCAGGACGGGACCCCAGCCCGCCCGACCGTCCGGCGACCTGCGGACCGGCGCGGGCAGCTGCACTCCACGCATGACCGCCCATGCGACCGCCGTCCCGATGACGGCGAGCGGAAACACCAGTCCCGACACCGCCAGGAGCAGCCCCCCGATGGCGGGGCCGACGACGAACGAGCACACCTCGATCGTCACGAGCCACTCGGTCGTGCGGGCCCGCGCCCCTTCCACCTTGGGTAGACCCGACACAAGGGCCGGATAGGCCGGTGTGGCGACCGCGACGGCGAGGGCGCTGACCACGACGGCAGCCGCGAGCCACCCGGCCCACAACGCCACCCCGCTCGCGGCGAGGAGGAGGACCCGGCTCCACAGCGTCATCCGCACGATGCCGGAGCGGGAGTGCCGGTCGGCGAACTGGCCGACCCACCAGGAGCAGAGGACGTAGGGTGCCATGCGCGCCGCCCCGGCGACCCCCAGCCAGAGCGGCGAGCCGGTGGTCGACCAGACGGCGGCGAGCAGCAGTGGCCACGCCATCCCCATCGTCGTCGCGGCCAGCGCGTGGCTGACAAGGATGCGCGTCGTCGTCCTCACAGCCCGCAGCCGACGAGCTCGGTCGCGAGCGGGGCGAACCCGTTGAACCCCACAGTCGAGTAGCACGTCGTGTAGGCGCCCGCGCACCGGATCCGCACCTCGTCGCCCTCGGCGAGGTCGAGCGGGAGGTGCCGCGGCTGTTCCTGGTAGAGGACGTCGGCGCTGTCGCATGTCGGTCCGGCGACGACACACGGGCCGACAGAGCCGCCGTCCTTGCTCGTCTCGAGTGGATAGCGGATCGCCTCATCGAGCGTCTCGACCAGACCGGTGAAGACTCCGCAGTCGAGGAACACCCAGCGCGTCCCACCGCGCTGGACGACCTCGACGACGCTTGTCACGAGGGAGCCGGAGTCGCCGACGATGCCTCGCCCGGGCTCGATGAGCGTCGCCGGCCGGTCCGCGCCGAACGCTTCCGCCAGCGCGGCCTCGATCGCCTGCCCGTATGCGTTGATCGGCGGCTCGTCACCCGCCAGCCTCGCGGGGAAGCCACCGCCGAGGTCGAGCAGTCGAGGCCGCAGCCCGCGCTCCCGGAGCGCGTCGAAGATCCGCGCCGACGCGTGGATGGGCGCAGCCCACGCGGTCGGGTCGCGCTGCTGGCTGCCGACGTGGAAGGAGACCCCGGCGGGTTCGAGCCCGAGGGTCGCGGCGAGGAGGAGGATGTCGACCGCCTCGGCGGTGGAGACGCCGTACTTGCGCGAGAGGGGCCATTCCGATCCCTCCCCGCTCGTGACCAGTCGGCAGAGAACGGCCGCCCCCGGGGCCGCCGCGGCAACCTTGCGGGTCTCCTGCGGTGAGTCGACGACGAAGAGGGAGGCGCCCAGCGCATACGCCTGGGCGATGTCGTCGCGCTTCTTCACGGGGTTGGAGTACACGAGGTCGGCTGACCGGGCTCCGGCTGTCAGTGCCGCGCGGACCTCCGCCGGACTCGCGACGTCAAAAGCGCACCCGGCGTCGTGCAGCGCGCGGAGGAGGACCGGATGCGGGTTGGCCTTGACCGCGTAGTGGACAGCAGTCCCGGGGAGGGCATCGGCGAGGCGGACGTATGCGGCGGTCGCCGCATGGACGTCGAGCTCGAGTCGGGGGGTGGTCGCCAGGCGGGGGGCGGCGGTCGGCTCGTCAGTGACCGGGTGATGGAGGGAGAGTGAGTGACTCATGCCACAGAAGGAGCCTTGACCCGACACCCTGATACCCATGCGGAAGCACTACCGAAGATCCGCTGACCTGACCCTGACCGTTCGGGTGCAACAGCTGTGAGGTATGAGACCGGAGCCGCAATCCCTTGACGTTGCGGCGACGGTCCCGATGACTCGCGAGCTGCGGGTCAGGCACCGGGCCTTGGGGGTTCTTGTCAGACAAGCAGTGCAGGACTGCAGCACCTCATCCACCCATCTCTAGAGGAGCACCCTTACAGCGCATCGCCGCCGCGGCAGCCGCCGGCACGTCAGCCGCTCGTTGCCTCGGGCGCCGAGCTCACCGCGGGGTGGCGTCGCATACCCCGTCACCGAGCGAGGCGAGCGTAGCGACCGTTCGCGCATGCGTCTGGGGGTACACGTCCGGGGTCGCGAGCTCGATGACATGCCCGTCGAGGTTGACGCGGGTCGGCTGGTAGTCGACGGTCGAGGTGACCGTGCCGTCGCCGTCGATGGTGAACGTGGCCCGTGCGACCATCCCCTCCTGCGTCGTGGGGGACAGCCGGCCCGCGGTGGTGTCCGGGGACTGGTTCGAGAGGAAGTTGCCGAGGCCGTAGAACACCGTCCGGCCGTTGATCGTCTCGCACGGCTGGATGACGTGGACGTGGGTGCCGAGGATGAGGTCGACCGTGCCGCTCTCGAGGAGCTCGCGGGCGACCTCGCGCTGGTCCTGCGTGGGGGTCGCGACGTACTCCTCACCCCAGTGCATGCTCACGACGACGAGATCGGCACCGTCATCCCGCGCTCGCCCTGCGTCCATGATGATCCCCTCGGCCAGGACCACCGGCCACATGGCCTTGCCGGTCCACGGCGCCTCGGGTGGGACCTCGGTGTTCGGGCCCCAGTTGTTGAGCAGGGAGTAGGTGTAGGCGAGGTGGGCGATGCCCACGTCGTCGACCTCGTGAATCGCCGCCTCGCGCGCTCGGGGCTCCTCGGCCTGGGGGCCCGCGTAGGCCAGACCGGCCTCCTCGACGACGTCGATGGTCGCGGCGAGGCCGTCCAACCCCAGGTCCCAACTGTGGTTGGAGGCGAAGTCGCACCCGTCGAAACCCGAGCTGCGCAGCCCGGTGGCCACCTCGCGCGGGGAGTTGAAGATCAGGGTGCCGGGTCTGCCGAGGTTGCTGTTGTCCGCCGACAGCGGCGTCTCGAGGTGGCAGATCGCGACATCCGCCTCCTTGATGAGGGGTGCGACCTCGGCGAACATCGGCGCGAAGTCGTATGCGCCGGCCACCTCTCCGGCGTTGCGGTTCGCATTCCTGACCACGGGCTGGTGCGGCAGGATGTCACCGGATCCCACAACGGTCACCGTGACCGGCTCCTGGGTGGGCGTGGGGGTCGGGGACGCGGCTGCGGTCTCGACCGAGGATCCAGGAGTCCCCGGGGCGGAGGCGGGCTCGGGGCCCGCGGCACTGCACGCACCGAGCATCCCGGCCGTGGCGAGCATCCCGGCAAGGAGGCGCGGCCGCAGCGACGTCGTTCTCATGTTGAGCAGCCCAGGGTCCTCCTTCGTTGGGCTACTGCCCGCGGATGGAGTCCCGCTTCTGGCGGTTGGCCCTCGGGGTGCGACGGTCCCGGGCCTTGTTGAACTGGCGGAGCAGGTCGGAGCCCACGTCGTTCAGCGCGGCGCGCAGGTCCTCCTCGGAGGAGGTCGCGACGAACCGGTCCTTGCCCACGACCCACGCCTCGAGGGTGACCTGCTGGCCCGCCGACTCACGGTCCTTCACGCTCAGCTCGAGCTCCCAGAGCATGTCGCTCGTCGCCACCCTGGAGAGAAGCTGGGAGAGCGTGTCCGCGATGAGACCGCGGTCCCCCTCGGAGAAGCCGCCGCCGAGGCGGACGTTGCTGGCATCGATGGTCTGGTCGCTCACGCGGTGTCCTCGCTGTCGTCATTGGTCTCGTCATGGCTGTCGTCAGGACATGTTGCTCCTCTGCGACAGTGCTTCGGATGGTCGATCGTGGGAGGCGCGGACGGGCGCGCCGCACCGTCCATCATCTCGCATCGCGCGGCGAGGGGACGCAAGGGGGGATCCGGAGGGAGTGCTCCGCGGCTACGAAGAGGTGTCCGTGGTCCCCTCATACAGCCCGATGGTGTTGCCGTCCGGGTCGGTGAAGATGGCCCACCACGAGGTCTCGCTGATCGGCGACTTCCCCATGACGACCGTGGCGCCGTTGGCCGTCGCCTTCTCGAGGGTCTCGTCGATGGAGTCGACCTCGACATACGAGCGCGGCTGGGTGAACCCCTCGCTTCTCGGGGCGAGTCCGCCTCCACTGATCTGGTTGGGTGCCTGCCACATGGGGTAGCCCTCGAAGCCGGGCAGCTCGGCGATCTGCCAGCCGAACAGCTCACTGTAGAAGGCCGAGGCGGTCCCGAGGTCGTTGACCGGGATGTCGATGTGGGTGATGTCTCCGTGTGGCATGGGATCTCCCAGGTCCGGGGGCCGGCCCGACACCGACCGCACATCTTCATCACGCTAGCGCCCTCGGGACCTGCCGTCACCCCCTGACGGTGTTCTTGCGGGCCGTGCGTGCTGTGCAACGATGGCCCGCGTGAGTTGGCTCGAAGCGATCATTCTCGGCATCGTCCAAGGACTGACCGAGTTCCTCCCCGTCTCCTCGAGCGCCCACCTGCTCATCGTCGGCCAGCTCTTCTTCGACGGACGCGACCCGGGAGCCGCCTTCACCGCGGTGAGCCAGATCGGCACCGAGATGGCCGTCATCGTCTACTTCGCCAAGGACATCTGGCGGATCATCTCCAAATGGTTCCTCGCCCTGGCCAAGAAGGTGCCGCAGAGCGACCCCGACGTGCGGATGGGCTGGATGGTCATCGTCGGGTCGCTGCCCATCGCCATCCTCGGCCTGACCTTCGAGGAGCAGATCGACGGCGGCCTGCGCAACCTGTGGATCACCGCGACGATGCTCGCCGGCGTCGCGGTCGTCCTCTTCATCGCCGACCGGCTCGCCAAGAACGAGCGCACCCTCGACCAGCTCACCTGGCGGCACGCGATCTTCTTCGGCCTCTGGCAGGCCCTCGCGCTCATCCCCGGCGTCTCCCGCGCCGGGGCCTCGATCAGCGGTGGCCTGCTCATGGGGTACCGCCGCGAGGCCGCCGCGCGATACTCCTTTCTCCTGGCCATCCCCGCCGTGATGTCGTCCGGGCTCTACAAGCTCAAGGACATCGGCGGCGACACCGACGCCGCCTGGGGTCAGACCATCGTGGCCACGGTCATCGCCTTCTTCATCGGCTACGCCGTCATCGCCTGGCTGCTGCGCTACGTCGCCACCCACACCTTCACGGTCTTCGTCGTCTACCGGCTCATGCTCGCCGGCTTCCTCGTCACGCTCCTCGCGACCGGGACCATCGCCGCCATCTGACACGCGAACCACCCCGTCCGGCGGGTTTCGGTACCGTCGTCATCGTGGACTCCGAGCACCTCGAGCTTCTCGAACAGCACGCGCCGATCGTGCGGTTCAACGAGGGCGAGTACTTCCTGCCGGCCTCGGTGGAGTCGTTCGTGGAGCGGTGCGAGCTGTGGGAGCGCACCGGTCCTGCGGAACGTCGGCAGGTCGCTGCGGCCGGAACCCTGGACCTCGACGGGCTCGTGGCGGCCACTCGCGGCCGCACGGCGCGGCACTACCTGCGCCTCGTCGCCGAAGCGCTGCCGAACGCCGATCTCGTCGCCTGGCGGCTGCGCCGGGACCGGCCCCGCTTCCGGGCGCACAGCCGGCTGGGACGCGTCGGCGTCCTCGCCCGGTTCATCGACGCCGGCAGCCGGGTCTCGCTGCTGCTGCGGGGCAGCGTGCCCACCGGGGCGCAGTCGGCGGCCGCCCTGCTGGACCGGGACCGGCCCGACCATGGCGACCACCCGTACTACGGACGGGTCCTGCACAGTGCCGGCTACGTGGTGCTGCAGTACTGGTACTTCTCCTACTTCAACGACTGGCGGTCGCGGGCTCAGGGAGTCAACGACCATGAGGGCGACTGGGAGCAGGTCACGATCATGCTCGCCCCGGCGAGCGGGGACCAGCCGCCGACCCCGGCGTGGGTGGCGTACTCGGCCCACGACGAGGTGGGCGCCGACCTGCGCCGCCGGTGGGACGACCCCGACCTGAACGTCGTCGACGGCCACCCGGTGGTCTACGCGGGCCTCGGGTCGCACGCCGGGGCCTACCTGCCCGGGGAGTACCTCATCACGGTGCGCGACACGCGTTTCGCGGCCATCGTGCAGGCCTTCCGTCGGGTCTCCCGGCTGCTCGTGCCGTTGTCACGACGTGAGCGCGAGGAGGGCGTCGGCATCCCCTACGTGGAGTACCAGCGCGGCGACGGTGTCACCATCGGACACGCACAGGAGCACCGGTGGCGCCCGGTCCTCGTCGACGACGACACTCCGTGGGTCCGGCACTACACGGGCCTGTGGGGTGACGACACCGACGACCCCTTCGGGGGCGAGCGCGGCCCAGCGGGCCCCCGCTACAACCGCAACGGCACGGTGCGGCAGTCCTGGAGCGACCCCATCGGCTGGACCGCCCTGGACGTCGTCGTGCCGCACGAGCAGGAGCGCCAGGAGCTCATCACCGCGCGCGTCGAGGAGCTCGACGCCGAGGTGGAGGTGGTGCGGGCCGACCGGGACCGGCAGCGGCAGCGGCTGCGCGCCGCGGTCATCGGTGGGGCGAGCGACACCGGGCCGGCGGAGCGGGAGCTCGCCGAGCTGGCCGCCCGGCTGACCGCCCGCGATGACGAGCGGCAGCGCCTGATGGACCTGCGGGACAACCCTCCTCCCAGGACCCACCCACACGCCCACCTGCGACACCGCCATGTCCCGCTGCCCGACGACAGCACCGGCCGGGAGTGGCTGCTCAACATCTGGTCCCGGATCAGCACCCCGCTGATCCTGATCCTGCTGGCCGTCCTCATCGCGCCCACCCGGGCCTCCGAACCCCGGGCGGTGGTCCTCGCCCTGCTCCTCATCCTCGTCCTCGAGGCCGCGGCCCAGCGACGGCTGCTCGTGCTGGCCCTGAGCCTGCTCATCCTCGTCGTCGCCGCCGTCCTGCTCGTGGCGGTGCTGACCGGTGTCATCTCCTCGTGGCGAATCATCCTCGCCGGCGTGCTCGTGGCCGCCGGACTGGTCCTGCTCGTCATCAACATCCAGGAGGTCCGGCGCACCTGAGGGATGCCGTCGACACGTTCGCGCAGGTCACCGCACCCCTTGCCACAACGGCACGCACGCGGTCTACTGGATGTATGCGACGGCGCGCCTCATCCCTCGTCCTCGCCGGAGCGCTCATCGCCTCCGGTGGCGCGATCGCGGTGGCGCAGTCAGCCGGACCCGCAGACACCACGCCCGTCACCCCTGAGACCACGGCAAGCGCGACGGCAGAGGCCATCCCGGACAGCGGGCCACCCGGCTGGGCGCAGCGCGACCGGGCCCAGCAGGACAGCCAGGCCGAGAAGGACTAGGGGGATCTCGGGCCCGGCCGTGCACAGGGGCGCGGGCCGGACGCGACGGGGCCGGCCGCATACGGTCTGTGCCAGGCATGGGCGAACCAGGAGGACCCGGCCGCCAAGGCCGAGCGTGTCCCGCCGTTCCGGAACCTCGCCGCCGCGGCCGGTGGCGTCGACAAGGTGGAGGGCTACTGCGCCGCGCTGCCTGAGCGCGAGAACGACGGCGAGATCGAACCCGAGGACGACCAGGAGGACTGAGCCACCACGGGCCGCTACGGCTCGAGGTGCCAGCGCTTGTCCGCGGGGCGTCCGGCGGCGACGAGGCGAGCCGCCTCCTGCCCGGCACTCGCCCAGTCCTCGAGCTCGAGGACGGCGAGGGAGGAGGTCGGCATCGGGACCCACTCCTCGGTGAGGATCTCGAGGAGCTCCTCGACGGCGGGGTTGTGCCCGACGAGCGCGACCGTCTGTGCCGAGGTCGGGAGGCGGCGGAGTCGCTCGACAAGATCACGGCCGTCGAAGGTGTAGGCGCTCTCCGACTCCCGGAC
>JBHEPF010000086.1:0-7964 GCA_046260445.1 Dermatophilaceae bacterium | reverse complement strand
ATCTCGACCTCCCGGTTCTAACCCCTTGCTGCATTAGCAGCGGTCCTCCCTGTGGGGGACTGGTGGGGGAAAGAATGGCATCTGTGGGGGAAACTTGTCCACTCCTGTCCTCCAATGTTACGCTCAGACAAGGGATTTCAGCCTACTCCTAGTGGGTTTGCAAGCAGGGGGATAGGGGTTCAGACCCCCTAGGCTTCCCCGATAAGAGACCGCATGGCCAGTCTTCGGATCTCTTCAGCGCCGCGGAGTGCTGGGTCCGGGGAGTCGTGGGGTGCCTCTGAGGTGAGTTGGGCTTTCGGCGAGAGTCTCGACCGCCAGGACTGCGGTGTCCCTATCGGACTGCCGCCTGGTGAGAAACCGCAGACGACCACTGGGGGCAAGACAGAGGGACGACCCCGTGCCGACCGGCACGAGGTCGTCCGCCCACGCGACTACTTGCCCCTGGTGCGGCCGCGCACGACCGTGCCGGGTTCGAGTCGGCCGCCGCCGTACCCTGCCTCGGCCAGCGCTTTGGGGTGGGCGAGGGGGAGGTACTGCCCGAAGCGCACAGTCACCGTCTCATCCTTGC
Source organism: Dermatophilaceae bacterium (assembly GCA_046260445.1). Taxonomy (GTDB): domain Bacteria; phylum Actinomycetota; class Actinomycetes; order Actinomycetales; family Dermatophilaceae; genus F2B08. The sequence goes on along the minus strand of JBHEPF010000086.1, from coordinate 7,396 downwards.
CGACCTCGACGCCGCTGACCTCACCCTCGACCATGAGCGCCGGTGCGGCGAACGTCTGCACGACGTCGGCGGGCAGCGCGAGCAGTCCGAAGGTGGCGGCCGTGATGGAGATGCGGCCCTCACCCTCGCGGATGCCGTGACCGGACCAGCTCTGGGCGAGCAGGCCGGAGAAGGCCTCATCCAGCGACTGCGTCGCAACCTCACCACGCGCGGCGAGAGCGCGGTGCACGTGGAACATCCGCGCGAGCTCGACGCCGCGGTCGTCGTCGCTGGGGTCGAAGTGAAGGTTGGTCTTGGCGCCGGGACCGATGAGCGCCATGCCCTCGGCCGCATACGAGAACCGAACCGTGGCACGACCGGTGCCGCTGTCCACCTCCTTGCCATCGTCGTTCAGCTGGGCCCACTGGCCGAGACTGACGTCGATGCCGGCGGGCTCGTCGGCCAGGCCGACGCGGTGCAGGAGCTCCTGGCCGTGGCTGACGAGGTGCCGGGTCAGCCCGTCGTCGAGACGGTAGGTGCCGTCCTCGCCGCGTTCGACCTCACCCCACTCCCGCCGTTCGTCGGGGTATGCGGCGAGCCGCTCCGCGTTGCGGGCACGGACCGCGCCGCTCGCCGCGAAGATCTCCACCTGCCCGCGGTCGCTGCCCACGGCATACCCGTGCGGCACCTGGGCGGTGCCCTTGAGGTCGATCCGGAGCACCTCGGCGATGGCTCGGACGGTGTCATCGCGGTCCTTGGCGCAGGGCGGGGTGTGGCTGACCACCGGTGAGGCGGCCGGAATGTCGGGCAGCTCGACCTGGAAGTCGATGTCCCTGAAGGTCAGTGGCATGACGTGCTCCTTCAGCAGGTCCCGCGCGCGGTCCAGAAGGACCGGCTGGTGACGGGGTCGGTGGTCTCGGCGACGCGCAGCCGCTCGTTGTAGGTGGGGGCGCCTGGTGACTCGGCACGCAGGTAGGCCCACTGGACGTTGCTGCTCTCGACGATCTCGTTGGCCTCGGCCCAGGCCTCGCGCACCGGCATGTCGACGCGGAAGAGCCAGCTCCCCGACCAGTAGTAGAGCCACGCGGCGTACATCGCGAACCACGTGCCCCGGGAGTTCTGGCCGCCGCCCGAGTAGGAGCTGTTGTGGAAGCCGAGCATGTAGTGCAGCCGTTGGAACGCCGGGATCCATCGCCCCACCGAGTTGCTCGACGAGTGGTGGAGCAGGTCGCAGGCGTGTGTCGCGAAGACCTCGAGGTCGTTCTTGCCGAAGTCGACGGCCTCGCTCGTCGTGACGCTGCCGCCCCAGACGAGGAACCCCTCGGTCCAGCCGTGTGACGACATCTGCATCGCATCGACGCTGTCCGAGCGCTGGGTCGCGCCGCTCGTGGTCACGAAGTCCGACTCGCGGACGTTGCTCTCGCCGTGGTTCTGGGTCCAGTCGAACTCGGAGAGCCCGCCGAGCGTCGACGCGAAGCCTTCGGCCTCGAGCCGACGGCCGTCGATGCCGTCCTTGATCCACCAAGACCCCACGTATTTGGCCATGGTCGGCCCCTTCCGGTTGGGTGCCCATCGCGGTGATGGCTACACACAAGGAGCCGCGGCCAAGGCACGTGATACGTCCCCCCGCATCCGGGGTCGCTCGCAGGGGCTCCTCGCCTGCCGCCGGAGAGCCCTCACCCCTGGCGCGCGAGCAGCTCCGCCAGCTGATGGGGCTCCAGCGGTCGCAACCAGATGGAGACGAACTCTTCGCTTGGGATCATGAGCACCTCGACCTCCCCCTCGGCGACGATGTCGGCATTGCGGGGAGACCTGCGCACGGCGCCGGTCACCCCGCCCATCCGTCGGTCATCGCCAGGACATCGGCGATGCGGGCCCGGGATCGAGCACGGCGAGCTCGCCGATCGTGTCGACCGGGCCGACCCGCACCCGACCGTCGGGACGGATGATCTCGACCTGGCCCTCCACGAGCACCAGCAGCCACTCCTCGGTCGCCCCGGCGGTGATGAGCACCTGGCCGGCCGTGAAGGAGACCTCGTCGAGCCGGGAGGCCAAGCCCGCGAGAACCCGTCCCGGCGTCGTCGCGAAGAGCCCCGCGCGACGAAGCATCGCCACTCGGTCGACGATGAGGTGGTGCGACGCCATGGATGTGGGCTCCGTCACATCGCGAGTACGGCAGAACGATTCCTGCCGCGAGCCGCAGCGGTGGCGTGCGTTCCGCACACGGTTGACGCCCCCCCCGCGGCCGTCGACGATGGACCAATGCTGACGGGCAGGCTGCGGGCGTGGACAATGGTCACCGGCCTGACCGTGGCCCTCCTCGTCGCGTTCCTCGTCGTCGAGTGGGCCCGGGTGCCGCTCCTCGTGGACCCGAGGCCGTGGCTGCAGACCGTCTCCGTCGTCGCCGCGATCCTCGGTGTCACCCTCCTCGTCGTCGACGCCTTCGTGCCGGTGCCGTCGAGTGTGGTCATGGTCGCCTTGGGAGCGACGTTCGGTCTGGTCGGCGGGATCGCGCTGTCGGTCGTGGGCAGCGTGGGCGGCTTCGCCGTGGCCTACGCCGTCGGCCGGCGGTCCAGGGGCTCCGTCGCCTCGGCAGTGAGACCGGACGACGTCGAGCGCGGCGCAGGACTCGTCCGGCGCTGGGGGGTGCTGGCCATCGTGGCCAGCCGGCCGATCCCGCTCGTGGCCGAGACGGTGGCCATCTCCGCAGGCGCCTTCGGCCTGCGTCCGACACCGGCGCTCGCCGCAGCGCTCGTGGGCGCGGTCGGTCCGGCCGCCGTCTTCTCCTACGCCGGCTGGCGGGGCGCCTCCACAACCGACGGCACGGTCATCTTCGCGGTCGTCGCCCTGGCCTCCGTGATCGTCTGGGTCCTCGGACGACGCCTCTCGTCATCCGCCGACCGTCCGGTCGAGCCCCACACTCAGGCCGGGTTCGGCAAGAGGACGAGCGGCCCGTAGTAGCCGACCGAGGCCAGGACGGTCCTGAACCCGTCGAGCAGAGAGGTGGAACGCATCTGTGGCGACGAGGGCACGACGACCAGCGCCACCTCGGTGCCGGCATCGCGGTACGCCGCCGCCTCGGCGTTGGAGAACGCCTCACCTGCGGCGCTCACATAGCAGAGCAGATCGGGCGCGGTGGCGAGCACGGTCGGCGACTGTCCTGAGAAGGCGATGAGGTTCTCGTTCACGTTGCCGACGGTGACCGAGTATGCGCTGGTGCCGGAGGCGGTGATCGTCACGTGACCGGTGTCGAACCCGCCGCCGGTCACCTCCCCGATGTCCGTGATCGTCCCGCGCACGAGGACGGACCCGCCCAGATGGGCGGCCACGTCCTCGATCGGGTCACTCGACTCGCTCAGCAGCGTGCCCACCTGCAGGGCGCGGCTCGTCGTCCCCCGGATGGCGCCCGCGGCGATCTGGGTGCCGTCCATGGCCCACATCGCCGACCCCGCGTCCTCGGCGAACGCTCCGCCGCTGAGGAGCGACCGCATACGGGTGTCCGCCGCCGCCGGATCCGAGCCGGCGAAGCGCAGGACCAGGTCACTGTTGCCGAGCACGATGGTGCCCAGCGGCACCTCGGCGGCGGCGAACGTGCACAGGGGCAACGAGGGAACCGCGCGGTCGGCTCCGGCGCCGTCGATGACCGGCAGTCCGGTCTGGGCCGAGAGGAGGAACGGGATGAACGTGTTGCCGGCACCGACCTCCGCCGGGACGATATGGCTGAAGGGGTGGCCGACGACCGCCTCGAGCTCGCGCCACGCCACTCCCGCAGCGTCCGAGGGGAACCCCGATGCGGCAGCCGTCGGTGACCCGACGCCGGCGGAGATCGCGCCCCTCGCGTCGGGCGGGACGCTCGCGACATCGACGACCCGCACCGGGTTCTCGGACGTCGCGATGTCGTCGATGAACTGTCGGCCCAGCTCGAGGGGGCCACCACCGCCGGAGCCGAGGAAGCAGGCCCCCTGAAGGATGAGGTCGAGCTCGTCGGTGGACAGGGTGCGTGGCTCGGTCATGATCGGTGCTCCTGTTGGTCGGTGTGCGCTCTCGGGTGAGTGGAGTCCTCGACGGCCTCGACGAGGGTGACTACGTGGGTCTGGCCCATGGCTGTCGCCAGGGAGCGGGCCAGCTCGAGCTCGACCTGCCGGTCCCCACCGGTCGAGGCCCTGGCCCGCATCAGGTGGAGCAGGGGCGTCATCACCGTCTCGCCCGTGCGCCCGGCGAGGAGCAGGGCCGAGGCGGTCGCGTACAGCGCCCGGCTCGGATCGCCCGCCGCCAGCGCGGCGTCGGCGTGGAAGCACTCCATGAGCGTCTGACCCAGAATGACCCGCATCGCCGCCAGGTCGTGGACCGCGAGACCGACCTGCTCCGCCTGAGCCATGGAGCGGTTCTCGGTGGCCCCTGTCCAGCCGAGAACGGCCCTCGCCATCTGGGCGTACACCGGAAAGGGCTCCGACTCGGCGAGGTCGAGCAGCTCGCCGGCGTGGAGCCGGGCTCGGGGGACGTCCCCGGACAGCGCGGCGAGGAAGGCGGCGGTCTCGAGCATGATCGCCTCGCTGAACCGGTGGCCGAGGGCGCGCGCTTCGTCGACGCCCTTCTCCGCGATGATGGTCAGGCCGGGGTCGCCGGTGGTCAGCCACTGCGAGAGCAGCAGGGGGAACAGCGCCGTGAGCCGGCGCTGCTGGACGAACTCACCGTGGCTGCTGCCCACGTCAGCGTCGCGCACCCGGCGCAGGGTGTCGATGGCCTCATCGAGTCGGCCGTGCCAGAACGCCATGTTCCCGGCCATCAGCCTCGCCTCGAGGACGAGGTCCTCGTCGCCGATGTCCGTGGCCACCGCCAGGGCGCGTTCGCCGAGGGCGGTGGCCCCTCGCAGGTCCCCGCGGAAGGCGGCGGCCATCCGCAGTCCGAAGAGGGCCTGGAAACTCTGGCGGGTGGGTGGGAGGGACGCGGTGATGGGGTGCGCCCGCTCGTACGCGGCATAGGTCTCCGCGGCCGACTGCCCCCGCGTGATCATCCGACCCGAGCCCAGTGCCAGGACAAGCGTCAGCTCGAGGTCGGCCAGGGGCCGACCGCCCTCCTGCTTGAGCTCGTCCAGGTCTCGCAGCCCGAGGTCGGCGTGGTGCTCGGCATCGCCGTATGCGCCGATGAGCAGGGCCTGTTCCGAGGCACGCGCCTCATAGCCCGCGCTCTGAGCCAGGTGGCCGGCCGCGCGGTGGTGGATGGCCAGCCGGTTGACGTAGCGACCGGTCCCCTCGTCGGGAGTGTCCTCGAGGGCCTCGGCCGCCGCCGCATGGAGCGAGCGCAGGGTCGAGGTCAGCGGCATGTCCGTGGCCGCGACCCACAGCAACCGGTGGGTGAACGCCACGTCATCCTGGTCGGCGCTCCACAACCCGGAGGCGAGGACCTCCTCCTCGGCGTCGGGGGCGCCGTCGACGCCGAGGACGGCGAGGGTCCGGCGCAGGACGTGTCGCTCGAAGCGGCGCCCGAGCACCGCCCCGGCCTCGAGGACCATGCGTGCTCCGCTCGACAACCGGTCGAAGCGGGCGATCAGGATCCCCCGCAGGTCCGGTGGAACCGCGAGGTCCGCGGGGGGCGGACCGTCGTCGGGTGCGCCGAGCAGCCCCTCCCCGGCCAGATACGTCACGAGCTGCTCGGCGAAGAGGGGGTTGCCCTCGGTCCGCCGGAGCAGCCAGTCGCTGAGCCACGGCGGGGGCGTCCGGCCGAGCAGGGACCGCGCGAGCTGCCCCATGTGGTCCAGGTCGAGCCGGCCGACGGTGAGCACGCGCCCCGGGTCGCGGTCCACCGGGTGTGGCACCTGGTCGAGCTCGTGGCATGTCGAGATGACGGTCACCGGGTCGTCGCCGAGGGCATCGAGCACCCTGACGAGAAGGTCACGGGAGGTCGGGTCCATCCACTGGACGTCCTCGAGCACCAGGACGAGCGTCCCGGTGGCGGTCAGGGCGGTCAGGAGCGAGGTGACCGCCTCGACCATCCCGTCGAACCGGTCCTCGGGCGGGGTGGCGGCCCACGTCGAACCCGGGACGGGGAGGTCGAGCAGGGCGGCGAGGAACGATCCTCTGTCGAGCAGCCGGGCCCCGAGGTCACCCGGCAGGCCCTCGGCACGTCCGTGGAGCCTGTTCCAGAACCGTTCGGAGTTCACAGTGACGTCGTCGACGCTGGACATCCCCGACCACCGGCGCAGCAGGTCTCGCACCGGGTGCAGCCAGCGGATGCCGTGACTCTCGCTGCGGCACACGGCCCACTGCAGCCCGCTCACGCCCTCCTCGCGCCGCCGCAGGATGTCGAGCAGGACCGTCTTCCCCGAACCGGGCTCGCCCACCAGCGCCACCCGATGCAGCCGGCCGGTTGCGGCAGACCGCTGGACGGCCTCGTGCAGCTCCGCCAGCTCCGTCTCGCGCCCGACGATCCGGTGCTCCCGGGTGACCGCGCCTCCGGCCAGGGGCTGGAGCTCGAAGACCTCGACGGGGGCTCCCACTCCCTTGAGCAGGCGATGCCCCAGTGAGGTCCAGGAGGCCACGCCGGTGGCGTTGCCGAGCACGCTCGAGTCGACGAGCAGCGACCCCGGCGAGGCGAGCCCCATCAGCCTGGCGGCCAGGTTGATGTGCGCGCCGTAGCAGCTGAACCCGACCTGCACCGGGGCGCCGACGAGCCCGCTGAACGCGGTGCCCACCGTCGTCCCGGCGCGGAACGCCACCGGACTCTGCGCCCGCAGCGCCAGCAGCAGGCTCAGTGCCCGCTCGACGTCGCCGGGGAAGGAGACCGGAGCACCCCAGTACAGCAGGATGACCCAGCCCTTCTCGGCCCGCTCGACCTGGTGCAGCACGCCCCCGTAGGTCTCGATGAGACGGAAGATGTCGCTGACGAGTCGGCGGACGTCGTCTATCGGCGCGTCGTGGTCCAGCCCGAGGAATGCGGTGACGACCGGGCGCAGCTCGCCACGGCGGTCCCAGGTCAGCAGCCGCTCGGGTGCGAAGCGAGCGGCCAACGGGTGCGCCGCTCGGGGCGGCGTCGGCACCGGGGCCGGTGGATGGGCGGTGTCGGCGGTCCCCGGCATGCGATGACCCGCACAGTCCTCGACGGGAAGAACGTCGGTGAGGAGGTATGCCGCGGTCCGGTCGAGCAGCACGTCGCCGGGGCTGCCCGTCGCGGCGAGCCCGGCCGCGTGCTCCACGGCCTCGCCCCACACGACATAGGTCGACCTCGACGCCCGGGCGTCGTCGAGGACATCCCAACGGACCTCTCCCACCGCCAGTGCGACCTTGACGCCGACGTCGAACTGCCCGAAGGGCGTCCGGATCGGACCGCGCTCGTGCGCGGACTTCGAGATCGCCGCTGCCGCTGCCGCGGCCGCGAGCGTCGTGTCCGTTCCGGACCCGGCGGGGAAGATCCCCAGGAT
>JBHEPF010000057.1:0-12165 GCA_046260445.1 Dermatophilaceae bacterium | reverse complement strand
CGGATGGGGGACCCCACCCGGTGAGCTTCCCGGACCCGCCGACCTGCTCGGCGCCGCCTTCGCCGCGTGCATGCTCAAGAACCTCGCCCGCGCCGGCTCGCTGCTGGGCTTCGTCTACACCGAGGCAGAGGTCGACGTCGTTCTGCACCGCCAGGACACCCCACCGAAGTTCACCGAGATCACCTACGACCTGCGCATCACCACCGACGAGCCTCAACGCCGTATCGACCTCGTGCACGCCAACCTGAGCAAGTTCGGCACCGTCTACAACACCCTGGCCGCAGTCTGCGACGTCCACGGTGAGGTCCGTACTGGCGAAACCGGAGGCGAGACCGGAGTTGGCAGGGCTGGCAACCGGCACGGTCCTGTCGGTGGGGCCTGAGCCGCCATCCGCTTCCCGGCCTCGATTCCACATCCAGTCCTACGGGCCTGTCCGATCGTTCCCTGCTGCTGCCCGCGGCCGTCGCAGCTGCTCGGCGACAAGACTCACCTCGCGGGCGAACTGTCCCCGGTCGGACACACGATCCGCCAGCCGTGAAAGACCGGTGGCCGTCGCCCGGGCCGCAGCGGCGCCGAGCACCGGTCTTGACTGGCCTCGCTCACCCGCAGCAGGCGCTAGCGCCCTGCTCGCGAAGCGCGACCAATGGTAGGCCAGCGGGCACGAGGTCCCCGCTGCGGCCGGTCGGCACGCCGGTGTCGAAGCCGACTCGGGGCTCTGCGGCTCCAGCGGCGCCGCCGTTGCTGGGGCGGGCCCGCAGCGGCCTGCCTCGGCGGTGACTCCGGTTTCAAGCTCGTCGTCGCTGAGGGCGTTGGTCGAGGAGCAGACAGCTGTCTCGGGGAGGACGAGCTGGACCTGGGCGGCGGCTGCGTCATCTCCGGCGAGGTGGGCGACGACGGCGAGACTCACGCAGCGAGCTCGCGAACACCGGTGGTGCCACTTCGGCCAGTGCTTCCTGACACGGAGCCCCTCTTTGCCGAAGTGACGCGCTCATAAGGGACTGAAATGCGCATGACGGCACCGTCCATTGTGAATTGCGCTTTGGGGATGGAGACGATCAAGGGCGTTCCGGTCACCGAGGAGATGATCCAGCAGTGGGCCGACGAAGCCCAGAAGGGCTACGACGTTGCACAGCTGCGCTAGCGCGGACGCAAGCCCGTCGGTGACGGACCAGCACGAGTCGTGCCCGTCCGTCTCGACGACACCCTCCTCAGCGCTGTGGATGAGCGCGCCGAGCAGGACCACATCACCCGCTCGGAGCTGATCCGCGCCGCCCTTCGCGCCTACGTCGCGTGAAGGTCAACGCCTCAGCGCTCAAGCACGGCATCAGCGAGGCCGACATCCTGTGCGCGGCCGAGAACTGGCCCCTATGCCAGCGACCCGCCCGGACGACGACGTGCCGGCCAAGCAGTTCGTCCTCGGTTTCGACCGCAGCGGCCGACTCCTCGAGCTCGCGATCGTGACCGTCGACAGCGGCCACCAGCTCGTCATCCATGCCATGAAGGCCCGCCGCAAGTACCTCCACCTGCTCGAATAGGACAACTGAACGGCGTGAGAGATCACGATCGGCACCATGGAAATGACAACCACGGCCGATCGGCACCCGGCGCTGTGACGCAGTCCGCTTGGGTGACCACCTCAGTGCGAGCGGCGCCTGAGCCAATCCGAAAACGCCTTGGCTGCGCGCATCACCCAAGTTGGATCCCCACCGCCGTGGAGTGACTGTGTGCCGAGGAACTGCGCGTTGGGGTCGGTCCTTGCACGCTCGTACTGGGCATTGCTTTGCCCAGGAATGCGCTTCTCCGGTCCAGGCATGTCGAACTCCCCTCGCAGCGGTGGCTGCAACATTACGAACCCCTTTGGCCAGTGTCCACGGCAGGCCGCCGAATGATGGCGGCAACGAGTCCGTGATCAAGAAATCACCTCTGAGCCGCAGGGACGCGAGGACAGTCATCTCCGGCGTTTGACGCGGTCAACTGGCCGGCGGTGGGACTCAGGTCGTTAGGGCGCTGTGGCACGGCTTGGAGCGCGCTACCGCCGACGAGGTGATGGACTCGCGGATCCGTTTTCGGGGCATCGGGAAACGGCTGATCAGACGCTGAGCCCCTCGCCGATCACGACTAATCCGAAGAGCAGGGCGGCAGCTACGGTGAGAGCCGTGGCCAGGATGTTCATGGCGGATCGTTTCCCTTGTTGGCGCCCGACTCTGCGTCTGAGGCACGTCGTGGGATCACTCGCTCGGATATCGCCAGGCTGGACGATGGCAGTCGGGGGTGAGGCTGCCGTGCTCAGCCCTGGCCGCCTTCCTCGTCGAGGAACCACAGGCAGTCCGGTCCGGGCTGGCACCAGTCCCCGGCCCACTGTGGCTGCAGCGGCGCGAGCACGGGCAGCGCGACCCTTTCCATCACGGTGAGTCTGGGTGGCTGCCCGGAGGGTAGGGGGCAGTTGGTTTCCACGAGCACAGGATCCTTGAAGGGGAGGCCGACCTCGGCCGGGACCGGCCACACCGCCGACTCCCAGAGGGCGCATGCCCGGATGAGGGTCTCCTCCTCACGGCTGCTGCGCACCTGCTGTCCGGTGTCGAGCGTGTACATGATGTCGGTGGCGGTCACCCGGATGCCGGTCAGCGGGTTCTGGGCGGTGTCGGGCTCTTTCATGTCCGTGTAGTCACCGATCGGGTCCCCGACCAGCATCTCGCCGACGGGAAGCGCCAGGCACTGCTCGTCCGCGGCCGCGCACTGGACGATCGGCCCCCGCTCTTCGGGGTCCCACGGCTTGATCGCGACCACCTCGGTGCTGTCGTAGCCGCCGGCGTACCAGATCACCGGGTCGCTGACCCTGAGGGAGCCCAGGACCAGCGGCTCATCCCCCAGGGCCAGGACTTGGGTGTCGGCCTTGAACGGGCCCGATCCCTCACTGTCCTGGATGTCGCGGCGTTGCACCACCGTTCGGGTCACAGCGCTCTGCCCGTCCAGCTCGAACGTCACGGTCTCGCCCTCGATCCGCACCACGACACGCTCCACGCCGTCGGCGCGAAGAGCGGCAAAGCCTCCCGGGATCCCCTCCGACCGCGCGTCGGCCCACTGCTGCGTCGTCGGAACCAGCGCGCCGTACACCCCGTCCTCCACCGCGTGCAGGTACGGCCGCCCGCAGCCGGCAGTGCCTACCCCCAGGAGCAGCACCACGGCTGCCCCCCACGCCACCCGTGCTCGTTCCATGACCCGCCACCTTCTCCACAACCAGCCTAATCGACTACCGATCAGCGGCGAGAGGGACCCGGGCCCGGCGGGTCATACCGTCACGGTTGCGCCTCGCCTCCGGCGCGCCGCTGCTCGAGCTCACGCCGGAGGTGCGCGATTGCTACTTGTAGTGGAAGCGGGCTTGGAGGATGACGAGGTCGTCGTCGTCGACGAGGTAGACGAGCCGGTGTTCCTCGGTGATGCGCCGGGACCAGGCTCCGGAGAGCATGTGGCGCAGGGGTTCGGGCTTCCCGATGCCGGAGGTCGGGTCGCGCAGGGCGTCCTCGATGAGTCGGTTGATTCGTGTGAGGGTGGTGCGGTCGGCGCTGAGCCAGTGGGTGTAGTCGGCCCAGCCGTGCGGGGTGAAGACGAGCCTCACTGCACCAGGTCGTGTTCTTCCCGCTCCCCGGCTTGGGCCTGCTGCAGGCTCCCCAGGAGGCGCTTGGCGTTGGCGGGCACGCGAAGCAGGTATGCGGTCTCCTCCAGTGCGTCGTAGTCGGCGCGCGAGAGCAGGACGGCGTCGCCGCGCCGTGAGGTGATCTCGATTGGAGTGCGGTCGTCGTTGACCTTCTCGATCAGGGGGAACAGGTTCTTGCGGGCTTCGCTAGCTGTGACAGCCATGACACACCTCCAAAGTGGTACAAGAAATAGTACCAGTCGGTCAGGTGAGGAGAGGATGAGTCAGTGTCCTGGCCCCAAGGAACCCGCGGTCGACAGCCGGCGGATAGACGCAAGGACTGCGGTGCGCCGCTTTCGGCCGCTTGGACTCTGTGCACGCGTCCTATAGACGAGCCTGCGGCCGCGGGTGGACACTGACAGATCGCTCGCTTTCGCAGCGGGCCGTGCCCTAGGAGACGCAATGGAGATGCTGTGGTGGATTGTTGGCGCCGTGGCCGTTGTCGCCCTCGTCGCCTATGTCGTGAACCGCCGTCGCGGTCCTACCGAGTCGAATGAGCATGTCGACTTCAACACTACGAACCGTTCCGGCTACGGCCACGACGGCGACTTCCGCGGGCCGATGTCCGGCGGTGGTGGCTGACAAGAAGCCGGTCCGTCTGAATGTGGCGTGCGTCCGCCAGGGGAGCCCAAGCGTTGGAGGGCCAGGCGTGCTGGCACCGCTTGTTGACGCGGTTGGCAGCCAATGGGCATGCGCCAGATGCCACCCAATGGACGGTAGACAATCGCTCTTGGGATCGACGGCGCAGAGGCACGAGTCCGAGTGCTTCACAACACGGTCGAGTGCCGGAGTGACGCACCTTCCGCCGAGCAGCGAAGGACGTCGGACCCGACGCTTTGGAGGAGAAGTTTCTGCGGCTTGGGGCGAGATCGTTGTTGGCTGCAGGCCGTCATGGCAGCGGGTCTCCCGCCGACCAGTGCACGAGCAGGCTGCGGCCTGGGGCCAGCACGGTCTCCCCGGCTCTCAGCAGCGGCTTGGACGTGGGCTCGGGCCAGGGGTGCGAGGTGTCCAGTTCCAGGCGCCACAGGTCCGACGGCCGACCGGCTGGTGTGGTGTCGGGGATACGGAACTCCACGGGATCTGTCTGCCCGTTGACGAGGACGAGCAGGTTGCGGTCGAGCAGTGGTTCCCCCCAGCGGTCGTGGTCGGGGGCCACGGACCCGTCCACGAAGACCGCCACACTGTGCCGGGCCGGGTCCTGCCACATCGCTGGGGACATCACCTGGCCGTCGGGTGCGAACCAGACGGAGTACGCGGGGTCGGCCAGGTACCGGCGCCGGCGCAGCACGGGGTGCGCCCGACGCATCGCGATCACGCGCCGGACGTATGCCAGCAGGTCCTCATCGACGTGCTGCCAGTCGAACCAGGAGATCTCGTTGTCCTGGCAGTAGGCGTTGTTGTTTCCCCGCTGGGTCCGACCCAGCTCGTCGCCGCCGAGCAGCATGGGGACCCCGCGGGAGAGCAACAGCGTCATGAGCACCGCCCGCACGTCCCGGTCCCTGGCTGACTCCACCGCCGGGTCCTCGGTGGGGCCCTCGACACCGTGGTTCCACGAGATGTTGTCGTTGGTCCCGTCCCGGTTGCCCTCGCCGTTGGCTTCGTTGTGCTTGCGGGTGAAGGAGACGAGGTCACGTAAGGTGAAGCCGTCGTGGCAGGTGACGTAGTTGATCGAGGCGTGCGGGCGCCGCCGGGTCGGCCCATAGATGTCGGAGGACCCGGCGACCCGGGTGGCCAAATCCGGCAGCGTGCCCGGGCGCCCCGACCAGAACCCCCGGATCGTGTCGCGATAGCGCCCATTCCACTCGCTCCAGGTATCCGGGAACGCCCCCACGCTGTAGCTGTCCCACTGCCCGACGTCCCACGGCTCGGCAATCTGCTTCACCTGGCTGATCACGGGGTCCTGGTCGATGAGGGCGAAGAAGGACGAGAGCCGTTCGAACCCGCCGTCCTCGCGCGCCAGTGCTGTGGCCAGGTCGAAGCGGAACCCATCAACGTGCATCTCGCTGACCCAGTACCGCAGCGAGTCCATGATCAGCCGCAGGCAGGTGTGGTCGTCGACGTTGTAGGAGTTGCCCGTGCCCGTGGTGTCCAGATACCGCGACGGGTCGAGCGGATCCACCCGGTAGTAGGCGTGGTTGTCGATCCCGCGAAAGCACAGGGTCGGGCCCAACCGGTCACCCTCGGCCGTGTGGTTGTAGACCACGTCGAGGATCACCTCGATCCCCGCGGCGTGCAGGGCCACAACCATCTGCTGGAACTCCCGCACCTGGCCACCGACCCGCCCCGTCTGGACCGCGGCCGAGTACTCCTGGTGTGGGGCGAAGAAGCCGATCGTGTTGTAGCCCCAGTAGTTGGACAGTCCGGAGCGCGCCTGCTCGCTGGCAGTGATGAACTGGTGGACGGGCAGCAGTTCCACGGCCGTCACCCCGAGCGATGTCAGGTGCGCCACGGCCGCGGGATGGGCCATGCCGGCGTAGGTCCCGCGCAGTTCCGCAGGCACACCCGGGTGGGTGGCCGTGAACCCCTTCACGTGCACCTCGTAGATGACGGAGTCAGCGTAGGTGGTTCGCGGAGCCACGTCACCGGCCCAGTCGAAACTCGAGTCCACGACCAGGGACTTCGGCATGCAGTCAGCGGAGTCCAGCGCGGAGATCGTCTCCGGTGCGTTCCAGTCGTAGTCGAAGACCTCGCGGCCCCAGCGGACCTCACCGTCGAAGGCCCGGGCGTAGGGATCCAGGAGCAGCTTGACGGGGTTGCACCGCAGTCCCCGGCTGCGGTCATACGCGCCGTGCACCCGATACCCGTACCGCTGCCCGACACCGACTGCCGGCACGTAGCCGTGCCAGACGCCGCTGTCGTACTCCCGCAGCGTCACCTGATCCTCTTGGCCCGCCTCGTCGAACAGACACAAGACGACCCTCTGAGCCACCTGGGAGGCCAGGGCAAAGTTGGTGCCTCCACCATCGGGCGTCGCGCCCAGGGGGATGTGGCTTCCCGGCCACACGCGGCGTTGCATGCACTCAGACTCCCACCAACTCGGCCGGGACAACAGGGCCTAACAGCACTCAGGCAGCGACGACGACCTCCCAGGAGGCCACCACAACCCCGACGACTGCCCGGGTCAGCAGATCGTGCGGGTCGGCGGAGAACTTCAGGATCACCTTGCGAGCGACCCTCCGAACACGACCAATGCCCGCATTCCCGTGAAACGGCGCTAGTCACCGCCGCGCCCGCAGGCGGCGCAGCGATGCGGACGTCAGGACAGTCGCCGGAGTTGCGCCCGGCACTCGGCGGAGTGCGGCGGGTTTTCAGTAGATGCCGGATCGGTGCCCGAGCGTGATCGCGATGATGACCAGGTCAGCGTCGCGGACCTCGACCAGGACGCGGTAGTCACCGATGCGGTACCGCCAGTAGCCGGCGAGATCCCCGGTCAGTCCCTTTCCGCGCGAGGGTGGGTCGTCGAGGGCGCAGACCTCGTAGAGATTGGCCTTGACGTGGCGTAGCACCTGCGGATCCAGCTTGCGTGCCGCCTTCTCGAACTGGGGTGAGGTCTCAAGAGCCCAGCGGCTCACACGCCCAGCTCATCCCACAGCTCGCGCGCGGGTCGAGACTGCTTCCCGGATTCCTCGTACTGGCGGACAGCCTCATCAGCCCAGTACAGCTCCTCGAGCTCATTCAGGTGCGCCGCGATGGCCTGGCGCACATAGAAGGTCTTGGAGCGGCCAGTGCGCGCAGCCAGCGCATCCAGACGTGCTTCTTCTTGTGCGGTCAGCCGAACAGAGAGCGGCATCAGATCACCTCCTGCGATACATGTACTGTACCCGGTCGCGCCCGGCGCCCAGCGGAAGGGTCATGGACTTCTACGTCTCGCCATCCGCCGACTTGACGCCCACTCCCGGCTAAGTGACGCACCTTGCAGGGGGCGTGCCGGCGGACACACCGGGACCCTTTGGTCAGTCTTGCCGGACGTGGAGCAGGTCGAGGAAGGCGCTGTCGTGTTGGTTCTCGAATTCGTAGGTTCCGGGGAGGGTCGGGGCCTGGAAGGTGATGAAGGTGCGGGCTGGGACGTTCACGTTGAAGGAGCCGTCTCGTGCGGTGAGGGTGGCGTCGAGGTTGCTGCTGTTGTAGACCGTGACCGGCTGGGACGGTCGCACGGGTGTTGAGACGTGGAAACGCTCTGCGTCGACGAGGACACCGACGGAGAGCTCTCCGTGGTCGTGGGCGCTCATGTCCTCCGGCGGCGACACGTCATCAGGGCGAGGGTCGGTATCGGGAGTTGCCTCTGAAGCAGCCGGGGCGGGATCGGCCGTGGCCGCTACGGCAGCGACGGGCAGCTCGGCGCTCGGTGGTGGTGATGCGGAGAGGCCCATTGACACGGCGAGGACGGCTCCCATCAGTACGACCTCGACTGCGGCGAGCCGCAGGAAGGTCCGTGGCCGCCCGAGGGTCAGCGCGGGCAGGGTGGCCTTCCGGTGCCACCAGCCCATCGCGGCGAGCAGGACGAGCAGTCCTGTCTTGGTGAGCAGCAGGCTCCCGTAGCCGCTGCCGAGCAGCACCCGCCAGGGGTCGGTGACCAGGACCGCGGCGAGCGAGCCGGTCAGGGCGAGCGCGATGACGCAGGCGAGCGCTAGGGCGCTGAAGCGGCGCAGCGACGGTACGGTCCATGGCTGGCTTCGCCCGTGCAGCAGCAGCGCGGCGAGCCCCCCGACCCATAGGCTCGCGGCCACGACGTGCACGGTGAGCGTAGCCACGGCCGCCAGATGGTTCGATGCCGACGCCGAGTGTCCGGCGGCCACGACTGGGACGATGACGGAGAGCAGGGCGAGCATCAGCAGCACGCAGGCGTGGCGCCGTCGGGCGGCGATCGCACAGCCCGCCACGAGGGCCAGGAGCAGCACGGACACCACGGCCGCGGAGCGGCCGACGGGCAGCGTCCGCAGCCCGAGCAGGCCTTGGACGGAGAGGTCTGTGACCGGCACGGCGTACAGGTTGCTCGCGGTCAGGACCAGTACGGCGGCCTCGGCCAGCAGCCAGGCGGCGGCCGAGCCGGCCGCGGCGCGGACGGCGCCGCCTGCCAGCTCCGGTTCTCGGACCGTACGGGCTGGCACCAGGAGCGCGGCCAGGACCAGCCGGCCGATGGTGAGCACCGCGAGCAGCCTGGCGGCGAGCTCTGCGCTCGGCAGGCCCCATCGCGTGACAGCCCCGGGATCGGGCAGCACGGATGCGTCCTGGCTGGGACGTGCGCCCCCGGCCCACAGCGAGACGACCAGCACCAGGACCAAGCCGACGAGCACGAGGACCGTTGTTGCTGTCTTCTTCGGGCGGCCGGGACGCGAGGAGTCCGGCCGGTGCGGCGCTGGGCTGTCCTGTTTCGGCCGCGTAAGGCGGTCCACGGGCAGCAGCGCCACGGTTTAGACCTGCCGGGCGAAGACGATGATGTTGTCCTTGAAGCGGCCGGTGCTCTCGGTGATCGTGCCGCCGCAGGTGATCAGCCGCAGCTCCGGGCCGTCTGTGTTGCCGTACACCTGGAGCGTGGGGAAGGAGTCCTTGGGGAACTGCTGCAGGTCGTAGACCTCGAAGGTGGCGAGCGTGCCGTCCTGGCGGGTGACGTCGACGGTGTCGCCGACCTGGAGCCGGGTCAGGTCGAAGAACACCGACGGGCCGCGGGTGGAGCTGCTGACGTGGCCCTCGATGACGGCCGGGCCGACCTCTCCGGGGCGGGGTGAGCCGTCGTACCAGGCCGCGGTGTTGAAGTCGTCTCCCTCGGGCACCTGCAGGGTCCCGTCGGCGTTGAGCCCGAGGTGCAGCAGGTCGGAGGTGACGCCGATGGCCGGGATCGAGACCGAGACGGGCACGGCCACGGGTGCGGCCAATTCGGTGGGCTGCGGAGAGCGAGGCGGGGCGGGCTGCGGCACCGACGCAGGAGCGGAGGGAGAGCTCGGCTGCGAAGGTCCTGAGGATGGCGTCTGCGCCGTCGGAGCGGACAGGGCGGGTGGTGCGGGTGTGGCGTCCCGGCCGGAGAGCCCCACGGCGACCGCGGTCCCCCCACCGACGAGCAGGACGACTGCGGCGACCGCAGCGACTACCGAACCGGGACGCCGGGCGGTACGGGACTCGCTCGTCCGCCCGGCGTCCTGGGTCATCAGATGGCCTTGCTCAGCTGTCGGTCGCGGTGCGACGACGGGCCATGACCAGGGCGCCACCGGCGATCAGCGCGGCAGCGCCGCCACTGGCGAGCGCGAGGTTCTGGCTCTCGACAGCGGCTTCACCGGTGTCGACGCCACCAGCGGGGACCTCGGTCATCTGCGAGGCCTGGAGCACACCGCACAGGGCGGGGTCGGTGGCCTCGGTGGGCAGCGACGGGTCCAGGTCGGAGGCGGTGTCGCCGTCGTAGGCGCCCGAGCCGTCGTGGTCGACGCCGTGCACGACGACCACAGCCTCGCCGGAGAGGATGTCCTCGGCGACCTCAGCGCTGACCTGGACGTCGCCGCGGGAGTAGCTGACGTCGTCACCGACGCCGAACCGGTCGACCGCCAGAGCGGAGTCGGGGGAGGTGTCGCCCTCGGTGTTCAGCGAGACGATGATGCCACCGTAGGACGGCGCACCCTCGCTGGTGTTGAGCGTCCCCGACTCGTCCGTGTCCGCGTCGGCGCTCGGGCACGTGTTCATCGCGTCCTCGGCGTAGTGGATGTGGGCGGCGTGGGGCGCCTCGGCGAGCAGGCCCGCATAGGCCAGGGTGAAACTCAGCGTGGTGCCGTCGATCTCGACCATCGCCGAGCCGGAGCCCGGCGCATCGTTGAGGGGGACCGGCTGCAGGTCGCCCATGGCTGTGCCGGAGGTGTGTTCCGATGCCAGGGCGGGGGCGGCGGTGAGCAGCAGGGCTGCGATACCGATGGCCGGTGCGGCCAGGATGCTTCGCGAGATATGCATGTGGTGGTTCCTTCCGATGAGCCCGCCCCACGCGCTCCGCGTGGCAGTCAGGATGGTGCGACCCGAATCGTTGGTGAAAGGTCGCCCGGGTTCGGACCCGGTCGACGATCGGATTGGTGCGCCCGTATCCCGGATCCCGACATTTGCGCTGATCAGCGGGCTCACGTGTGGTGGCAGCGCGCGCTCACCACGCCCCCTGAGCACCGAGGTGTGCCGACCCCAAGATGGACCAAGCGGGTGATGGGGCTCGTCCAAGGAAGAGCAGCAGGCGCATCCCAGCCGTCGGCCCGGGTGCCGTCGAAGCCTTCGGTCCTGCCGTTGGTCCAATCTCGCCTCGGGCGGGTGTAGGAGTCGTTGAGGCTGCGCTGGGAGCTCGGCCCAGTCAGGTCAACGACTGTGAACGAATCTGTCGCCGTTGCCGTCGACAGCCGTTGTGGAAGAGGACCGCTCGGTGGTGATGCCTACTCGGCGAGGAAGGCGGCGCGGCCCGTCCAAGACGCCGACACCGGTGACCTTTGCCTGAGCGCTGTCCGGACGGCCACAGCTTTGGTGGGTGTCGGCGGCTGCCCGAGCCCACCGCTTGGGTTCCACTCCGCAGAAGCAGGCAGCAACGAATGCGGCGCATGAACCACAAAAAGAGCGCGACTCAGGTCAGGACATCGCAATGGGGCATGCGAGCACGACAGCTCGTCGCACCGGGTGCCACCGTCCTCGTCGCAGTCGTGGTCCTCGCGGGCTGCACCGGGGATGCCGGCGTGGAGCCCGCGACGGGCAGCACCCTCACCTCAACACCGGCCGCCACGCCACCGCCGACCGAGGGGGAGGACTCGACCGGGAGCGCGGAGCCAGGCGAGGAGGCCACGGAGTCCCGAGCCGGCGGAGAGATGCGTCTTTGGCAGGTCGTCCTCGAGGCCTGACGAGAGGGTGCTATCCGGTGATGTGGTGCTCCTGCACACATCCGCGTGCTGGATCGCGTCGTTCTGATCGTCTGAGGGTCCGGCACCTCGTCACCGAGCAAGCGTGCCCTCCTCCGCCCAACGCTCAAAGACGTTGATGCGGCGGGATCGAGAAGGTCTGCCGAGTTCGCGAAGTCGAGGCAACCTTCGGTGTTGCGCGCCTGCTCGACCACTGACCGACACCCGGCAAGTAAGTCAGCGCGAACGGCAGCATCCACAAACAACGCATCTGCGACGACGATCACGAGACAAGACTAGGTTGGCTGGCCAACGGCAGGGCCCTGTCAGACTCCTCTCACCGAGTGAGCGGCGGGGTTCCCCTGGGGAGCAGCGTCGGTCGACGAGGGGCGTGCGCGCCCGTGCACTGAGTCAGTCGGTGGCGGGGTCGAGCGCGCCACGAAAGCACGCCTGGTACAGGCGCGTGGCCGTGACGAGCATGCCGTCGGTGGTCGGGATGGCGCGAAGGGTGAGGTAGGCGTCCAACGGGGGCTGGTCGGCGCGACCAAGAACGGCGTCGCGACCGGCCTCTTCGGCGATGCGAGCCATGGTGTCGAGGTCGAGGGCAGTGGTCGGGTGGGGGCCCTC
>JBHEPF010000050.1:0-20129 GCA_046260445.1 Dermatophilaceae bacterium | reverse complement strand
GCCAGGTGGACCCGACGTCAAGGGTGGGGTGCGGGGCGGAGGGGCGCAGGGGTTCGGTGGGGTGCGGGGCGGAGGGGCGCATGGCTGGGGTGGGGTGCGGGCTCACGCGGTGGTCACCGCCGTGCTGAAGCAGGTCCTCGTGCCGGTGTGGCAGGCGGCGCCGACCTGGTCGACGGTGACGAGCAGGGCGTCGCCGTCGCAGTCGAGGGCGAGCGAGCGCAGGTGCTGGGTGTGGCCGGAGGTGTCCCCCTTGCGCCAGTACTCCCGGCGCGACCGGGACCAGAAGGTCACCCGGCCCTCGGCGAGGGTGCGCCGCAGCGCCTCGTCGTCCATCCACCCGAGCATGAGCACCTCGCGGGAGTCGTGGTCCTGGACGATGGCGGCGACCAGGCCACGGTCGTCGCGTCGCAGCCGCGCGGCGAGATCAGGGTCGAGGGTCTGCGGGCTCGAGGTCACACGCGCCATTGTCCCACTCCCCAACGATGCCCTTCACGGACCCCGACGGCTCTCAGCGCACCGTGATGCCCACGTCGCGCAGTGCGTCCTTGACCTGGCCGATCGTCAGCTCGCCGAAGTGGAACACGCTCGCTGCGAGCACCGCGTCCGCTCCGGCCTCGACCGCAGGAGCGAAGTGCTCCATCGCGCCGGCACCGCCGGACGCGATGAGCGGGATGGTGACCTCGGCCCGCACGGCACGGATGAGCTCGAGATCGAACCCGGCCTTGGTCCCGTCGGCGTCCATCGAGTTGAGGAGGATCTCCCCGGCGCCGAGCTCCTGGGCCCGGGCACACCACTCGACGGCGTCGATGCCGGTGCCCTGGCGTCCCCCGTGGGTCGTCACCTCGAAGCCCACCGACCCGTCCGGACGCCGTCGCACGTCGGCCGAGAGGACGAGGACCTGGGCCCCGAAGCGGTCCGCCACGTCACTGATGAGCTCGGGCCGGGCGATCGCCGCCGTGTTGACCCCGACCTTGTCGGCTCCGCAGCGCAGCAGCCGGTCGACGTCCTCGACGGTGCGTACTCCCCCGCCGACGGTGAGCGGGATGAACACCTCCTCGGCCGTGTGCCGCACGACGTCGTACATCGTCTCCCGGTCGCCGCTGCTCGCCGTGACGTCGAGGAAGGTCAGCTCGTCGGCTCCGGCGGATCCGTATGCGGCCGCCAGCTCAACCGGATCTCCGGCATCGCGCAGGTCGACGAAGTTGACCCCCTTGACGACCCGGCCGGCATCGACGTCGAGACAGGGGATGACTCGAACCGCGACCGAGGGGTCGGTGGCGGTCCTTGGTGTGTCGACGTCGGGCTGGGACATGCCGCCATTGTCCCCTGCTCACCGCACCCCCGTGGCATAGGCTGGTCGATCGTGCTCGACCATGTCACGGCCACCCGCTATGTGGTGCCCCTGCGCGAGGGCGGTTCGCTGCCCGGCGTCGTCGAGGCGGACGACCTCGGGACCTATGTCGTGAAGTTCCGCGGGGCCGGTCAGGGCCTGAAGGTCCTCGTCGCCGAGGTGATCGTCGGAGAGCTGGCTCGCGCCCTCGGCCTGGCTATCCCCAGGCTCGCGACGATCTCGCTGCCGACGGCCATCGCGCGCTACGAGGCCGACGAGGAGGTCCAGGACCTGCTCAACGCCTCACCCGGCACCAACCTGGCCGTCGACCTGCTCCCCGGGGCCCTCGGATGGGACGGATCACGGCCGATCGAGCCCGACCTGGCCGCACGTGTCGTGTGGCTCGACGCGCTCACCGCGAACATCGACCGCACCTGGGCCAACCCCAACCTCCTGCTGTGGCACGGCAGCCCGTGGCTCATCGACCACGGCGCGGCGCTGTACTTCCACCACTCGTGGCCGCGACGGGCCCCCGATGCGAGCCGCTTCGCCGCGCAGGCCTACGACGCCTCCGAGCACCTCCTGCTGCCCGACGCCGGGGACCTCGGCGCCGTCCACGAGGAGCTGGCTCCACGAGCGGCCGCCCACCTGGACGATGTGCTCGACCGGGTGCCCACCGAGTGGCTCGAGACCACGGGCTGGATGACCGACGCAGCGGCGGTGCGGACCGCATACCGCGAGCACCTCACCGCCCGGCTCGCCGCACCCGCCGCATGGCTGCCGGGAGGCTCGGCGTGAGCGGATACCCCTACCAGTACGTCGTGCTGAGGCTCGTCCCCCGCATCGAGCGCCAGGAGTTCGTCAATGTCGGCGTGGTCGTCTACAGCCAGGAGGCGGAGTTCATCGACGGCGGCTTCCACCTGGACGATGAGCGGATCCGTGCACTGGATCCGCAGGCGGACCTCGAGGCGGTGAGGGCCGCGCTGGAGACGGTGTGCCACGTGGCCCGGGGCGAGGGCGGCCCACCCGGCCGGCTCACTCCGGGGCGGCGGTTCGGGTGGTTGGCCGCACCGCGCAGCACGATCGTCCAGCCCGGCCCGGTCCACGGCGGACTCAGCGACGACCCGGCTCGCACGCTCGAGCACCTCCTGCAGCGGTTGGTCCTCGTCGCAGACTGACCGAGCGGTGCGTTCGGGGTGTGCCGAGTGAGACCTCTACAGCGGAGACCCCCCTAGACTCGGCCGGCATGTGGTCGCACCTCACGGACCCGCCCGACCCGGCGCACGTCGCCAGGGTGGTCACCGCGCTCGACGCCGCCCCCGCCCGGTGCGGGGCGGTGCGGGTGGTCACCATCGACGGGCCGAGCGGCTCCGGCAAGACCACTCTCGCCCGTGGCGTGGGCGAGGCGCTCGGCGCGCCGGTGGTCCACATGGACCGGATCTACCCGGGCTGGGACGGACTCGCGGAGTCCGTCGGGCTGCTCGTCGAGCAGGTGCTCGGGCCGGTCGCTCGCGGTGAGGCGGCCGCATACCGGGTCTGGGACTGGGACCGCGGCGGCTGGCGCGGCAGCAAGAGCGTGCCCCGTACAGGTGTGCTCGTCGTCGAGGGCTGCGGGAGCAGTGTCGGGCCGGCGGGCGAGTGCGCGGCGGTCCGGGTCTGGCTCGAGGCTCCTCGGGACGAGCGCCGGAGGCGCGGTCTCGCGCGCGACGGAGAGGCCTACCGGCCGCACTGGGAGCAGTGGGCGGCGCAGGAGGACAGCCTGTATGCGCGGGACGGCACCCGCGCCAAGGCGGACCTCGTCATCGCGACCGGCTGAGCGGGCCCCTCCGGGAAGGAGGCGTCACTGCCCTGCGTCACTCACCGCTGTCGCGCTCGCGGGACAGTCCGACGATGGACGCGAGGCGGGTCGCGTCGGTCGACGCCGAGCCCCCGTCGGCCTTCTGCACGGCCATGACCGCAACCTCGTCCCCGTCGTGCAGCGCCAGGACGGGCCATGCGGCGCCGCCGTGGAAGCGGACCGCCTCGACCTCGTCCCACTCGACGCGCCGGGACAGGATGAGGTTGCGGACGTCGATGCCCTGCTCGTCCGGGACCGCCTTGATCGCGGTGTAGCGCCAGAGGAACGCGGCGATCGCGAGACCGAGGACGACCATCATGATCCGGTCGCCGACCCCGAAGCTGCCACCCTCCGCCTGGGTCGGCGCGAGGATGGCGAACCCGGTGAAGATGACCACCGACAGGGCCGCCATGGCCATCGCCACGGCGCGGCCACGACGGGGCCGGAACGGCGCATACAGGTCCGGGCCGGGCACGGTGGCCATGTCAGATCCTGCAGGCGCTGATCTCGGTCACGAGGATGGCTCGTGCTCCGAGGTCGTAGAGGCGGTCCATGATCTCGTTGGTGTCGACGCGCGGCACCATGGCCCGCACGGCGACCCACCCCTTGTCGTGCAGCGGGGACACCGTGGGCGACTCGAGACCCGGGGTGATCTCACAGGCTGCGTCGACGAGGGCGATCGGGCAGTCGTAGTCGAGCATGACGTAGGCCCGGGCCGTCGTGACCCCGAGAAGACGGCGCCGCAGCACCTCGATCGTGGACTGCTGGGTCGACGTGACGTCGCGGATGAGGACGGCCTCGCTGCGCAGGATCGGGTCGCCGAACACGGCCAGCCCCTGGCTGCGCAGCGTCGCTCCGGTCTCGACGACATCGGCGATGACGTCCGCGACGCCCAGGGTCACGGCCGTCTCCACCGCACCGTCGAGACGGACGACCTCGGCCGTGAGGCCCTGGTCGGCCAGATGCTTCTCGACCAGGCCCGGGTAGGAGGTCGCGACGCGACGCCCGGCGATGTCCGCGACCTTGGCGACCAGGCCCGGGCGCGCGGCGTAGCGGAACGTCGAGGCACCGAACCCGAGGGTCATCACCTCGACGGCCGATGAGCCGGCGTCGAGGAGCAGGTCCCGGCCGGTGATGCCGCAGTCGACGGTGCCCGACCCGACGTAGACGGCGATGTCGCGCGGCCGCAGGTAGAAGAGCTCGACCCCGGCGGCCTCGTCCATGACGACGAGCTCCTTGGAGTCTCGGCGGGTGCGGTACCCGGCCTCGCGGAGCATCTCTCCGGCGGCGTCGGAGAGGGATCCCTTGTTGGGAACGGCGATTCGGAGCATGAGCGTGGGAATGTCCTAGGTCAGAGGTGGGCGTAGACGTCGTCGAGCGAGATGTCCTGCGCGAGCATGAGCACCTGGAGGTGGTAAAGCAGCTGGCTGATCTCCTCGGCTGTCCGCTCACGCCCCTCGTGCTCAGCCGCCATCCACACCTCGGCGGCCTCCTCGACGATCTTCTTGCCGATGGTGTGCACACCTGCCTCGAGAGCGGCCACGGTGCCCGACCCCTCGGGGCGGGTGGCGGCCTTCTCGGCGAGCTCGGCATACAGCTGCTCGAAGGACTTCACACGTTCAAGGGTACGTGCCGCGAGAGCCCTCGTCGGGCGCCGTCTCAGGACGGCCGGGCTCGCACCGGCTCCGGCTCGGCCAGCGGTGTCTCCTCCCGGGTGGCCTTGGCCCACTGGGTGAGGCCGTAGCCGACGAAGATCCACGCGTCCGACCAGTAGAACCGCCACTGCGGCTGCCAGTACGGGTTCGGGGCCAGGTCCCACAGCCACACGAGGCCTGGTGCACGGCGACGGTGCCCCCGGCCCAGACGGCGAGGACGACGACCCGCTCCCACGCCGTGGCCCAGCGCGGGACGATGGCCGGCGCGGTCGAGGTCGCCGCGCGCGCCTTGCTGTGATCGTTCCAGCGCCACCAGCCGTAGAAGCTGGTCATGACGACGAACACCTGCCGATCCGCCTGCCCGAAGAGCGGGATCCGCTCGCCGGCACCGAGCATCGCGCCGATGTAGACGCACCCCGATGAGCTCGAGCCAGTGCAACCGGTACTCGCCCACGGGGATGGCGGCGTTGATGAGCTGCTGGAAGACGTTCTCGGTGGCCGTGTCGGCGGCGACGAAGGTGGTGATCGAGGGTGTTCGTCCTTCTCACCGCGTGCTGTCTGAGTCGCACAGGCCCCGGAGCACGTGCTGTCAGTATGCCGCAGCCGCCCGAGCGGGCATGTCACCCTGGTCTCGTGACCCCCCTCACCGAGACGACGCCGCGCTGGAGCACCGCCCAACGGCTGGCGGCGGCCGCGGTCCACGCCTACACCGCTGTCGGGGCGGTGCTGGCACTGCTCATGGTGCACTTCGCGTACGCCGGAGAGGTGGCCGCGGTGCTCTGGCTCTTCCTCGTCGCGATGGTCGTCGACGGCACCGACGGCTTCCTGGCCCGCCGCTTCCGGGTCACGGAGGTGCTGCCCGGCTTCGACGGCGCGCTGCTGGACAACATCGTCGACTACATCACCTATGCCTTCGCCCCGATGGTGCTGCTGTGGAGCGCGGGATACCTGCCGGACGGCTGGCTCGGCGGCGCCGTGGCCTCGGTCCCCGTCCTCGCCTCGTGCTACCAGTTCTGCCGCACCGACGCCAAGACCGCGGACCACCTCTTCCTCGGCTTCCCCAGCTACTGGAACGTCGTCGCCTTCTACCTCGTGGTCCTCGGCGCCGGCACCGTGGTCTCGACGACCGTCCTGCTGGTCCTGGCCGTCCTGGTCTTCGCCCCGATCGGGTACGTCTACCCGTCCCGCACGGCGGTCGCCTGGCGGCTCACCATGACGCTGACGGCTGCGTGGCTGGTGTTGTATGCGGTGATCCTCACCCAGTACCCCGCGCCGAACCCGTGGCTGGTCGGCCTGTCGGGGACCTACCTCGTCTACTACGCAGGCCTCAGCCTGCACCTCACGTGGACCCGGCGCCGGTCAGCCACCGGGTGAGTCGACGATCTTGACCCCCATCGCCACCACGAGGTCCAGGGCGGCCGAGGCGTCGACGCGCAGACCGACGGTGCGCGCCTCACGCAGGTCGAGGGACACGCCTCGCGCCCGAGCGATGAGGGCACCCCGCAGGTCGGCGCCGGAGAATTGCGCACCGGACAGGTCACAGTCGACGAACTCGACGTCGCGGCAGTCGCTCTCGGCGAAGTCGGCGCCGACCAGCGAGCACGAGACGAACCGCATGCCCCGCACGTCGACCCCCATGAAGGAGCCGTAGTCCAGCCGGCACCGCTCGAACCGGAGCGACCTCTGAGCGAGTCCGCCGGAGCGCACTCCGGTCCACGACACGGCCTGCGCCTTCGAGTCCCGGACGGAGCAGTCGGAGAACCGGACCTCGACGAACCGGCTCATCGACAGGTTGACGCCGGTGACCGAGCAGTCAGCGAGCGTGCACTGCCGCCAGAGCGTGCGCTCGAGGACTCCACCGTCGATGTGACACCCCTCGAGGTCGAGCCCGCTCACCTCGGTCCCGGGATCGAGGCCACCGCTCAGGGTGCGGCCGGCCGCATACGGCTCACCGACGAGGGACCGCAGCAGGTCCGCGGACCCGGCCGGGCTCATCCGTGGCGTGCCGCGAGGGCCCGCAGCTCGTCGATCGCTGCCGCAGCGGACTCGGCGCTGTACACGGCAGACCCGGCGACGAAGACGTCGGCCCCGGCCTCGGCGCACTGCTCGATGCTCGTGCCCGAGACTCCCCCGTCGACCTGGACCCAGATCTCTCCGCCGTGGCGGCGCACCGCCTCGCGGACCTGACGCACCTTCGGCATCTGGTCGGCCATGAAGGACTGTCCCCCGAAGCCCGGCTCGACCGTCATGACAAGCACCATGTCGACCTCGGTGAGCAGGTCCTCATACGGCGCGAAAGGCGTGCCCGGCTTGAGCGCGAACGCCGCCCGGGCCCCCGCGGCGCGGATGTCGCGCGCCACGCGCACCGGATCGCGCGCCGCCTCGATGTGGAAGGTGACCGACTGCGCCCCGGCTTCCGCATACGGTGGGGCCCACCGGTCGGGGTCGTCGATCATGAGGTGGCAGTCGATGGGGATGGGACTGACCTTGAGCAGGGCCTCGACGACCGGCAGGCCGAGCGTGAGATTGGGGACGAAGTGGTTGTCCATGACATCGACGTGCGCCCAGTCGGCGTTGCGGATGGCGACCAGCTCGGACTCCAGGTTGGCGAAGTCGGCGGAGAGGATCGACGGGGAGATCTGCACAGCGCCAGCCTACGGGGCCCGGCGGTCTACCACCGGCGCGAGGAGAGCCACCCGGTGACGTCGGCCACGTGCGTGTCCGGCGGGTACACCGGGTAGAAGACGTGCTCGATGACGCCGTCCTGGACCACGATGGTGAGCCGACGGTAGAGCGTCAGCCCACCGACGGTGAAGGCGGGCAGGTCGAGCGCCCGCCCCACCTGACGGGTGGGGTCGGCGAGCAACGGGTAGGTGAGCCCGAGCCGCCGCACCGCCTCGCTCTGGTACGCCGCGTCCTGGGTCGAGAGTCCATAGACCCCCACCGCTCCTGCTGCGCGCAGGTCGTCCAACGCGTCCCGGATGCTGCACAGCTCGGTGGTGCAGCCGCGCGCGCCGGGGATACCGTCCCATCCGCTCGGGAGCGGGTGACCGGGCCGCCCCGTCCGGGGATAGACGAAGACCACGCTTCGCCCCATCGGCAGGTCGGTGAGGTGCAGGTCTGAGCCCTCGGTCGAGCGGAGCCGCGCGATGGGCATGGCCCGGCCGGGTAGGTGGTCGGCCACACCGTCATCGGTCGGGACCGGGAGTCCCACCGGCAGACGCAGGAGGGACTCGCGCGTCTGCACCTCGTCCGACCTGTTCACCGGTCCCGTTCCCGTCCCATCTCGACCAACCTCGGCTTCACGAACACCTAGGTCGATGATGGCACAGCGGCAGACCTGCGCAGGAGGGCGAGGAACATCGCATCGGTGCCGTGCCGGTGCGGCCACAGCTGCACCGTCGGACCGTCGCCGAGGTCGGCGAGCAGCGTTCCGTCCCGGTCCCGGAACAGGTCCCGGGCGTCGAGGATCTCGACGTCCTGCCGGCGCTTGACGACGTCGGCGACGACGAAGCTCGTCTCGGCCAGGTGCGGACTGCACGTGGCGTAGGCCACGACGCCGCCGGGGACGGTGGCGTCGAGGGCGCTGTCGAGCAGCGCGCGCTGCAGCGGCCCGAGGGTCGCCAGGTCCGACGGTGTGCGTCGCCAGCGTGCCTCGGGTCGTCTCCGCAGTGCCCCGAGCCCGGTGCAGGGGGCGTCGACGAGGACGCGCGTGTAGCGGCCGGGCTCGAGCGCGCCGAGCTCACGGCCGTCCTCGACCCGCACCTCGAGCGATCGCCCCAGACCGGCCGCGCGCTCGGACAGGGTCGCCAGCGTGCTCCGGACGAGCTCGGCGCGATGCGCACTCACCTCGTTCGCGACGAGGTCGGCTCCCTCCTGCAGCGCGAGGGCGCCCAGGAGCCCGGCCTTGCCACCGGGACCCGCGCACAGGTCGAGCCAGCGTTGCTCGGCGTCCGCAGCCTCGCCGCTCACCGACGCGCGGGCCACGGCGAGAGCGACGAGCTGCGAGCCGGCGTCCTGCACGCCGGCACGCCCGTCGCGGATGGCCGCGATCCGGCCGGGGTCGCCGGAGGGGAGGGTCCATGCGGTGGGCACCAGCGCATACTCCTCGGCGCCGGCGGCGCGCAGCTCGTCCTCGGCTCCGAGACCCGGGCGCGCGACCAGGTGCATCGTCGGCGCCGCGTTGTCGGCCTCGAGGAGAGCCGTGAGCTCCTCGTCGATGGTCTCGGCGGTCGCCGCACCGTGGCCGAGGAGCGCCTGCCGCAGCGCCTTGACGACCCACTCCGGGTGGGAGTGCAGTGTCGCCAGCCGTGCCGTCGGGGGGTCGGCCGGCACGGTCCGCTCGAGCCACTCCTCGAGCGGGCGCTCGCTGATCCGCCGGAGCACGGCGTTGACGAGCTTCGAAGCGCCGATCCCGTTGACCGACCGGGCGAGGGCGACGGTCTCGCCGACGGCGGCGTGCTCGGGCACCCGCATGCCGAGGATCTGGTGGGCGCCGAGCCGCAGGGTGTCGAGCACGGCCGGGTCGAGCGCCCCGACGTCACGGCTCGCGGCCGTCGCGATGATGGCGTCGTAGCGGCCCTGCCACCGCGTCGCGCCGCTCACGAGCTCGGTGACGAAGGCCGCGTCCCGGCTGCTCAGCCGGGCGCGCCGCAGCGCCTGGGTGAGCTCGAGGTTGGTGTAGGCCCCCTCCGCCACCGCACGCATCACGCCGTATGCGGTCCGCCGGGCCGGGTCGCCGGCTCGGCTGCGCTCCCGGGGGGCCTGGGCGGAGCGCTGCGGCCGCCGGCGCTGTGCGTCACTCACTGGAGCCTCTCCCCCGGGTCGACCCGGATCCCACGCGCCCAGTCGGGGGCCGGCATCTCTCTCTTCCCGACCGGGCGCACCGTGCCGAGCCGCAGCGCGCCCGACGCTGTCCCGACGAGGACCTCCTGCTTGCTCACACCCAGCTCCCCCGGTGCCAGCCCGCCGACCGCGCCGACCGGCTCGACCGGCCCGATCCCGAGGCGCGCAGAGCGGAAGGTCGTCCACGCTCCGGGTGCGGGCGTGCAGGCTCGAATCCGTCGGTCGACGGCGAAGTCCGGCTCGGTCCATCGGATCTGGGCATCGGCCGTCTCGATCTTCGGCGCGAGGGAGATGCCGTCGAGAGGCTGCGGCACCGGCACGGCGGAGCCATCGTCGAGGGCGTCGAGGGTCGCCAGGAGCAGTGCCGCTCCCGCGTCGGCGAGGCGCTCGAGGAGCTCACCCGAGGTGTCTCGCGACCGGATCCGCTCGGTCATCCGACCGTAGACGGGGCCGGTGTCGAGACCCGCCTCGATCTGGAAGGTCGATGCGCCGGTGATCTCGTCCCCGGAGAGGAGGGCGTGCTGAACCGGTGCGGCGCCGCGCCAGGCCGGCAGCAGGGAGAAGTGCAGGTTGACCCAGCCGTGTGGAGGGATCGCGAGCGCCGAGGCCGGCAGCAGCGCGCCATAGGCGACGACGGCGCACACCTCCGGGGCGAGGCCGCGCAACGACTCCTGGAACTCCTCCTCACGCGGATGGGCGGGCGTGAGCACCGGCACGCCCATCTCGAGCGCGGCGGCCTTGACCGGTGAGGGGTGCAGGGTCCGGCCCCGGCCGGCCCGGGCGTCGGGGCGGGTGACGACGCCGACGATCTCGTGCGTGGAGGCCGCGATCGCCCGCAGCGATGGCAGGGCGGCCTCGGGGGTGCCGGCGAAGACGACGCGCATGGACAGGGCCGGCTACAGCGCGCGGCCGAAGGTGGCGTGCGGGCTGGCCTTGACGGCTGGGACCGGTGCACCGCTCCACTGCGCCTCGCGGACGATGCGCATGGCCTCCCGCCGCTGGCCGGGGTCGAGCCGGTCGATGAAGAGGATCCCGTCGAGGTGGTCGGTCTCGTGCTGGATGGCCCGGGCGAGCAGCTGCGACCCCTCGACCGACACCGGTTCGCCGTGCATGTCCTGGCCCCGGGCGACGAGGCCGTAGGCGCGGGTCACCTCACACCGCAGCCCCGGGAAGGACAGGCAGCCCTCCTCCCCGTCCTGCTCGTCCTCGGAGAGGTCGAGGACCGGGTTGACGAGGTGGCCCAGCTCGCCGTCGACGTGCCAGGTGAAGACCCGCAGGCCCACCCCGATCTGGGGAGCGGCGAGACCGGCGCCGGGTGCCTCGATCATCGTGTCCGTGAGGTCGGCGACGAGGGTGCGCAGCTCCTTGTCGAAGTCGGTCACCTCGTCCGCGCGGGTGCGCAGGATCGGGTCGCCGAAGAGCCGGATCTGATGGATGGACACCCGTGGATTGTATGCGGCCGGTGCCGCCGCCCCCAGCGTGAGTGTCACATCGTCGGGTCGGGCACCCGCATCCGGATGGCGACCTGCTCCTCGGCCTTCTTCGCCTGCGCTATCCGTCGCACGGAGGCCAGATGGTGGGCGAGCTCGTCGGCTGCGCACTCGGGCACCCGTAGGACGAGCCGGGCCGAGCCGTCGGGTGCGGGGACGGGACCGAGGGACGTCACGGCCTCGGGCAGCTCGCCGTCGGCCACCGCGGTGACGGCGCGGCGCTCCCCCGTCACGAGCGCCATGACCGTGGCCGGCGGAAGGGCCAGGTCCGCCCGCTCCCCGAGCTCGCGAGCAGCCAGCCACGGCGCGTCCCATCTGCTCAGCCCCTCGACGGCCGGCACCGGCCCGTGGTCCGGCGCCCCGCACAGCACGACGGTGCCCTCCTCGGCCGCACCGCGCACGAGGGCCGCGGCGCCCATCCACCGTCGCAGCGCCTCGACCCCGGCGTCGATGCTCGGCCGGTCCAGCAGTGCCCACGCGTCGAGGAGCAGCGCGGCGGCATACCCTCCGTCGACGACCGGCTCGGCCCCGGGCGTGGCGATGACGAGGGACGGAGCGGGCGGCACCGACGTCAGCACGGTGCTCGCACCGGAGGTGTGCACCGGCACGCCGGGGAAGGCACGGCCGATCTCCTCTGCGGTGCGGCGAGCCCCGACGGTGAGCGCGCGGACCTCGCGTCCGTGGCACTGCGGGCATCGGAAGTCGCTCTCGCGGGTGTGGCACAGGCGGCACACGAGGGTGCCCTCACCGTCGGTGAGTCCGAGGGCCCCGCCGCAGTGGCGGCACTGAGCACGTCGTCGGCAGTGCTGGCAGGCCAGGGACGGCACATAGCCTCGGCGTGGCACCTGGACGAGGACCGGGCCCCGCCCCAGGGCGGCCTTGGCGGTCCGCCAGGCGATCCCCGGGATCCGGGCCCGGGCCACCACCGGGTCGAGGTCTCGCTCGTGCTCCTCACCCGCCACGACCACCCTGGCCGCGGCGCTGCGCACCGTCTCGCGCGAAGCGACGACGTCCTTGACCACATCGGACTCCACCCACGCCTGGACCGCGACCGAGCGCCCGAAGCCACCGGTGACGAGCGCGGCCCCGGCGATCCCGGCACGCACCCGGGCCACCTCCCGGATGTGGGCGTAGGGAGCCCTCGGCTCCTCCCAGAGGTCATCACCGTCGTCCCACCAGGCGATGAGCCCGAGGTCGACGACCGGTGCCCACGCGGCGGCGCGGGTGCCGATCGCGACCGGCACGTGACCGCGCAGCACCTTGAGGAACGCGGTGTAGCGGGCCTGCGGACCCTGGTCCGCGGTGAGGACGACGTGGCGGGACCGCCCCAGCCGCGCGCTCAGGGCGGCATCGAGCCGGGCGACGTCGCGATGGTCCGGTGCGAGAAGGATCGCTCCCCGACCGCTCGCGACCGTGGCGACGGCCGCATCGGCGAACGCCGCGGTCCAGTCCAGTGCCGGGTCGCTCGCCGGGAGCGCGCTCCAGGCGGCCTGCGGGCTCTCCCCTGCGGCCAGGCGCCGCACCAGCGCCGGCCCGGCCGGGTAGCGGGCCCAGGCCTGCGACTCCCCTGGCCAGACGAGGACCTCCTGCTCAGGCGGCTCGGAGGCCAACGCCCGCTCGGCGCGGGCGTGGCGAGGCGGGACCGCGAGTCTGAGGACGTCGCCGACGAGCCCGGCATGCACGGCGGCCACCCGCTCGGCGGCCTGCAGGACGGGCGGGATGAGCACCTGCTCGGGTGAGACGACGCGCCGGATCGGCTGCAGCCGCCCCGGGTGCTCGGCCTGCGCGCGCAGGGCGACGACGAACCCGTCGAGGTCGCGGCCCGCGAAGCGGACCTTGACGCGCACCCCGGGGGAGACCGAGGCGGCCAGCTCCTCCGGGACCGAGTACTCGAACGCCCGGTCCAGGTGCGCCAGCCCGGTGTCGACGAGGACCGCGGCGACGCTCATGGACCAGACTCTAGGAGGTCGGGCCGACAGCCTTCTGCAGCGCCTCGACCCGGTCGGTGCGCTCCCAGGTGAACCCGGCGGTGAGGCCGGGGGCGACGGTGCGGCCGAAGTGCCCGTAGGCGGCCGTGGGCTGATACATCGGTCGGAGCAGGTCGAGGGCGTCGACGAGGGCCGCGGGTCGCAGGTCGAAGACGTCGGTGATGGCCCGCTGGATCGTCTCGACGGGCGCCTTCTCGGTGCCGAAGGTCTCGACATAGAGACCGACCGGCTGAGCCTTGCCGATCGCGTACGCGACCTGGACCTCACACCGGCCCGCGAGCCCGGCGGCGACGACGTTCTTGGCGACCCAGCGCATGGCATACGTCGCCGAACGGTCGACCTTGCTCGGGTCCTTGCCCGAGAACGCTCCGCCGCCATGGCGGGCCATGCCGCCGTAGGTGTCGACGATGATCTTGCGACCCGTCAGACCCGCGTCCCCCATGGGTCCGCCGATCTCGAACCGGCCGGTCGGGTTGATGAGAGCGCGGTACCCCTCGACGTCGAGGGTCGTGCCGGTCCGGGCGAGGTCGCGCAGGACGGGCTCGATGACGTGCTCGGTGATGTCGGGGACGAGGAGGTCCTCGAGCGAGACGTCGGAGGCGTGCTGGGTCGAGAGGACGACGGTGTCGAGGCGGACGGGCCGGTCGCCGTCGTACTCGATCGTCACCTGGGTCTTGCCGTCCGGCCGCAGGTACGGAACGAGGCCGCCCTTGCGGACCGCGGTGAGCCGCTCGGCGAGCCGGTGGGCGAGGAAGATCGGCAGCGGCATGAGCTCGGGGGTGTCCTCGCACGCATACCCGAACATCAGACCCTGGTCGCCGGCCCCCTGCTTGTCGAGCGGGTCGACACCGCCGGTGCGGTTCTCGTATGCGGTGTCCACCCCCTGCGCGATGTCCGGGCTCTGGCTGCCGATCGAGATCGAGACCCCGCACGTCGCGCCGTCGAAGCCCTTCGTCGAGCTGTCGTAGCCGATCCCGACGATCGTGTCCCGGACGATCGTCGGGATCTCGACATAGGCCTGGGTCGTCACCTCCCCGGCGACGTGCACGAGGCCCGTGGTCACCATCGTCTCGACGGCGACACGCGCCCGCGGGTCCTGCTCGAGCATCGCATCGAGGATGGCGTCGGAGATCTGGTCGCAGATCTTGTCCGGGTGACCCTCGGTTACGGATTCGGACGTGAAGAGGCGGCCAGCCACGTAGGGCTCCTATCGATCATGGGGGCTCGGTGCGCTCGGATGGTCGGTGCGCTCGGCAGTTCCGCAGGCAGTCTAGACGGGGCGACTCAGCGCACCCGGAGGGAGTCCACGACGGCGTCGAGGATGCCGTGCGCGATGACGTCCTTGCCGGCGGGTCCGAGGTCGGCGACCGGCTCGGTCGCGCCGCGGCGCAGGATGTGCACGGTGTTGTCGTCTCGTCCGAAGGTCTTGTCCGTCCCGACCTCGTTGACGACGAGAAGGTCGCATTCCTTGCGCTCGAGCTTGGCCCGGCCGTGCTCGAGGACCGACCCCGCATCATCCCCGGTCTCGGCGGCGAAGCCGACGACGAGTGGATGCGCCGAGCTCCCCCGGTCAGCGACGAGTCCGGCGAGGATGTCGGGGTTGCGGACCAGCTCGATCGTCGGCGCGGCGTCCGGATCGGCCGAGTCGTGGGTCTTCTTGATCTTGGTGTCGAGGTAGTGCGCCGGGCGGAAGTCGGCGACGGCTGCGGCCATGATGACCACATCACTCTCCGCCACCGCGGCCCGTGTCGCGTCCTGGAGCTCGAGTGCCGTGTTCACTCGCACGACATCCACGTCCGGCGGTGGCGGCACGTCCCCGTGGGCGAGCACGAGGGTGACCGCCGCGCCGCGCGCGGCGGCGGCCCTGGCGAGTGCCACCCCCTGCTTGCCGGAGGAGCGGTTGCCGAGGAAGCGGACCGGGTCGAGGGGCTCACGGGTGCCGCCGGCGGTGACGACGACGCGCGTCCCCGCAAGATCACGGTGGTGTTCGGGTACGGGCGGGTCGGCGGGGTCGGAGCCTCGGGCGAGCTCCCGCTCGCAGACCGCGAAGAGCTCCTCGGGCTCGGGGAGACGCCCCGGGCCGGTGTCCGCCCCGGTCAGCCGGCCGGACGTCGGTGGTACCACGTGGACGCCACGCTGGGTGAGGGTCTCGACGTTGGCCTGGGTGGCCGCGTGCTCCCACATCTCGGTGTGCATCGCCGGCGCCATGACGACGGGGCAGCGGGCGGTGAGCAGGGTGTTGGTGAGGAGGTCGTCGGCGAGTCCGGCTGCTGCCTTGGCCAGCAGGTCTGCGGTCGCCGGCGCGACGATGACCAGATCGGCGCTCTGCCCGATCCGCACGTGCGGCACGCCGTGGACGTCGGTCCAGACCTCGCTGGAGACCGGTCGACCGGAGAGCGCCGCCCAGGTCGGCTCACCGACGAAGCGCAGGGCGCTGGCCGTCGGCACGACGGTGACGTCGTGGCCGGCCTCCTTGAGCAGGCGCAGCAGCATCACGGCCTTGTAGGCCGCGATACCTCCGGCGACTCCGAGGACGACGTGCACCGACCTCAGCCCCGACCCTGTCGCACCCGCCCGCTCAGTCCGCTCAGCCCTCGGGGGTCGAGGTGAGCAGGTCCTGGTTGATCTCGCGCAGGGCGATCGAGAGCGGCTTCTCGTGCTGCTGGGCCTCGACGAGCGGCCCGACGTTTTCGAGCAGGCCCTCCTGGAGCTGGGAGTAGTACGCGTTGATCTGCCGGGCGCGCTTGGCGGCGAAGATGACCAGCGCATACTTGCTGTCGGACTTGGTGAGCAGGTCGTCGATCGGGGGGTTGGTGATGCCGATGGGGTTGACGGTTGCGGCCACGGTGAGTGACTCCTCGATGCTGGACGTGATGTCTTGAGCCTGCTCGATGAAACCGGCTACGAAGACTGGGATCCCGTCAATGATACGAGTTCCTGCGCGGCCCGCTGAACATCGTCGTTGACGATGACGACGTCGAACTCCCCCGCCGCCGCCATCTCGACCCTGGCGGTCTCGAGTCGGGTCGCCCGCTCCTGCTCGCTCTCGGTGCCTCGCCCGACGAGCCTGCGGACCAGCTCCTCCCAGCTCGGGGGCGCGAGGAAGACGAAGAGCGCCTCCGGCATCGTCGCCCGCAGCTGCCGGGCGCCCTGCAGGTCGATCTCGAGCAAGGGCGTCAGATTCTCCCTCAGGGCCGCCTCGACGGCGTGTCGTGGGGTGCCATAGCGGTGACGCTCGTGTACGAGAGCCCACTCGAGCATGTCGCCGCGCTCCACCATCTCGTCGAACTCCTCGCCGGAGACGAAGAGGTAGTGCCGACCGTTGACCTCGCCGGGCCGCGGCGGGCGGGTGGTCGCCGAGACCGAGAGCCATACCTCCGGGAAGTGCTCGCGGATGTAGGCCGAGACCGTTCCCTTGCCGACGGCCGTCGGTCCGGCGAGGACGACGGGTCGGACGTTGGGATGGCTCACGCCGTCGAACCTACCGCGGCGAGCCGCGCGGACCACCTCCGGGTGGGAGCGGTCCGCGCGCAGGCGCAGGCTATTCGGCCGCGAAACGCTTGACGAGAGCGGAGGTCTGGTTGGCTCCGAGCCCGCGGACACGGCGGGACTGGGCGATCCCGACGTCATCCATGATCTGGCGAGCCCGCACGCGGCCGATGCCGGGCATGGACTCCAGGAGTGCGCTCACGCGCATCTTCCCGATCGCGTCGTTCTCCTTGCCGGAGGCGATGACCTCGGCGATGGAGTCTCCGGCGCTCTTGAGCCGGGTCTTGACGGCCGCGCGCTCGCGGCGGGCGTCGGTCGCCCGCAGGAGCGCAGCGGAGCGTTGTTCAGGGGTAAGGGGCGGAAGGGCCACTTCTTGAACTCCTTTCGCGAAGGTGTGAATGGCGACTCTGCAGGAACGTGTTGTCATCTGCCGAATGTCCGTACGCGTTTCACCGTACCGGGCGTACAAGACTGCAGGTCAGAGTCTGTCCAAGGTGTGCGCCTCCGCGCGTGCCGCATCTCGCAATGCGGACACCGCGGGTCCGGCCTGCAGAATGGAGCGGCTGCTGCTTGCCAGGACGTTGGGCCATGCAGCACCGAACACCGAGCGCACATCGTCCGTCGTGGCCCCCTGGGCGCCGATCCCCGGAGCGAGGATCGGCCCGTTGACGGCGGCGAGGTCGAGCCCGAGGTCGCGGACCGCGGTGCCGACTGTGGCGCCGACGACGAGACCGACATGCCCCAGCACTCCGCGTGCTGCGGCGCCGGCGTTGTCCCCCGCCGCCCCATGCGCCACCGCGGCCGCCACGCTCTCCCCGTCCCGGGCCGCGTGCTGGACGCTCGCCCCCTCGGGGTTCGAGGTGAGGCAGAGGGCGAACAGGCCCCGCCCCTTCTCCGCGGCGAGGTCGATGGCGGGTCGCAGCGACTCGTACCCGAGGTAGGGGCTGACCGTGATCGCATCGGGCGGTGCGACCGCCTCCGGACCGAGGAAGGCCTGCGCGTACGCCTCCATCGTCGAGCCGATGTCGCCGCGCTTGACGTCGAGGATGACGAGGGAGCCGAGCTCACGCGCCCCGTCGATGACCCGCTCGAGCAGGGCGATGCCCCTGGAGCCGAACACCTCGAAGAAGGCCGACTGCGGCTTGACGGCCGCCACGTGGCCGCCGAACGCCTCGACGCACGTCATCGCGAACCGCTCGACACCGTTGAGGTCGTACGTCAGGCCCCAGCTCTCGACGAGACTCCGGTGCGGGTCGAGGCCCGCGCACAGGGGTCCGTATGCGGCGGTCGCCGCACTCAGTCGCTCACCGAAACCGGGCGTGCGGGGCATTGCGTCGTCTCCTCGTTCAGCGCGGGTGGGCGGCGCCGACCGCGTCCCGGACCGAGGCATACCCCCGGGCGGCGAGCTCGGCGCCGAGCTCGTCGCGGACCCGGACCGGCGCAAGGGGGTCGTTGAAGGTCACGGTGCCGACCTGGACAGCACTCGCTCCGGCGGCGATGAGCTCGAGGGCGTCTCGACCGGTCCGCACTCCCCCCACCCCGATGATGGGGACGGTCGCGAGGCGTCGCTCGCGCATCGCGGCGGTGACCTGCCAGATCGCGCGGACCGCGACCGGACGGATCGCCGGGCCGGAGAGCCCGCCGGTGACGCCGGCGACCTGTGGCCGCATCCGGTCGAGGTCGATGACCATGCCCAGCGTGGTGTTGATCATCGTCAGGGCGGTCGCCCCGGCCTTGAGGCAGGCCGCGGCGATGTCGACGATGTCGGTGACGTCGGGGCTCAGCTTGGCGATGATCGGGGTGTCTCGCGGGAGAGCCTCGCGCACCAGCGTCATCACCCTGGCCGAGGCTCCCGGATCGCACGCGAACACCTGGCCGCGGTTGGCGACGTTGGGGCAGGAGATGTTGACCTCGACGCCGACGACGTGGTCCATGTGCGGCGAGGCGGCGAGGGTGGCCGCCACCTCGGCGAACTCGGTGCCCGTCCCACCCGCGATCGAGACGAGGACGCGTGCGCCGTGTTCGGCGAGCCAGGCCAGGTCCCGCTCGACGAAGGCGGCGATCCCCGGACCCTGCAGTCCGATCGAGTTGAGCATTCCGCTCGGGGTCTCGGCCATCCGCGGAGTGCCCCTGCCCGATCGCGGCTCGCGCATGACCGTCTTGGTGACGAAGGCGCCGAGCTCACGGACGTCGAAGAACCGGTGCAGCTCCGGGCCGTTGGCGGCACAGCCCGAGGCGGTCATGAGCGGGTTGGGCAGGACGACGGCTCCCGGAGTGGGGCCGATGTCGACCGAGAGATCGACCGAGGGATCGACCGAGGTGGGTGCGGACGGTGTCGGGAGCGTGTTGCCCGGGTGACTCATCAGTGCGCCCGCATCCCCGCGGCACCGACCGCGTCGTCGGGGACGCTGCACAGCCCCTCCGCGAAGGCGTCCCAGCGGATCCGGTCACCGCGGAAGACCGGACCCTCGACGCAGCTGCGGACCATGCGGGTCGCTCCGTCGTTGCCCCGCACCGGCAGCACGCACGTCATGCACACCCCCACGCCACACGCCATCGCCTCCTCGACGGCCACCTGCGCCACGGCGCCACGCTCCGCCGCGATCCGGGTGACGGACTCGAGCATCCCCATGGGTCCGCAGCCGTAGACCACCTGCGCGCCGGTGCGGGTGATGATGTCGGGCAGCACGTCGGAGACCCAGCCGCGGTGACCGGCGGATCCGTCGTCGGTGCAGACCGTCACCCCGTCCGCGGAGCGCCGCGCGTCGATGACGCCGAAGAGACGTGCCTCGCTCGCTGCTCCGAGGACCATCTCGACGTGGCAGCCGCGCTCGCGGAGCCGCTCGGCGAGCCAGAACAGCGGCGCGGAGCCGTACCCGCCTCCGACGAGGACGCACGACACCGGCGCGGTCGGCAACGGGAAGGGCCGTCCGAGCGGGCCGACGATGCTCGTCGTGTCGTGGGTGCGCAGCGAGGTGATCCACTCCGTCCCCGCGCCCACGGCGGAGACGACGACGTCGACGGTGCCGCCATAGGTGCCGCTCGGGGTGACGCGGTGGAGGGAGAAGCAGCGGCGAAGCAGGTTGGCGCTCGTCGGTCCGCCGACGGCGAGGGCGACGAAGTGACCCGGCCGTGCGAGCTCGGCGACGCCGGGAGCGACGAAGGTGAGGTGCTGGTAGGCGCCGACCCGGCGGGTCGCGATGAGCTCGCCCTGGACCGTCACCACCCCCGGGGCCTCGCCCGTCCCCGCGCCGCCCGTCCCTTCGGCGGCTGTCGGCGCGCCTTCGCGGCTCACGATGACCCCTCCGACGGGCCGACGGACCAGAGGTCGAGGTCGGCGGCGTGCTCCTGGAGCGCCTTGACGTGCACCTCGCCGGTGAGGAGCGCCTCGATGCCGTGGACCGCGGCGGCGAGCTCCTGGACCGTGGTGATGATCGGGATGTCGTACGACGTCGCGGCGGCCCGGATCGCATACCCGTCGGCGCGGGCCGTCGG
>JBHEPF010000034.1:0-5429 GCA_046260445.1 Dermatophilaceae bacterium | reverse complement strand
GGGACTGCACCGGACGCGACCAGGGCCGCGCTCCCGCCACTGCTCCCTCCCGACGAGTAGTCGGTCTGCCAAGGGTTGCGCGTGACGTCGCCACCCATCCGCTCGGTCGTCGCCGTCCAGCCGAACTCCGGCATCATCGTCGTTCCGAGCAGGTTGACGCCGGTGTCGAGCAGCTGCCGCGTGAAGTCGCCGTCACGTTTCTGCAGCCGGTCGGGCAAGGCCTTGGAGCCCATCGTCATCGGCATGCCCTTGACGTGGATGTTCTCCTTCGCCAGCGCGGGCACGCCCCCGAACGCACCGCGCGGCGTGCGCAGTCGCCGTGCGCGCTCCAACGCGGCCTCGAAGTCGCGGTAGGCGATCGCGTTGAGGTGCGGGTTGACCCGCTCGATCCTGGCGATGGCGGCCTCGGTCACCTCCACTGACGAGACCTCTCCGGACAGGAGTCGCTCGGCCAGCCCGGTCGCGTCGTCGTCACCCAGCGCGTCATCGCCGAAAGCGTGCACGATCGTCGGACCCTTCATGTCCGCACCCTAGGCGATCCGCTGCTCGAGCTCCCCCATGACGTATGCGGTAACTCGCTGATGCCACCACCTCGCCTTACGGAGCAGGGCGTGGTTCTCTCCCTCGATGATTTCGAGCGTCACGTCGACCCCTTGGGAGCGGAGCCTCGATGCCATGACCTTCGAGCCGACCGGTGAGGTGATCCCGTCGTCGGCTCCATGGCCGAGATAGGCGCTCTGGCCCGGTCGGCCGTGGGCGGGGTCGCGACGCTCGACCCAGGCCGCGAGGGTCGCGACGACGTCGACGGCGGGATGGTCCATGACATGCAAGGCGGTGCGCCCACCCATGCTGTGACCGACCACCGCGACGGGGCGGCCGGGGTAGCGCTCGGCGATCTGGTCCAGCGCCCAGCGGGCGTCCGCCACGGGGTGCGCATCCCGACCGTTCCAGCCGCGCACCGCATACCGCATGAGGACGACCGCCACGTCGCGCCGAGCGCGGGTGAGCGACCAGGTGAACGGGATCATCCGCACGACCGTGGGGCCGTACCGGTTCACCGGGTCGCGGTTTCGAGGCATGCCGCCGTGCAGGACGAGGACCACCGCGCCGGCCTCGCCGGGCCGCCGGAACCACTGCAGGTCGGGCTTGGTCGTCACCGTGCGATCATCGCCCATGAGCAGGGGCCCGACCGAACGCGCCGGGCGGCTCAGGGCTTCGGCGGCATGAGGTCACGCCGGCGGGTAGACGGCGAGAGGACCTCGACGAGGTCTCCCTCGAGCAGCTCCCGGCGGAGGAGATCATCGCGGTCGCACTCCCGCTCCAGGCACCACCTTGTTTCGCGGGCACTTCCTCACTGAGGCACGGGCCCCCTTTCGCGGGCATCTGAGTGTTCGGGGGCCTTGCGGCCCACGTGGAGCTGGGGAAACCTTGTTGTGGTGGGGCGTCTGTCGACGTCGGGTTGCCTTGGTGCCGAAGGAGCTCGTATCTGAGTGTGATGTGGGAACTTCGGGCACATGGAACTGCTGCTTCGAGCGCGTACCTCAGACTCCACAATGTGGAGTTCTTCAGGCGGCCCACCGTCAATTTCGGCGCGCGAGAATGGTGGAGGTGGTAGCGGTGGAGACGCTGGTTGAACGGTGCGCGGGGCTGGACGTCGACAAGGACACGGTCGTGGCGTGTGTGCGGGTCACGACCGGCACGGACGTCGAGACGCATCTGGCGACGTTCGGCACGATGACCAGCGAGTTGCTCGCTTTGCGGGACTGGCTCAGCGGCTGGGGCGTGACGCTGGTGGGGATGGAGTCCACCGGGGTGTACTGGAAGCCGGTGTACTACGTCCTGGAAGACGCGATCGGGTGCTGGCTCCTCAATGCCCGGCATCTGCGCAACGTGCCGGGCCGCAAGACGGATATGGCCGATGCGGCGTGGATCGCCCAGCTCGTGGCCAACGGGCTGGTCAATCCCTCGTTTGTCCCCCCCAAGGAGATCCGCGAGCTGCGCACCTTGACCCGCTATCGCAAGGCGCAGATCGAAGAGCGCAGCCGTCAGGCCCAGCGGCTGGACAAAATCCTGCAGGACGCTGGCATCAAGCTCTCCTCGGTCGCTACCGACATCCTGGGAGTCTCTGGCCGGGCGATGCTCACCGCACTGGTCGCCGGCACCAGTGACCCCGAGGTGCTCTCCCAGTTGGCAAAGGGGCCCCTTCGGGTGAAGATCCCGATGCTGCAAGAGGCGCTGCGCGGCAGGTTCTCTGCTCACCACGCCCTGATCGTGGCAGAGGTGCTGGCCAAGTTGGATGACCTCGAGGAAGCCATCGCACGCCTGACGGACGCCATCGAT
This sequence comes from Dermatophilaceae bacterium, assembly GCA_046260445.1. Classification (GTDB taxonomy): domain Bacteria; phylum Actinomycetota; class Actinomycetes; order Actinomycetales; family Dermatophilaceae; genus F2B08. The sequence continues at coordinate 3,089 of JBHEPF010000034.1, read as the reverse complement.
GAGGCGATCGCCCCTTTCGGCCACGAGCGTGACCTGCTGGCCACCACGCCGGGGATCGACAAGCGCACCGCCGAAGGCATCATCGCCGAGATCGGGGCGGACATGACCGTCTTCGGTGACGCCGCCCACCTGGCTTCCTGGGCAGGGCGATGTCCCGGGCAGTACGAGTCCGCGGGAAAGTCGAAGTCCGGCAAGACCCGCAAGGGCAACAAGTGGCTACGGACCTACCTTCACGACGCCGCGACCTCAGCAGTGCGCACCAAGGGCACCTACTTCGGATCCCAGTACGTCCGCATCAAGGGCCGACGCGGACACGCCAAGGCGCTGGGAGCGGTCCAGCACTCCGTCCTGGTTTCCGCTTTCCACATGCTCGACCGCGACGAGCCCTTCCACGACCTCGGTGCGGACTACTTCATCAAACGGCACGACCCCCAACGACGCGCACGACGCCTCCTCAAAGAGCTCAACACCCTGGGCTACACCGTCACCGCGCAGCCGCCAGCCGCATAACCTCACCTTGGTTTCACCTCAGGCGCGACGATGCCGGGACCCTCCCACAGGCCTGGCAGGTGATCCACAGCTCAGCGATCCACCGACTCCTCGACCCACGTCTGGTACTCACCCAGCGCTTCACTCACCGGCACAGCCAGGATCTCCGGCAGGTCATACGGGTGCACCTGGGTGACGGCGGCGCATACGGCATCGAAGGACTCGGCCGTCGACTTGGCGAGGAGCAGGATCTCGCTCGACCGCTCGACCGTGCCTTCCCAGACATAGGTGGACGTGATCGGCAGCTGCTGAACACACGCAGCCAGCCGCTCGTCGACGAGGAGCCGCGCGATGCGGTCCGCAACCTCGACGTCAGGTGCGGCGATGCGGATCTCGATGAGTGACATGAGCCGACGACATCCGTTCTGCGCGACGTCAGACCTCGGTGCGGTGGAAGTTGTCGAACGACCGGCTGGCCGTGGGGCCACGCTGTCCCTGGTAGTGCGAGCCGTACTTCGACGAGCCGTAGGGATTCTCGGCGGGCGAGGAGAGCCGGAAGAACGCGAGCTGGCCGATCTTCATACCCGGCCAGAGCATGATCGGCAGCGTCGCGACGTTGGAGAGCTCGAGGGTGACGTGCCCGCTGAACCCGGGGTCGACGAAGCCGGCCGTCGCATGGGTGAGCAGGCCGAGCCGGCCCAGGCTCGACTTGCCCTCGACGCGGGCGGCGAGGTCGTCGGGCAGGGTGACGGTCTCGAGAGTGCTGGCGAGCACGAACTCGCCGGGGTGGAGGACGAACCCCTCCTCCGGGTCGACGTCGACGAGCCGAGTGAGGTCGGGCTGGTCCAGGGCCGGGTCGATGACGGGGTACTTGTGGTTGTCGAAGAGTCGGAAGTACCTGTCCAGCCGCACATCGATGCTGCTCGGCTGGATCATGGCCGGGTCCCAGGGATCGAGGACGACCCGCCCGGCATCGGTCTCGGCGCGGATGTCGCGGTCGGAGAGAAGCACGTCGTCAGGGTATCCGTCAGGCGGCCGACGGTGGCGGCGGGTTGGGCAGGATGTCGACCCATCGGGCGTCCAGGTGCTCGCCCGTGGGTCCTTGCCAGGTCGGCGGAGGCTCTCGGTCTTCGGCGCGGTCTTCGAGGTCGGCCTGCCGGTCCTCGCCCGGCGGCCCGTTCGGTGGCGGCGGATCGGGCACGGCATGGAGCGGTGCGAGGACCCAGCCGCCGCGACCGGTGAAGACGAACCACCCCGGCTGCTCCGGGTCGGCGGCGATGCCGAACTCACCCGCGTGATGGGTGTCGTGATGGTACGCGCACAAGGCCACAAGGTTCCCCAGGTCGGTGGGTCCACCCTGGGTCCAGTGCACGACGTGGTGAACGTCGACATGACCGGTGGAGACACAGCCCGGGTAGGCACATCCGCCGTCGCGGGCGATCACGAGACGCCGCAGCCGCTCGGGCACGATCCGCACGGACCGACCCAGGTTGACCGGGTGCCCGCTGCTCTCCCACACCGGCACCAGTTCACCGTCGCAGGTCACCCCGCGCAGCATGTGGTCCGGCAGACGCCCGATCCCGGGCATCCACCCGCCATCCGTGTCGAGATGGACGTTGATCCGGTACTTGCGTGACCGGCTGGTCCCCTCCAGGGCGCTCAGCGAGCGGTTGGCGACCTCGACCAACGCGTCAGCGAGAGTCGCCTGCGTCTGACCGGCGGCGAAGAGAGCATCCTTGGCCTCACGGATCGCCTGCTCGACCAGCGCACCCACCGAGGCCGGAGCGGTGTACCGCATCGTGAAGACGCCGTCCTCGCCCGTCGACATGCTCAGCGTCGGGTCCTCCCTCACCCGGTGGGGGCCGGCGTCCTCGGCGGGAGTGCGCTCCCGGGGCTCTGGAGCGTCATCCGGGTCGGGCTCGTCGTCCTGGAACCCGTGTCGCGAAAGCACCCGCCGCAGCTGCGGCACGGTGCACTTGCGCGCCAACTCGGTTGCCGCCGCCGAGTGAGTCGCCGGCACGTGCCGGGTGAGCACGGACGCCTGATCAAGGGACAGCGTCCCGGCCGTCAACGAGTCCGCGGCTTCTGGCAGCTCCGTGGTCCGACGTGCCATCCGCACGACGTCACGCGCAGTCGTCGGCGAGAGGCCGGCGAGAGGCCGGCGCGCACCATCAACCAATGCTCGGGTGAACGGATCCCGCCCTCGGCCCACAGCTCGCGATCGAGCAGGTCCACCGTGATCGCGACCAGCTCCGCATGGGTCCGGTTCAACCGACTACACGCCGCACGGGTGCGCTCGCGCATCGCTTCGACATCCGCAGCGGCGGCCTCGATTCCGATGACCGAACCGTCGCTGTTGCGGGCCCCTCTCTCCATGCCCCAACGCTATGAGAGACCTCTGACAGTGCTTCAGATTCCGGGGCCGAACCGCCTCCGGTTCGCGCTGGGGCGCGAGGTCGGCACGCTCACGAGGTGGGTTAGACTGCCGTGGCTGTCACTGATCGGGCCTCGGCCGCAAAGTGCCGCGCCGGTGTAGCTCAATGGTAGAGCGCCAGCTTCCCAAGCTGGACACGCGGGTTCGATTCCCGTCACCGGCTCCA
>JBHEPF010000013.1:0-16915 GCA_046260445.1 Dermatophilaceae bacterium | reverse complement strand
GGGTGGCCTGCGTCGTCCGCAGCACTGAGGACCCCCTCTTCGGCCCGGTCGTCTCGTTCTCGATCGCCGGCGCGCCGACCGAGCTGCTCGATGACGTGGCCCACCGCATCCCCCCGATGACGGACAAGGACGTGCGCGAGCTCATCGGGTCGGTCAAGGCTGCTCCCTTGCTGCGTGGATACCGCGGTGCCGAACCGGTTCACGCACCCGCACTGGAGGACCTCGTGGCGCGGGTCTCGGTGCTCTCCGAGGACCATCCCGAGATCGCCTCGCTCGTCCTCAACCCGGTGCAGGCACACGCGGGCGGGGCCGACGTGCTCGGCGCCGAGGTCCACCTCGGACCCGCTCCGCAGCGACAGGACGCCAGCCGCCGCGCCCTGTCGTAGTGGACGGGTGGTCGGACGGGGCGAGGGCAAGGGACATCGGAGCCCCCGACATGGACGCCTAGGATGGTCCGGTGCGCCGATCCTCCCTGCCCTCCCCTCGCAGCCCGCTCCCGGCCGAGCTGCTCACCTCGATCGAGCGGGCCGGCTACTACCCGGCGCTGGTGAGCGACGTCGTCGCCCACGCGGTCGGCGCCCGGGACGTCGTCTCGAGCTTCGTGCACCAGGAGACGACCTTCGACCGGGATGCCGTGCGACGCCATGTCACGGTTCTGGCCATCACCGACGCGACGCTCGTCATCGTCCACGCCGACGACCACGAGGGTCACCCTGGAGAGGGCGATGTCGCCACGGCCACGAGCGAGGTCATCCCCCTCACCGCGGTGCGCGGCGTCATGGTCACCCACGTCGTCTCCGACCCCGGCGACTACGTCCCCGGATCCCTCGGCCGCGAGGTCACGCTCACGCTCGGGTGGGGCACTGTGAGCCGCATCGATGTCGGGCCGGCGACCTGCGGCGACCCGGGGTGCGACGCCGACCACGGCTACGACGGCACGATCACCGGCGATGACATCTCCCTGCGCGTCAGCGCCGACGCCGACGGAGACGCGGTCGTCCGGTCGGCCCTGTCCTTCGCCCAGGCGATGTCCGCGTCGACCGGGGTGCCCGTCACCCGATGACGACGGAACCCCCGGTCCACGACTGGGCCTGGCCGCGCTATGACAGCGCAGGCCTCGGCGACGTCCTGCCGAGCGTTCTCTCCAGCCTGGGGGTGCGACCGGACCCGGAGTCCGTCACGAGCCGTCTCGCGCTGCCGGAGATGGACCGCGCGGTCGTTGTCCTCGTCGACGGGCTCGGTGACCGTCTCCTGCGTCGCCGCGCCGGGCACACCCCCTTCCTGCGTTCCCTCCTGCCCACGGCACTCACCGTGGGCGCCGGGTTCCCCACGACGACCGCCACCTCGATGGCCAGCTTCGGGACGGGTCTGCCGCCCGGGGCGCACGGTCTGGTGGGATACGAGGTGCGGGTCCCGGGCACCGGCCGGATGCTCAACGAGCTGTCGTGGGAGGGCGGCCCGGTGCCGGAGGAGTGGCAACCGCATACGACGGTCTTCGAACAGGCGGTCGCCGCCGGACTGGTCACCACCCGGATCGGACCCGGGTTCTTCGAGGGCTCCGGCCTGACCCGGGCGGCCCTGCGCGGTGGAGGCTTCGTCGGGGCCGAGGACCTCTCCAGCCGGGTCGACGCAGCCGTCGCCTGCGCCGCGACGCCCCGCTCCCTCACGTACCTGTACTGGGGCGAGGTCGACAAGATCGGCCACGTCCACGGCTGCGAGTCGTGGCAGTGGGGGGACGAGGTCGCCGCGGTCGACGCCGAGCTCGACCGGCTCGCCCACTCCCTGCCCGCCGGTACCGGGCTGGTCATCACGGCGGACCACGGCATGGTCGACGTCCCGACGGAGAACGTGCTCGACGCGGCGTTCGATCCGGTCCTCACCGCCGGCGTCGAGCGGATCGCGGGAGAGCCGCGCAGCCCACAGGTGTATGCGCTGCCCGGGGCCGCCGCCGACGTCTGCGGGCGGTGGCGGGACCGCCTCGGCGGCCGGGCGCAGGTGCTCTGCCGGGACGAGGCGGTCGCCGCGGGTCTCTTCGGGCCGGTGGCCGAGCGGGTGCTGCCTCGGATCGGCGATGTCGTCGTGCTCATGCGGGCCGGGCACTCCGTCGTCGACTCGCGGGTCCACCGGCCCGAGCTCATCGCGCTGCGGGGGGTCCACGGCTCCCTCACGGCCGACGAGGTCGACATCCCGATCCTGTCCCTGTCCGTCTCCTCCCGCTAGGACGCCCCGCAAGGACACCGCATGGCTGAGCTCATCTTCTTCTCCGGCACGATGGACTGCGGCAAATCCACCCTGGCTCTCCAGATGGACCACAACCATCGCCACCGCGGTCGTCGGGGAGTGATCTTCTCCAAGTTCGACCGGGCCGGCTCCTCGATGCTCTCCTCCCGCCTCGGCCTGGCCACCGAGGCGGTCGAGGTCGGCGACGGACTCGACTTCTGGGACACGGTCGTCGGATGCCTCACGGCGGGCGAGCGCATCGACTACCTCATCTGCGACGAGGCCCAGTTCTACACCCGCGTGCAGGTCGACGGTCTGGCCCGTGTCGTCGACGAGCTCGGCATCGACGTGTTCTGCTTCGGCATCACCGCGGACTTCCGCGCCGAGCTCTTCCCGGGGTCGAAGCGTCTCATCGAGCTCGCCGACCGGGTGCAGGTCCTCCAGGTCTCCGCCCTGTGCTGGTGCGGACAGAGGGCCACCCATAACGCCCGGATCGTCGACGGCGTCATGGTCGTCGAGGGCGAGCAGGTCGTCGTCGGCGACACCGGCTCGGGCGAGGAGGGTCCGGCTCCCGAGGTCGAGTATGAAGTGCTCTGCCGGCGGCACTACATGCGACGGATGAACAGCCGTGCCGCGGCGCTCGCGGCGTCATCGGCCGACGTGCTGCCCTTCGACCTCGACGTCTGCCCGGTGCAGCCGGCTTCGGAGTCCCAGCCTGCGCCGGAGTCCTAGCCTGGTCCGCTCCGGGCGGGAGGAGCGTCAGGGGGGCGGTCGCGTCCCGAACATGATGTCGTCCCAGCTGGGCACCGAGGGGCGCTTTCCCTTGGCCCGAGGCTGCTCCGAGGAGCCGGGCTCCTTCGCGCCGGGCCCATCCTGGCCGGAGGGCGAGGCATCGGCCTCCGAAGTGGGGCGCGTCGGCTGCTCCGGCCCGCCTCCGGCCTCCGGCACGGGTGTCGCCTCATCCTCGGGATGGCTGCCGTGGGCACCTGGCGGGTCACCCATCGTCTGCGGGTCATAGCCCATCTCCTCCAGGGGGAGGGCATCATCGGGCTGGTCGAGAGGGATGTCGGTCGGGCTGGGGGCACGGCGGCGGCGACGGCGGCTGCGGACGCTGGAGCCGTCCCGCATCGCCTGCATGAGGTCGATGGGCTGGGCCATCCCGCGGCGCGGTGAGGACAACCCGCCGTCGGCCTCGACGTCGAAGACGGTGACGTCGTGGTCGGACCCGTGCGGGGAATGCGGGGCGGGGATCGGTCCGCTCGGGGTGTCGTCCTCGCTCAGCCAGCGCGCTTCGTCGTTGGCCGCGACGACGGTGCGCCCCGCCATGTCGAAGTACCACGACGCAGTGCGCTCCCGACCGCCGGCAACGAACGTCGCGGTGACGGTCCAGTTGCCCTCCTCGGAACGGATGGCGTCCCAGGCGGTGGCACTCGGGTCGACACCCCGGTCGTGCAGGCGGCGCGAGACCCGGCCACCCAGGGTGAGAGGGTTCGACCCACTCCGGACGTAGACCTGTTGGGCAAGGGTCGCGGCGTGCTCCCGCTCGGCGAGCACAGGTCCCTCGTAGCGGCGGATTCTCTCGACACTCCACCCGGTCCGATCGGCGATCTCCTCCGGGGAGAGGCCGGTCCGCACGAGGGCCTGGACCTCGCGGGGACGGATCGCGCCGTCGATCTCGATCTGCAGCTGACCGAGCCGGGGGCGGTCCCGCCGGGCCGCCGCCTTGAGGGTCTCGTCGAGCGGCAGCACATAGCGGCGGCCTTCGCCGTCCGACAGCAGGAGGTGCTCACCGCTGTCGTGCACGCCGATGAGGCGCAGCTGCGTCAGACCCTGTCCCATAGGGGTGAGCGTGCCAAAGGTCCTGCGTTCCACCAAGAGGGCACGCGGCAAGGGACCGGAAAAACTGGATGCGTGCACCCTCCTAGACTGGTGAAGTGCCTTCCTTGAGCCCCGAGCTGAGTCCCTATGACGCCGTCGTCCTGCTGTCGTTCGGCGGTCCGGAGGGTCCCGACGACGTCCTCCCGTTCCTGCGGCAGGTCACCGCGGGGAAGGGCATCCCGGACGAGCGTCTGGCAGAGGTGGGGGAGCACTACTCACTCTTCGGAGGCGTCAGTCCCATCAACGCCCAGAACCGCGCCCTGATCTCCGCTCTCGAGACCGAGCTCGCGGCTCGCGGCATGCCCACCACGCTGCGGTGGGCAAACCGCAACTTCGAGCCGCTGGTCCCGGACACGTTCACCGAGCTGGTCGACGCGGGACACCGCCGTGTCCTCGTTCTCACGACGAGCGCCTACTCGTGTTACTCCTCCTGTCGCCAGTACCGCGAGAACATCGCCGCGGGTGTCAGCGCCGCACGTGAGGCCACGGGCGTCACGCTCGAGGTGGACAAGGTCCGCCCGTATGCGCTGCATCCGGGCTTCGGTGCGGCCAACGTGGCGGCGGTGCGCGAGGCCGTACGCGCCGCCCGTGAGACGAGCCCGAGCCCAGCACTTCTCTTCGTCACCCACTCGATCCCGACCGCGATGGACGCGACCTCGGGCCCCGGGGACGGCGAGGGACATCTCTACAGCAGGCAGCACCTCTGGCTGGCCGAGGCGGTCACCGAGCAGGTCGCTGAGGATCTGGAGCTCCCCGGGCTCACGAGTGAGCTCGTCTTCTGCTCTCGGTCGGGCCCGCCTCAGCAGCCGTGGCTCGAGCCCGACGTCAACGACCGGATCGAGGAGCTGGCAGCCGAGGGGATCGGGGCCGTCGTCCTCGCGCCGATCGGCTTCATCTCGGACCACATGGAGGTCGTCTACGACCTTGACACCGAGGCGCAGGCCACGTGCGACCGGCTCGGGGTGCGCCTCGTGCGTGCCGGGACGGTCGGCACCCGCGCCGACTTCGTGTCCGGACTCGTCGACCTCCTGCTCGAGCGCGCCGCGGAGGCTCGCGGCGAGGCGCCGGAGCGCCCGCAGTGGACGGGCGAGGACGTCCGGCCCTCCGTCTGCGACCCCGGCTGCTGCCCGAACCTGCGCACCTCACGCCCGGCCCTCTGCGGACAGGACTGAGTCGGCTCCATGACCGACACCGGTCTGACCGCCGACCTCCCCGTCGACGAGCTGCGAGCGATCGCCCTCGAGATCGCTCGTGAGGCGGGTCGGTTCATCGTCGACGAGCGTCCGGACGAGCTGCGCGTCGGGACGAAGTCGACCGTCACCGACGTCGTGACGGACATGGACCAGCGCTCTCAGGACCTCATCGTGAGCTCGCTGGCGAGACTGCGTCCCGACGACGGGTTCCTCGGGGAGGAGGAGGGCACCGCCCACCTGGGCGGGACCGGGATCACCTGGGTCGTCGATCCGATCGACGGCACGGTCAACTATCTCTATGGCGTGCCGGCCTACGCCGTGAGCATCGCCGCGGTCACCGGGGATCCGCGTGTCGAGGGCGCCTGGGCTCCCATTGCCGGTGCCGTCGTCAATCCCGTCACGGACGAGGCCTACAGCGCTGCACGGGGATCGGGCGCGACCCGTGAGGACCGCTGGGGGCGCACGAGCGACCTGCGGGTGAGCTCCCTCGACTCGCTCGGCCAGGCACTCGTCGCCACCGGCTTCGGGTACTCCGCGCCCCGGAGAGCCTGGCAGGCGGCGGTCCTCGCCGACCTCCTCCCCGACGTCCGCGACATCCGACGGATCGGGAGCGCGGCACTGGACCTCTGTCGCGTCGCGGAAGGCAGCGTGGACGTCTACTACGAGCGCGGACTGCACGCCTGGGACCTCGCCGCGGGCTGGCTCATCGCCACCGAGGCGGGCGGAGTCGTCACCGGACTCGGGCGCGCCCACCCCGGCGAGGATCTCGTCATCGCGACCGGGAATGCCCTGCGGGACTCGTTCGTTATGCGGCTCGAACAGGCGATGTCGACCTGCGACGTGACATCCGTCTGAGAATGCGGCACAATCCGCCTCGCTGCACAACGTTCCGGGTGAAGGAGAGCAACCGTGGCCACTGACTACGATGCACCACGCAAGACCGACGACGAGATCTCCGAGGACTCGATCGAGGAGCTGAAGTCCCGTCGGGTCGACACGCGCTCGTCGAGTGTCGACGTGGACGAGACCGAACAGGCTGAGGGCTTCGAGCTCCCGGGCGCCGACCTCTCGGGGGAGGAGCTCTCGGTCCGGGTCCTGCCGCGACAGGCCGACGAGTTCACGTGTAGCCAGTGCTTCCTCGTCCACCACCGCAGCCAACTGGCCTCGGAGAAGAACGGGACGATGGTCTGCCGCGAGTGCGCGGCCTGACTCCTCGGGGGTCGGACCTCGACGGGCACATCGAGGTCCCGCTGCTCCTGCTCGACGGGGGGACCACACCCGGATATGCCAAACCCGGCGATGCAGGCGCCGACCTGTCGTCGGCCGAGGACCTGGTCCTCGCACCGGGGGCGCGCGCCCTGGTGCGCACCGGGGTCGCCGTCGCGATCCCCCCGGGATGTGCCGGGCTCGTGCACCCACGCTCGGGGCTGGCCGCCCGGCATGGCATCAGCATCGTCAACGCGCCCGGTACCGTCGACAGCGGATACCGCGGCGAGATCCTCGTCAACCTCGTCAACCTGGGCAGCGAGATGTTCCAGGTACGTGCCGGTGATCGGATCGCTCAGCTGCTCGTCGTGCCGGTCCTCCACGCCGAGTTCATCGCCGTGGATTCGCTTCCGAGAAGCGAACGGGGGGAGACTGGACACGGATCGAGTGGCGGCTTCGCCGCGCACGGGCCCGATCCCGCAGACGCCAGCACCTCCCCCCAACGCAGAGAGACTGATTGAGAGCCGTGGGAATTTTCGGCCGTAGGAAGCAGCGCCCCGACGAGGACGAGAAGGGCGTGCTCGACGCACCCGTCGAGGAGGCGCTGCCGGTCCGCGGGCCCAAGGACCAGGGTGCGGTCGCCGGCCAGGACGGCCGGCTCGACCTCGGCTCGATCTGGATGCGCGGCGTCCCCGGGATGGAGCTGCGCCTCGAGGTCGACGAGCCTCGGCAGAAGGTCATTGCGGCACAGCTCGTCCTCGGGGACTCGCAGATGCAGGTGCAGGCGTTCGCCGCCCCCAGGTCCGCTGGCATCTGGGACGAGATTCGAGACGAGATCGCCCAGAGCCTCGCGACCGGAGGAGGGACGGCCGAGGAGGTCGAGGGGCCTCTCGGCACCGAGCTGCACGCACGGATGCCGTCGAAGGCGGCGACCGGTCGCACGGTGTTCTCACCGGTCCGCTTCGTCGGCATCGATGGACCCCGGTGGTTCTTCCGGGCCGTGCTGTCGGGACGGGCCGCGATCGACGCGACAGCGGCCGAGCAGTTCTACGCCCTGCTCGACGAGATCGTCGTCGTGCGCGGTGAGGTGCCCATGGCACCCCGCGAGGTGCTCGCGCTTCAGCTGCCGAAGAACACGACGCGAGCCGTCGCCGAGGGGGGCGAGGCTCCCGACAGCGAGGACGGCTCGGCCGAGCCGGCAGAGGTCGACCTGGGCCCGTTCGAACGCGGCCCCGAGATCACCGAGACCCGTTGAGCCTGCCGCCGGAACATCCCATGGGTCTGTTCAGTCGCGTCGTGGAGCGCATCAAGTCGGTCGCCTCGGAGGACGACCCCTTCGTCGACGACGGTTCCGAGCACGATCTCGACGACTCCGTCGTCGCGATCACCGACACCGTCGACCGGCAGCGGGCCACCGTCCAGGGGCGGGTGCGCTCACTCACCCTTCCCACCACGACGTCGGTCACGGCACTGGTTGTCGAGATCGCCGACCAGACCGGGCCGGCACAGCTCGTCTTCGTCGGCCGCAAGGCCGTCCCCGGCATCCGGTGCGGCGTCACCCTGCGCGCACACGGTCGCATGAGCATCAAGGGCGGACACCGGATCGTCTACAACCCGGCCTACGAGATCGTCCCGCGCCATGACGACTGACCCGACCCGCTCGGCCGGCGAGATGGCCGCTCCGGACTCCGTCGAGGCGGTCATCCGGCACCGTCTCGCGACCGCCGTCGGCGGCTGGCGCGGCTCGCTCGAGACCGCCGTGCCCATGGTCGTCTTCGTCATCGCGTGGACCATCACCCAGGATGTCCGACTCTCGGCCGGGGCCGCGCTCATCACCGCGGCGCTCGCCGCCGCCCTGCGCGCCGCGCACGGCGGCTCGATGCAGTTCGTCATGAGCGGGTTCCTCGCGACCGGAATCGCTGCGTTCTTCGCGCTTCGCTCCGGCCGGGCCGAGGATGCGTTCCTGCCCGGCATCCTGCTCTCCACCGCATACGGCATCGGATCCGTCGTCTCGATCGTCACTCGCTGGCCGCTCGTCGGTTTCATCGTCGGAGCCGGCGATCCGCGGGCCAAGGAGGACCCCTTCGCTTGGCGCAAGGATCCCGGAATCCTTCGGGTGGCCACGCGCCTCACCTATGTCATCGTCGTTCTCTACATTGTGCGTCTCGGCGTCATGGTGCCCCTGTATCTCGCGGGCAATGTGGCGGCCCTCGGCGTCGCCCGGGTTGTTCTCGGGTGGCCCGCGTGGGTGGCCGCCCTCGCAGTCATGGGATGGCTGCTTGCCCGCGGGCACACCCCGATCGAGCTGAGCGAGCCGGCCGAGCGACAGGCGCCGAGGGACTAGCAGGTCCGCTTCGCCGCACGGGCCAGGAGGCTACGCCTCGTCGACGACCTCGCGCTTGACGCGGTGCCCCGGGCTCAGCATGTTCTCGAGGTCGAGCTCGACGTCGGGCGCGGTGATGAAGAGCAGCTCGTCGTGCGGCTCGAGCGTGTCGTCGGGTGTGGGGGCGATGGGGTGCTGCTCGCGGATGATGCCGACGAGAACGGTGTCACCGGGCAAGGGGACGTCGCCCACCCGTGCCCCGGCAAAGGGGCTGTCGTCGGGGAGGGTGAGCTCGACCATGGTCGCCAGGCCCTGCTGGAAGGTGAAGATGCGCACCAGGTCGCCGACCGAGACGGCCTCCTCGATGAGCGCGGTCATGATGCGTGGTGTCGAGACGGCCACGTCGACACCCCACGTCTCGTCGAACATCCACTCGTTGCGCGGGTTGTTCACCCGGGCGACGGTGCGGGGAACCGCGAACTCGGTCTTGGCGATGAGGGAGAGGACGAGGTTGACCTTGTCGTCACCGGTCGCGCCGACGACCACGTCACACGTGGCCAGCCCGGCCTCCTCCAGCGCGCTGATCTCGCAGGCGTCGGCCTGCAGCCAGCTCGCGCTCGGCACGCGGGCCACGCGGGAGGGGAAGGTGTCCTTGTCGATGAGGAGCACCTCGTGGTCGTTGCGGATCAGCTCCCGGGCGATGGAGCGCCCGACGCTGCCGGCTCCGGCGATAACGACTCTCATCCGTGCTCACCCTCCTTGGGTGGCTCGCCATCGAGGGTCCGCTCGACGCGCGGCAGCTCGTCAAGGGGGACCGCCACGTGGAGGAGGTCACCGGACTGGTAGACGGTGTCCCTCCTCGGCAGGATGCCCTCTCCGAGCCGGGTGAGGTAGGCGACGCGCGCCCCGGTCTCGGCCTCGATCTCGGTGAGCCGGCGACCGACCCAGGAGACGTCGACCGGCACCTCGGCGATGACGATCCGGCCGGAGGGGTCGGTGAACTCGGGGACGTGACCCTGCGGCAGCAGTCGGCGCAGGATCTGGTCCGAGGTCCACTTCACGGTTGCGACGGTGGGGATGCCGAGCCGCTGGTAGATCTCGGCTCGGCCGGGGTCGTAGATGCGGGCGACGACGTGCTCGATCCCGTAGGTCTCCCGCGCCACCCGGGCGGCGAGGATGTTGGAGTTGTCTCCGCTGGAGACGGCAGCGAAGGCGTAGGCGTTGCCGATGTCGGCCGCCTCGAGGGTCTCTCGGTCGAAGCCCATGCCGGTGATGCGCCGGCCGGTGAACTCAGCCCCCAGGCGACGGAAGGACGCCTCGTCCTGGTCGATCACCGCGACGTCGTGGCCGACGCGTTGCAGTGCGCGCGCGAGGGCGGCACCCACGCGGCCACATCCCATGATGACGAAGTGCACGGTACTGAACGCTACACGGCTGTCACGGCGTCTCGCGGCGTGTCACGTCATCGTGGATGCTCCCGCGCCGGCCCCTCCGAGGGCGTAGCCTTGCGCTCGTGCCATTCCAGGGACGAGTTCTCAAGCGCATCCTGGTCGGCCGGGCGATGAGCAGTGACCGCCTCGGCGAGACGCTGCTGCCCAAGAAGGTCGCCCTGCCCGTCTTCGCGAGCGACCCGCTCTCGTCGGTGGCGTATGCGCCGGACGAGATCTTCCTGACCCTCGGCCTTGCGGGGGGCGCGCTTGCGCTCACCCAGAGCTGGAAGGTCGCCCTCGCCGTCGTCGTCGTCATGATCGTCGTCGTCGCGAGCTACCGGCAGAACGTCCATGCCTACCCCAGCGGCGGCGGGGACTACGAGGTGGCCACCGTCAACCTCGGACCCAAGGCGGGGCTCACCGTGGCCAGCGCGCTGCTCGTGGACTATGTCCTCACGGTCGCGGTCTCGATCAGCTCGGGGGTGCAGAACGCAGCGGCCGCCTTCGGCTTCGTGCGCGGCCACGAGGTCGAGGTCGCGGTGGGGCTCATCGTCCTGCTCACCGCCATCAACCTGCGTGGGGTGCGTGAGTCCGGCTCGCTGTTCGCCCTCCCGACCTACCTCTTCATGGCGAGCATCGTCATCATGGCGATCGTCGGCGCGGTGCGCCACCAGAGCGGGACACTGCCCCAGGCCGAGAGCGCGGGGCTCGAGCTCGTCCCCGCCCCCGGATACGAGTCGCTCGGCACCCTCGCCCTGGCCTTCCTCGTGCTGCGCGCGTTCTCCTCCGGCTGTGCCGCCCTCACCGGAGTCGAGGCCATCTCGAACGGCGTGCCGGCGTTCCAGCGGCCCAAGAGCCGCAACGCCGCCACCACGCTTCTGCTCATGGGGACCATCGCGATCATCCTGCTCGCCTCGATGGTCACCCTGGCCCGGTGGACCGGGATCAAGTACGCGGAGGACCCTGCGACCCAGCTCATGCGCGACGGCCGGCTCGTCGGCGACGACTACGTCCAGCACACGATCATGGGCCAGGTGTCCATGGCGGTCTTCGACGGCTTCCACGTCGGGGTCGTCGTCGTCGCGGTCGTCACGGGTCTCATCCTCGTCCTCGCGGCGAACACGGCCTTCAACGGGTTCCCGGTCCTGGGCTCGATCCTGGCCCGAGACGGTTACCTGCCCCGCCAGCTGCACACCCGTGGGGACCGCCTCGCCTACTCGAACGGCATCATCATCCTCGCCGGTGCGGCGGCAGCGCTCATCGTCCTGTTCGACGCCCAGGTCACCAAGCTCATCCAGCTCTACATCGTCGGCGTCTTCGTGTCATTCACGTTGAGCCAGCTCGGGATGGTCCGGCACTGGAACCGTCACCTCCGCTTCGAGACGAACCCGCGGGCCCGCCATCAGATGCAGCGCCGCCGCGCCATCAACACGGTCGGTGCCGTCGTCTGTGGTGTCGTCCTCGTCGTCGTCGTCGTCACGAAGTTCACCCACGGTGCCGGCTATGCCGTGGCGGCCATGGCCGCGCTCTTCCTCATCATGACGAGGATCTCCAAGCACTACCAGCGGGTCTCCCACGAGCTCATGGTCGACACCGACGAGACCGACCACAGCCGCCTCCCGTCCCGGGTCCACGCGATCGTGCTCGTCTCCCGGATCCACAAGCCGGCGCTGCGCGCGCTCTCGTATGCGCGGGCCACCCGACCCTCGCGCCTCGAGGCGATCACGGTGTCGGTCGACCCGGCCGAGACCAAGGCGCTGCAGGAACAGTGGGAGCGGCTGCGCATTCCCGTCCAGCTCAAGGCACTGGACAGCCCGTACCGCGAGATCACGCGCCCCGTCGTCGAGTACGTCAAGTCACTGCGTTCGGACAACCCGCGCGACCTCGTCGTCGTCTATGTCCCCGAGTACGTCCTCGGTCGCTGGTGGGAGCAGCTCCTGCACAACCAGAGCGCGCTGCGGCTCAAGACCCGGATGCGCTTCATGCCGGGTGTGATGGTGTCCTCGGTGCCGTGGCAGCTGCGCTCGTCGGCCGGTCAGGAGCCGGTGCTCGACGGTCCGGCGCCCGGCGATGTCCGTCGTGGTGACGAGTGATCGGCGACGTCGTCGAGCTCGACATCGGGCCGGTCGCCCACGGGGGGCACTGTGTCGCGCGCCTGGACGGGCAGGTCGTCTTCGTCCGGCACGCGCTGCCGGGGGAGCGGGTGCGGGCCACGATCACCGAGGGGGAACCTGGCCGGTCCTTCCTCCGGGCCGACGCGGTGGAGGTGCTGCACGCGTCGCCGCACCGGGCTCGCCCGCCCTGCCCCTACGCCGGGACCTGCGGGGGCTGCGACTTCCAGCACGTCGACCTCAGCGAGCAGCGGCGGCTCAAGGCGGCCGTCGTGACGGAGCAGTTCCAGCGGCTCGCCCGGCTCGACCTGTCGGCTCCGGGGCTCGGTCCCGTCGTCGAACCCGTTCCCGGTGACGACCACGGGCTGCGCTGGCGCACCCGGGTCGAGTTCGCGGTGGACGCCGCCGGGAAGGCGGGTCTGCATCGGCACCGGTCGCATGAGGTCGTCCCGGTCGACCGGTGTCTCATCGCCTCGCCGGGGGTGAGCGATGCCGCCGTCAGCGCGCGCACCTGGACCGACACCGACAGCGTGGATGTCACCGAGACCTCGCTCGGCGAGGTCGTCGTCACCGTCCTGCCGGCCCAGGGCCGACGAGAGCGGCGCATCGTCGAGCGGGTCTCCGCGGCCGGCCTCGACCTCGACCTCGCCCTCGATGCCCGCGGGTTCTGGCAGGTCCATCCCGGCGCGGCCCAGACGTTCGTCGAGACCGTCCTGGACATGCTCGACCCGCAGTCCGGGGAGCGTGCTCTCGACCTGTATGCCGGGGTCGGGCTGTTCGCCAAGCCGCTGGCCGAGCGCGTCGGCCCGCTCGGCCAGGTCATCGCCGTCGAGAGCGACGGGCGAGCCACCGCCTACGCGCGGGAGAACCTCGCCGACCACCGCCAGGGGCTCGTGCTCGACGGCCGGGTGGACGATCTGTTCGGCGTTCCCCGCCACGAGCGGTCCGGGGGCCGTTCCCGAACCCGCCGCAGACCACGGCGACCGGCCCGCTCACCGCTGCTCCCGCATACAGCCGATCTCGTGGTCCTCGACCCACCGCGGATCGGGGCGGGCGCGGACGTGGTGCGCGCCGTCGCCACTCTCGGTCCGCGCGCGGTCGCCTACGTCGCCTGTGACCCGGCCTCGCTCGCCCGGGACACGGCGACCTTCATCGACAGCGGGTATGCGCTGGCCGGGCTGCGCTGCTTCGACGCCTTCCCGATGACCCACCATGTGGAGTCCATCGCGCGGTTCGTCCCGAGCGGGGCACCACTCACCTCGTGACGGCCCGGGGCGCAGGGCTAGGCTCGGCAACGAGACCGGTCGTGTGGTTGAATGTATCTTGACGTCAAGATACATTCGTCTCACGAACAACCCGGCGACCATTGGGTTAGCAAAGGAGCAACAGTGGCCAGCAGCAACAGCTTCGGCGCCCGCGACACACTCGCGGTGGGCGACCAGTCCTACGAGATCTACCGAATCGGCACGGTCGAGGGCAGCTCGAACCTCCCGTACAGCCTCAAGGTCCTCCTCGAGAACCTCCTGCGCACGGAGGATGGCGCGAACATCACCGCCGACCACATCCGGGCCGTCGGCTCCTGGGACGAGAGTGCCGAGCCCGACACGGAGATCCAGTTCACCCCCGCCCGGGTCGTCATGCAGGACTTCACCGGCGTGCCGTGCATCGTCGACCTCGCCACCATGCGCGAGGCGGTGGTCGACCTCGGGGGCGACCCGACGAAGATCAACCCCCTGGCACCGGCCGAGCTCGTCATCGACCACTCGGTCATCATCGACTTCTTCGGCTCCCCCGACGCGTTCGAGAAGAACGTCGCGATCGAGTACGAACGCAACGAGGAGCGCTACCAGTTCCTGCGCTGGGGGCAGACGGCCTTCGACGACTTCAAGGTCGTCCCGCCCGGCACCGGCATCGTCCACCAGGTCAACATCGAGCACCTCGCCCGGGTGACCATGGTCCGTGACGGCGTCGCCTACCCGGACACCTGCGTCGGCACCGACTCGCACACGACCATGGTCAACGGCCTCGGCGTGCTCGGCTGGGGCGTCGGCGGCATCGAGGCCGAGGCGGCGATGCTCGGCCAGCCGGTGTCCATGCTCATCCCGCGGGTGGTCGGGTTCGAGCTCAAGGGGTCGATCCCCTCCGGCGCGACGGCGACCGACGTCGTCCTCACGATCACCGAGATGCTGAGGAAGCACGGGGTCGTCGGCAAGTTCGTCGAGTTCTTCGGCGAGGGTGTGGGTGCTGTCCCGCTCGCGAACCGCGCGACGATCGGCAACATGAGTCCGGAGTTCGGCTCGACCTGCGCCATCTTCCCGATCGACGACGTCACCCTCGAGTACCTCCGTCTCACCGGCCGCTCGGAGGAGCAGGTGGCACTCGTCGAGGCGTACGCCAAGACGCAGGGCATGTGGCTCGACCTCGACGCCGAGCCGGCCCGCTACTCCGAGTACCTCGAGCTCGACCTGTCGACCGTGGTGCCCTCCATCGCCGGTCCCAAGCGACCGCAGGACCGGATCTCGCTGACAGGGGCCAAGGAGCAGTTCCGCAGCGATCTGAAGAACTACGTCGTCAACGGCCACGGCATCGAGAAGAGCAGCGTCGACGAGGAGCTGATGGACACCTTCCCGGCCTCCGATGCGCCGTCGCACGACGCGCGCGAGGAGTCGGAGAGCGCCGGCCGTCCGGTGCACTCGCCCCCCGCTCCCGCGGGCTTGGAACGGGCGAGCCAGCCCACCACCGTGACGCTCGACGGTGCCGAGCAGACGATCGACCATGGACACGTCGCGATCGCCTCGATCACCAGCTGCACCAACACCTCCAACCCCTCGGTGATGATGGCCGCCGCCATGCTCGCCAAGAACGCCGTCGAGAAGGGCCTCACGGTCGCCCCATGGGTCAAGACCTCGATGGCACCCGGATCGAAGGTCGTCACCGGCTACTACGAGAAGGCCGGGATGTGGCCCTACCTCGAGAAGCTCGGCTTCCACCTCGTCGGCTACGGCTGCACGACGTGCATCGGCAACTCGGGGCCGATCATCGATGAGGTCTCGCGCGCGGTCAACGAGAGCGACCTCGCGGTGGTCTCGGTACTCTCCGGCAACCGCAACTTCGAGGGCCGGATCAACCCCGACATCAAGATGAACTACCTCGCGAGCCCGCCGCTCGTCATTGCCTACGCGCTCGCCGGCACGATGGACTTCGACTTCGAGTCCGAGCCGCTCGGGCAGGACCAGGACGGCCAGGACGTCTTCCTGAACGACATCTGGCCGGTCCCGGCGGACGTGGAGCACACCATCGCCGCGAGCATCAACAAGGAGATGTTCACCAAGGACTACGCAGACGTCTTCGCCGGCGACGAGCGTTGGCAGTCCCTGTCGACACCGGAGGGTGACACCTTCGCGTGGGCCGAGTCCTCGACCTATGTCCGCAAGCCCCCGTACTTCGACGGCATGGGCCAGCAGCCGGAGCCGGTCGCCGACGTCTCCGGCGCTCGGGTCCTCGCGCTGCTCGGCGACTCGGTGACCACCGACCACATCAGCCCAGCCGGTGCGATCAAGGCGGACTCGCCCGCGGGGAAGTACCTCGCCGAGCACGGTGTCGAGCGCAAGGACTTCAACTCCTACGGCTCGCGGCGTGGCAACCACGAGGTGATGATCCGCGGCACCTTCGCCAACATCCGGCTCAAGAACCTCCTCCTCGACGGCGTCGAGGGCGGCTTCACGCGTGACTTCACCAAGGGCGGTGAGCAGTCGACGATCTACGACGCCTCCGCGTCGTACCAGGAGGCGGGCATCCCACTCGTCGTCCTCTCCGGCAAGGAGTACGGCTCCGGGTCCTCGCGCGACTGGGCCGCCAAGGGCACCGCGCTGCTCGGGGTCAAGGCCGTCATCGCCGAGTCCTATGAGCGGATCCACCGCTCCAACCTCATCGGGATGGGTGTGCTGCCGTTGCAGTACCCGGCGGGTCAGAGCGCCGAGAGCCTCGGCCTCGACGGCACTGAGACGTTCGACATCTCGGGCGTGACCGCGCTCAACGAGGGCACCACTCCGAAGACCCTCGAGGTCGTCGCGACGAAGGAGGACGGCACCACCGTCGAGTTCGACGCCGTCCTGCGGATCGACACCCCCGGCGAGGCGGACTACTACCGCAACGGCGGCATCCTGCAGTACGTCCTGCGCTCGCTCGTGCGCTGACGATTCCCGCAGCAGGCCGTATGCGTGGCCGCACCCGATCCGGGTGCGGCCACGCGTCGTTGTGGTCGGGTTCCTGGGCTCATCCACATCCGGATCATCGGCGGACCGAGCGTTGTCGGTGGTGTCTGGTTGGGTTGTGTCATGGAGGAGAGCAGCCCCTCGATCGTGCTGGATCCCGGCGGGGTGTTCGGGGTGCTGGAGCGGGTGCGGGGGGCTGTGGAGGTGTGTTCGGTGGCGGCGGGGGAGCGGGGTGTGGATGGGTGGATGGCTCTGATCGGGGAGGTCTCGGCGGCGTTGACGGTATTGGCGGCGGCTCGGGATGCGGCGGTGGTGCGGTTGGCGGCGGTCGAGGAGGTGG
>JBHEPF010000012.1:0-34188 GCA_046260445.1 Dermatophilaceae bacterium | reverse complement strand
GGGCCCCGCCGCTCGGGATCGCCCTGCGGGCCGACGGACTGTCCGCCGCGTTCGTCCTCCTCACGAGCGTCGTCGCTCTCGCAGTGGCCGTCGTCGCGGCGAGCGAGGAGGCCTCGACCGGCCAGCGGCCGGGGTTCTGGGTCCTCTCGAGCCTGGCGTGGGCCGGGCTCAACGGGGTGTTCCTCACCGGCGACCTCTTCAACGCCTACGTCGCCCTCGAGGTGCTCGGCCTCTCCGCCGTCGGGCTCGTCGCCCTCGGGGGGCGGCGTGCCGCCGAGGCGGCGCTGCGCTATCTCGTCATCGCCGTGCTCGGCTCCCTTCTCGTCCTGCTCGCCGTCGCACTCGTGTATGCGCCCACCGGCACCCTCGACATCGCCCTGGCCGCCGAGCGCCTTCCGGCGGAACGCGCCGCGCTCCCTCTCGTCCTGGCGACCGCCGGGCTGGCGCTCAAGTGCGCCCTCGCGCCCGTGCACGCGTGGCTCCCGCCGGCCCACGCGGGTGCGCCGGCCGCCGTCAGTCCCCTGCTCTCCGCCCTCGTCATCAAGGGCGCGTTCTACCTCGTCCTCCGGCTGTGGGTCGACCTCTTCCCCATCGAGCCCGGCCTGGCACTCGCGACCGGCATCCTCGGTGCGATCGGCGTCCTCTGGGGCGGAGTGCTCGCACTCAGGCAACAGCATCTCAAGCGGATCATCGCCTATTCGACGGTCGCGCAGGTGGGCTACCTCTTCCTTGCCCTTCCGCTGCTCGCCCTCCCCGGGCAGCGTGACGTCGTCCTCGGGGCCGTTGTCGCGATGGCGCTCGCCCACGGACTGGCGAAGAGCGCCATGTTCATCGTGGCGGGCTCGCTCCTTCTCGGGACCGGGACCGACCATATCGACGGGCTCACCGGGGCGTCCCGCACCCAGCGCAGCCTCACCGCGGCGATGATGCTCTCCTCGGTCAGTCTCGTCGGCCTGCCGCTCTCGCTCGGGTTCGCCGCCAAATGGGGGTATGCGGTCGTCGCCATCGACAACGGGCTGTGGTGGGTGCTCGTGGTGCTCGTCCTCGGCAGTGTCCTGGCCGCCGCATATCTCATCCGCCCCCTGGCCGCGGTGCTGCGTACCCCTGAGGATGCCCTCGATGACGGCGATGGCCATGACGTCCGAAGCGGCACTGGCACCGGCACCGGTGCCGGGGCCGGGGCCGGAGCCGTTCCTACCCGCCGCCCCGCGGCCCAGCGTTACGTCCCGCTCGTCCTCGGTCTCGCGGCTGTCTTCACGGGGATCCTCGCCGCACCGCTCGCCGACCTCGTCAGCATCGGGGGTGGGTCGTGAGTCCCGCCGTCCTCACCCTGCTGCCGGTCTTCCTCATCGCCCTCTCGGCGACTGCGGGGGCCGTGATCTTCACCCTTCCGGAGAACGCCGTCCGGCTGCGGTCGACGATCAACCTCGCGGCCGCCGGGGTCAAGGTGGCTGTCATCCTCGCTCTGGTCCCGCTCATCCTCGAGGATGACGTCGCCCCGGAGTTCCGTGCGCCGTTCCTGCCGGGGATCGACTTCGTCCTGAAGATCGACTCGCTCAGCCTGCTCTTCGCCGCCCTGTCCTCAGTCCTCTGGCTCCTCACGACGGTGTACGCCATCGGATACCTCGAGGGGGGTGCCAACCGCAGTCGGTTCTTCGGGTTCTTCAGTCTCTGCGTGACGGCCACGGTCGGGATCTCGTTCGCGGGCAACCTGGTGACCTCCCTGCTCTTCTACGAGATGCTGACGCTCGTCACCTACCCCCTCGTCGCCCACACCGGAACACCCGAAGCGCTCAAGGCCGCCCGGCTCTATCTCTTCTACGCCCTCGGTGGCGGGCTGCTCCTGCTCATCGGCATCGCCTGGCTCACCGCACTCGTCGGACCGGTCGAGTTCCGCGCCGGCGGGGTGAGCGAGATCGCAACCCTCGCGGTCCAGGAGCCGGCCATCGCCGCTGCCTTGTTCGGGATCCTCGCCGTCGGCCTCGGGGTCAAGAGTGCCCTCTTCCCCCTGCACGGCTGGCTCCCCCGCGCCATGGTCGCTCCGGCCCCGGTCAGCGCGCTCCTGCATGCCGTCGCGGTCGTCAAGGCCGGCGTCTTCGGACTGACCCGCCTCATCGACGACCTCTACGGGGTGCCGGTGGCCACCTCGCTCGGCGTCCTCTCCCCGCTCCTCGTCGTCGCCGCGGTGACGGTGATCTACGGGTCCCTGCAGGCCCTTGTCCAGGACGACATCAAGAAGCGGCTCGCCTACTCCACCGTGAGCCAGGTCAGCTACATCGTCCTCGGCCTGTCGATGGTGAGCATCGCGGCGACGACCGGAGGTATCGTCCACCTCGTCCACCAGGGGCTGGCCAAGATCACGCTGTTCTTCTGTGCCGGCGCCGTTGCCGAGGCACTCGGCATCACCAAGGTTCGCGAGCTGGCCGGCCTCGGCAGACGGATGCCGTCGACGGCGGTCGCCTTCACGGTCGCCGCGCTCGCGATGATCGGACTGCCACCCCTCGCAGGGTTCATCACGAAGTGGCAGCTCGGGCTGGGGGCCATCGAGTCCGGGTCGACGTGGGTGCTCGGTGTCCTCGCCGTCAGCGCCCTCCTCAATGCCGCATACTTCCTGCCGCTCGTCATCGCGATGTGGTTCCGTCGTCCCGAGCCCGACCAGACCGAGCCTGACCAGACCGGGGCCGGTCCGAGCCGCGCGGGCGTCGCGGTCATCCGCACTGTCCCGAGGTCCCTCCTCTGGCCACCCGTCGTCACGGCCTCCCTGACCGTCCTCGCCGGGTTGCTCGCCACTCAGGCGTACTCGCCGCTCAGTCTGGCGACCGAGATCGCCGAGAGGGTCTTCCCGTGATGACCACGCTCTGGCTCCTGGCCGCGGTCGTGCCGGTCCTTGGCGCCGTCGCCCTCAGCGTCACCCACCGCGGGGCCACCGACCGGTCTCGACAGGTGGCGCTCTTCCTCGTGCGCTGGTCGCCGCTCGCCCTCGTCCCGGCCGGGGCCATCGCCCTCATCGGTCCGACCGATCCGGTCGCGGCCGACTGGCTCGTGCTGGGCACCGTCGTCGGACTCGACGTGGTCTCTCGCGCCCTCCTCCTCGTCTCGGTCCTCCTCTACGGGGCCGCGTGCGTCACCGTCACCTGGCGGAACGACGCGCGCGCCCCCGAGCTCATCGCCTACCTCCTGGTGTCCTTCGTCGGCAACGCCGGCGTCTACGTGGCGCAGGACGTGGTGACGTTCTACTCGTGTTTCGCGCTGATGAGCCTGGCTGCGGTCGGCCTGATCATCCATGACCGGACGGCCGCCGCACGCCGCGCTGCGCGGATCTACCTCGTCCTCGCCGTCGTGGGCGAGACTGCGATCCTGGTGGGCCTCCTCCTCGTCGCCGGCGCCGGCGCTCGTCTGGTGGCCGACGCCCCCGCCGCCGTCGCGGACTCTCCGATGCGGATGCTCACCGTCCTCCTGATCGTCCTGGGCTTCGGCCTCAAGACCGGCCTCTTCTCCCTACATGTCTGGCTCCCGCTGGCGCACCCGGCCGCCCCGCCGCCGGCGAGCGCCGTCCTCTCCGGGGCCATGGTCAAGGCAGGCCTCGTCGGCTGGCTCCGGTTCCTCCCCCTCGGAGAGGTCGCCATGCCCACGGCGGGAGAGGCGCTCGTCGTCCTCTCCCTCCTCGGCGCCTTCCTCGCGGTCCCGGTCGGTCTGGTCCAGCGCGATCCCAAGGTGGTGCTCGCCTACTCCACCATCAGCCAGATGGGATTCGTCGGCGCCGCAGTCGGGGTGGCCCTGCACTCGCCCCCGCTCGCCCCGGCGGCCATCACCGCGACCGTCATCTATGCGGTGCACCACGGACTGGCCAAGGGCGCCCTGTTCCTGGGCGTCCCCGTCTGGAAGCACCACGCGATCGGCGCCCGTCGCTACCTCGTCATCGCGGGCCTCACCCTCGCCGGGCTGGCCGTGGTGGGAGCCCCCTTCAGCTCCGGTGCCATCGGCAAGTACGCGGTCAAGGAGGCGATCAGGGGCAGCACTCTCCTCGGGGTCGACCTCGTCCACCTGCTGCCGCTCGTCGCGACCGGATCGACGGTGCTGCTCATCCGGCTCGGCTGGTTGCTCCTGCACACCGAGCTCGAGCCCCTCCCCCCTCAGCACGACCCAGAGCTGCCGGCCTGGCTCGTGCTCGTCCTCACCAGCGCCTCAGTGCCCTGGATCGTCACCGACCTGTGGGTGCCCCTCGAGGCCGTTCCACGCCTGGAGGCCGTCACGCTATGGGACGCGACCTGGCCGGTCCTCATCGGCATCGTCCTCGGTGCGGTCTTCTGGCGCTGGCACCGTCCCCGCAACCCGGACGCGCCCGACCGCCTGCCCGCCGGAGATCTCGTCGTCCCGGCCGAGCGAGGCGTGCTCGCGGCGGCGACGCTCCTGCGATCCGTGACGACCACGATCTCGGCCGGGCGTGATCGCGCACTCCACCAGGCCACCCGCACCGGCCGGGTCCTCGTCACCGGGACGCGAGGGGCCGAGTGGGGGGAGCGCCGCCTCGAGTCGTGGATGGTCAACGGGGTGACGACCCTGCTCGTGCTCACGGTCCTCCTCCTCTCGGTCGCCCTCATCGGAGGCCGGCCATGATGCTGCCCCTGCTCCGCCGTGCGCTCGTCCTCTCGGTGCTGTGGGTCATTCTCGTCGAAGGGGACTCCGCCTATCTCGGCTACGGCGTGGCCGCCATCCCCGTCGTCGTGGCGGCGAGCCTGGCCTGGGCTCCCCCTGCGGCACGTGGCACCCGGCGGCTCGCGCACCCTCCGCTGCGGCGACTCTGGTCCGGGGCTGCGCTGCTCGGCTGGCTGCTCGTGCAGTCGGTCCGCGGCGGCGTCGATGTCGCCCGCCGGTCTCTCGCCCGCCCGGTGAGGGTCGACCCTCTCGAGGTCGTCGTCTCCGTGCGCCTCACGGGCGAACCGAAGGCCACCGCTCTCGCAGTCCTCGGCCTGCTGCCCGGGACCATCGTCGCCGAGGTGCGCGAGGACGAGGCGGTCGTGCACACCCTCTCTCCCGACCTCGACAGCGCACACACCTGGCGCGAGCTCCAACGCCGCGTCGAGGACGTCGTCAGTAGACCGTGACCGGCGTCCCGATGTCGAGGTAACCCTGGTCCCAGATCATGTTGATCGCGGCGTTCGTCACTCGCGCACAGCCGTGCGAGGCGGGGTACGGGGGCACGCTCATGGACCCGTGGACCGCCCAGCCCCTGAAGAAGTACTTCGGGCGGTACAGCTCGCCCAGCTCGGCGACCTCCAGCGCGTCGACCGCGCGGAACACCGCGAAGCTGCCGGTCGGGGTGCGAGCGACCTTGGTCGTGCCTCGGGAGACGTACGGCTCGCCGTTGCCGGTACTCGTGTTGAGGACCCTGGTGACCGCACCGTCACGCACGACGAGGAGGATCTGGCGGTCGAGGTCGATCTCCACCCCGGTGCCGCCGACGCGGGAGCTCGGGCGCACGCCTGCCTCGAGCGCGGCCTTCGTCTTCGGCCCGACGACGCCGTCCCGGCCGATGCCGGCGGTCTTCTGCACCGCGAACACCGCCTGCTGCGTCAGTCCACCGAAGACGCCGTCGGGGGTGCCGAGCCAGTACCCGAGTTCGCTCAACCGCTCCTGGAGGGCGAGGACGGCGGGGCCGCGATCACCGATCAGCAGAGTCGTGCGCGGTGCCACTGTCGGTGTCGGGGCCGGCGTCTCGGTCACTGGGGGTATCGGCGTCGAGGGCGACGCTGCCGGAGAAGATGTCGTGGGGCTGGGTGTCGAGGGGGCGACCGTCGTAGGGCCGGATGTCGTAGGGCCGGATGTCGTAGGGCCGGATGTGGTAGGGCTGGATGTCGTGCGGCTGGATGTCGTGGGGCTGGATGTCGAGGGGGCGACCGTCGTGGGGCTGGATGTCGAGGGGGCCTGGGTCGCCGAAGGCGTGGTCGGGGCAGACGTGGTCACCTGAGGCGAGGTGGTACGCGTCGGTGACGGCATCACGGTCGCCGACCCGGTCGGAGCCGAAGCCCCCTGCCCTGCGAGCCCACCGCACCCACCGAGCACGAGGGCACCGCTCACTGCGGCGACTGCGACCATTCGCGTTCGTGGCTGCCGTGTGCTGCGCTGCCTCATCATCACCGTTCCTTTCCTTATCGGGCGCCGGCCGTAGCGCCTCTTCCTCCAGACGCCCCCATCCGGTCCCAGGTGTCACTTTCTCCCCAACAGTATCCCCTGCCCCACCGCTACCGACGGCGCACGACCCGCCGTGCGGCTCGCACCGCATACGGCGGGTCGTGCACACGCGACCCACTCCCCAGGCAGCGCCAAGAGCCGGCTCGGGTTCGGCCCAGCGTCAGTAGACGACGAGGCTCCGTCCGACCGGCACCAGGCCCTGGGCGTAGAGCAGGTTCATCGCCGACGTGGAGACCCGCACGCACCCGTGCGATGCGGGGTAGGGCGGGATGCTCGTCGATCCGTGGATGGCCCAGCCCTTGTACCAGTAGGCCGGCCGCCACATGCTCCCGAGAGGACCATCCTGCCATCCTGAGGTGTACCTCGAGTAGATCGAGTAGGTACCAGCGGGGGTGTAAGCCGTCTTCCAGGTCCCGGAGAAGTAGCGCTCACCGCTGCCCGTGCTCGTGTTGAGGGTGAACCGCAGTGCGCCGGAGACGACGACCATGACGATCTGGCGTGACTTGTCGACCTCGATGAGCGTGCCCGAACGAGCGCGGGGGGTCGGCCGGCGGCCGGCGTCGAGCGCACCCCACGTGCGTGCCCCGACCACACCGTCACGACTCAGCCCGGCGACCTTCTGCACGGCCCAGACGGCCTGCTGAGTGAGATGACCGAACACGCCGTCCGCGCTGCCGCACCAGTATCCGAGCGCAGCGAGCCGGCGTTGCAGAGTGACCACTGCGCTGCCGCTCGATCCCCGCCGGAGAACGGGCCGGACGGCGGCCGGAGCCGCCTGGGCACCCGCGATGTCCACCGCCCCGATGAACGCGCTGGACGCAAGACCCGCGATAAGCCGGCGCCGAGTCACCACCATGATTCTCACGCTCCTCGACCGATGGAGGGGACCTCCCTCATGCCATGGACGCGCGAGAGGCAGGATCGGTGCACACTCATCGCAGGCGTGTTGCAGACATCACTTGCCAGCGGTGGGGCGGCGCGATCGGGCCCGCGTGGTCAGCCGCGGGAGGTGATCGCCTCGTGCGTCGCGAGGACCCGCCGGGCGATGTCGACGTGGAGGTTCTCGATCATCTTCCCGTTGTAGGTGACCACCCCAGTGCCGGCTCCCTCCTCCCACGCCGCGATGATCCCGCGAGCCTCCTCGACGGCCGCCTCATCCGGAGCGAAGGTCGCGTTGCACACCTCGACCTGCCCGGGGTGGATGAGGGTCTTGCCGTCGAAGCCGAAGTCGCGTCCCTGGACGCACTCGGCCGCGAAGCCGTCGGCGTCCTTGACGTTGTTGTAGACCCCGTCCAGGATCGCGATCCCCGACCGGCGGGCGGCGAGCAGCGACCAGGACAGCGCCATGAGCAGCGGCGCCCGGCCCGGCACGTGATGGGCCTGCAGCTCCTTGACGAGGTCGTTGGTGCCCATGACCAGGACCGCGAGCCGGTCCGAGGCCTTGGCGATCTTGCGGACGTTGAAGATGGCCTCCGGGGTCTCGATCATCGCCCACAGCCGCGTCGTCTCCGGGGATCCGAACGCCATCATCGCCTCCGCGAGGTGCTTGACCTCCTTGGCCGAGTTCACCTTCGGCACGACGATGCCGTCCGGCCCTGCGGCGCACGCCGCCTCCAGATCGGCCTCGTGCCACTCTGTGCCCATGCCGTTGATCCGGATCGTCAGCTCGCGGTGACCGTAATCCCCCGAGCTCGCCGCGGCGCACGCCGCGTCGCGAGCGGCCGGCTTGTCGCCGGGACCGACGGCGTCCTCGAGATCGAGGATGAGACCGTCGACCGGCAGGGTCTTGGCCTTCTCCAGAGCCCGCTCGTTCGAGCTCGGCATATAGAGGACCGATCGACGAGGGACGTACGCGGCGCTGGCCTGGCTCCTGCCGCCCGCCGGACTACCGCTCGCCTGACCCGTGCTCATGCCCGGTCCTCCGTCCCGTCCGAGGCGGGCTGCGCATACAGCTCGGCCAGCTCGGGGTCGTTGGCGGCGAGCCGGTCGGCGAGCTCGAGGATGACGAGGCACTGTTTGAGGCTCGCGTCGTCCTCCATCTTGCCGTCGAGCATGACGGCGCCGGTCCCGTCGCCCATCGCCTCCTTGACGCGGCGGGCGTGCGCGACGTCCTCCGCCGAGGGGCTGAAGACCCGCTTGGCGATCTCGATCTGCACGGGGTGGAGCGTCCACGTCCCGACGCAGCCGAGGAGGAAGGCGTTGCGGAACTGGTCCTCGCACGCGACGACGTCCTTGATGTCGCCGAACGGGCCGTAGTACGGGAAGATCCCGTGCATCGCGCAGGCGTCGACCATCCGGGCGATCGTGTAGTGCCACAGGTCCTGCTGGAAGACCGCGCGCTCGGCCGTGATGTCGTTCGTGCCGTCGGCCAGACGCGGCGGGTCCTGCCGGACGAGGTAGCCGGGGTGGCCGCCTCCGACCCGGGTCGTCTTCATCCGCCGGTCGGCCGCGAGGTCGGCCGGGCCGAGGCTGATGCCCTGCATCCGAGGGCTCGCCCCGCAGATCTCCTCGACGTTGGCCATGCCGCGGGCCGTCTCGAGAATGGCGTGGACGAGGATGGGTCGGGTCACCCCGGCGCGGGCCTCGAGCTGGGCCAGGAGCCGGTCGACGTAGTGGATGTCCTCTGGGCCCTGGACCTTGGGGACCATGATGACGTCGAGCCGGTCGCCGATCTCGGTGACGAGCGTGGTGAGGTCGTCCAGGACCCACGGGCTGTCGAGTGAGTTGACCCGTGTCCACAGCTGGGTGTGCTCGCCGAAGTCGGTGGCCTTGGCGATGTCCACCAGTCCCTGCCGAGCCGCCTCCTTGTTGTCGGCCTTGACTGCGTCCTCGAGATTGCCGAGGAGGACGTCGACGGCGCCGACGAGGTCGGGCACCTTGGCGGCCATCTTGGGGTTGCTCGGGTCGAAGAAGTGGATCATCCGGCTGGGCCGGGCGGGAACGTCTTGGATCGGAGCCGGAGCCCCGACCGCGAGCGGAGTGAAGAAGTCCTTGGCGCTGCGCATCTACTCACCTGTCGCACTAGGGGCTGGCTGGGGCCACGGCTGTCGCGTGACACGGCGACGCTAGCAGCGAAGCCGACCGAGTCGTTATGAGACAGTTCACGTGTGACGACCCCCTCTGGCACCGAGGGCCTCGGAGCCGACGCGGCAGGCGGCCCGGGCGAGGCACAGACCCTCATCGCGCCGACCGTCAACGTCACCGCGCTGCTCGGAGAAGCCGCGACCAAGTCGGACATCATGTGGATCGACGTCCCCGGCGAGCGTTCCTTCCCGGTCTGGTACGCGTGGGCCGTCGACCGTTTCTACGTCGTCTCCGGTGAGGGCGAGCAGCTCCTCCCTCGCCTTCCCGAGGTCGTCCACCTCATCCTGCGCTCCAAGGACAGCGGTGGCCGGCTCATGACGGTGACCGCGACCGCACACCTGTTGGAACCGCATACTCCCTCCTGGGAGGATGCGGCGACGGCCCTGGCCGCAGCGCGGCTCAACGCCGTGGACGATGTAAGGACTCGCTGGGCCGTGTCGGCCGCTGTCCACGCACTCCACCCGTTCGGTCCCCCCGTCGCGGCACCCGGCTCACACTCCGAGGACTCGGGGAGGGCGCCGCTCGTCGCCGCGCCGGCTACGACGGTCGGCTGGCGCCCCTGGCACGCCGGCCGCGCGTAGTCCAGTCCCCGGGGCCACACCCTCAGCGTTTTCGTCGTCGCTGCTCACGCGCCGGTCGATAGGCTGGCGGCGTGAGCACTCAGTCCCGCGTCTTCGTTGGCCGGTTGGCCGGGCTCAGTGTCTTCGACCCTCTCGGCGACCAGGTGGGCAAGGTCCGCGACGTCATCATCTCGTCCTCCGGCCGGCGTCCGCGAGCGATCGGCCTCGTCGTCGAGGTGCCGGGCCGCCGACGCGTCTTCCTGCCGATGACGCGGGTCACCTCCGTCGAGGGCGGGCAGGTCATCACGACCGGGCTGGTCAACATGCGCCGCTTCGAGCAGCGCCTGGGCGAGACCCTCGTCGTCGCCGAGATCTTCGAGCGTCAGGTCCAGGCCCGCACCGAGGACGGGGTTCTCGACGTCACGGTCGAGGACGTCGGGATCGAGAAGCAGCAGAACCGCGACTGGGTGGTCTCCCGGGTGTTCTGTCGGGTCGGCAAGCCCGCCACCTCGACCTTCACGCGCCTCACCCGACGCAAGGGGGAGAGCTTCGTCGCCGACATCGCGGACGTGACCGGTCTGCTCAACCAGAGCCGCGAGCAGAGCGTCGAGCGGCTGCTCGAGACCTACGCCGACCTCAAGGTCGCCGACCTCGCCGAGGTCATTCACGACCTGCCCCCGGCCCGCAGGGCCCAGGTCGCGGCCGCCCTCGACGACCACAAGCTCGCCGATGTCCTCGAGGAGCTCCCCGAGGACGACCAGGTCGAGATCCTCGCGGGCCTCGACGTCGAGCGCGCCGCGGATGTCCTCGAGGCGATGGAGCCCGACGACGCCGCCGACCTGCTCAACGAGCTCGACCCCCAGCAGGCTGAGCAGCTCCTGTCGCGGATGGAGCCTGACGACGCGGCACAGATGCGCCGGCTGAGGGCCTACGACGACGAGTCGGCCGGTGGCCTCATGACGGCTGAGCCGCTCGTGCTCGGTCCGGAGGCCAGCATCGCCGAGGCTCTCGCGATGGTCCGCCGCGAGGAGATCTCGCCGGCGACCGCAGCCTCCGTCTACGTCTGCCGGCCCCCGCTTGAGACCCCCACCGGCAAGTACCTCGGGATGGTGCACATCCAGCGCCTGCTGCGCGACCCGCCGCACGCAGCGGTGGGGAGCATCCTTGACAAGGACGTCGAGCCGCTCGCCCCCTCGGACCCGTTGGGACGGGTGACCCGGATCATGGCGACCTACAACCACGTCTCCCTGCCGGTCTGCGATGCGGACGGGCGCCTGCTCGGAGCGGTCACCGTCGACGACGTGCTCGACCACATCCTCCCCGACGACTGGCGCGAGGACCGCCACGACGTCACCGCTGACCTGCCTGTCGTGACGGTGGACGATGATGGCTGACCGGCGCATCGACCAGCCGCGCGAGGCGCGCAGCCTGCGGTGGCAGCGCCCGTCGAGCCTGACCAACGAGGCGTTCGGCATCATCGCCGAGAAGTTCGCGCGCTTCATGGGCACCCCGCAGTTCCTCATGGGGATGACCGTGTTCGTGGCCATCTGGCTGACGTGGAACACCTTCGGGCCGACGGCCCTGCAGTTCGACCCGCGTGAGCTCAACTACACCCTGCTCACCCTCATCCTCTCGCTCCAGGCCTCGTACGCCGCGCCGCTCATCCTCCTCGCGCAGAACCGGCAGGACGACCGTGACCGAGTCGCCTTCGAGCAGGACCGCCTCCAGGCCGAACGCAACCTCGCCGACACGGAGTACCTCACCCGTGAGGTCGCCGCGCTCCGGATCGCGCTGCGCGACGCCGCCACCCGCGACTTCCTGCGCTCCGAGCTGCGCTCGCTGTTGGACGAGATGGAGGAACGCGGGCTGCAGGTGAGCCGAGTCTCGCCACCGGGCTCGCCGGCCGATGCCGTGGAGGGGCGTCCCTCCACCAGCGCTTAGCATGGAGGAATGCCTGAGGTCACCCACGATGCCCTCATCGCCGCGCTGAGCACGGTCGATGACCCCGAGATCCACAAGCCGATCACCGAGCTCGGCATGGTCGAGTCGGTGTCGGTCGACGAGTCGGGCCGGGCCGCGCTGACGATCCTGCTCACGGTCGCCGCCTGCCCCCTTAAGGACACGCTCACGAAGGACTCGACCGCGGCGCTGCTCAAGGTCCCCGGCGTCACCGCGGTCGATGTGACCCTCGGCGTCATGAGCGACGAGCAGCGCGGCGCTCTCCGCCAGCACCTGCGAGGTGGAGCACCCGAGAAGGAGATCCCCTTCGCCAAGCCGGGCTCGCTCACCCGGGTGTATGCGGTGGCCTCCGGCAAGGGCGGCGTCGGCAAGTCCTCGGTCACCGCCAACCTTGCGGCGGCGATGGCGGCATCGGGTCTGCGGGTGGGCGTCGTCGACGCCGACATCTATGGGTTCTCCATTCCCCGGATGCTCGGGGTCGAGTACCGCCCGACGCAGGTCGACGACATGATCATGCCGCCCGTGGCGCACGACGTGAAGGTCATCTCCATCGGCATGTTCGTCCCGGGCAACCAGCCGGTCGTCTGGCGCGGCCCGATGCTGCACCGCGCGCTCCAGCAGTTCCTCGCCGACGTGTTCTGGGGAGACCTCGACATCCTCCTCCTCGACCTGCCGCCCGGTACCGGAGACATCGCCATCTCGGTCGCCCAGCTCATCCCCACCGCCGAGATCCTCGTCGTGACGACGCCACAGCAGGCCGCCGCTGAGGTCGCCGAGCGCGCTGGCGCGATCGCCCTGCAGACGCACCAGCGCATCGTCGGCGTCGTCGAGAACATGTCCTGGCTCGAGCTGCCGGACGGCAGCCGTCAGGAGCTGTTCGGCTCCGGCGGCGGTCAGCGGGTGGCCGAGTCACTCACCCGCTCGCTCGGCGCCGAGGTGCCGCTGCTCGGTCAGATCCCCCTCGACGTGCGACTCCGGGAGGGCGCCGACAACGGCTCCCCCGTCGTCCTCAGCGACCCCACCTCCCCGGCCGCCGTCGCTCTGAACGGCATCGCCAAGGGTCTCTCCACGCGGGCCCGCGGCCTCGCCGGCCGCAGTCTCGGACTCACCCCCTCCGGCCGCTGACCCCGAGCCGTTTGAGGTTTCTCTCCCAGGGAAGCAAGGCTCATCTTCGGGATGGAACCGTTATGTCCCACAGATGAAGGTTGTCGCCCAGAGAGGAAAAGCGGAGCCTGTCTAGGTGGCGTCCGTAACTCTGGGACTCCACCACGACAGGCCGACCACACCTGAGCGCACACGTCACCTCTGCAGGCCTGTCTAGGTGGCGTCCGTGTCCCAGGGAGTCGCACGGTCCGGGTCATAGCTCGCCGGGTCTACGGGCTGGGACTCCAGGTCCCTTCCCGACGCCACTGCGGCCCCGGCAACGACGCCTGTCGCTGAGCCACGCAGGTCCTGCAGAGGGGCGGTGGCCTCCTCGATCGGCTCGATGAGCGCTTGCCGCACGATCCGGCGGGGGTCGTACTGTCGCGGGTCGTACTGTCGCCAGTTGAGGTCCTGGTAGTCCGGTCCGAGCTGCTCCTTGAGCTGGCCCTTGGCGCCCTCGGCCATGACCCGCATCTGCCGGATGCCGCGCGCGAGCTTCGCCGCGTACTCCGGCATCCGGTTGGGGCCGAGCACGAGGATGGCGATCAGAATCAGCAGGAGGATCTCTCCGCCGTTGATTCCGAGCATGGGTGACCGACCTTCTCACGAATGGGACCGACATCGTCGCCGCGACCGCGCGGCCGCGGTGCGGCTCACGGGTCGAGAGTGCGACCTTGCAGTGTCATTGTGACATCGAGTGTCGCCGAGCCGCGCTGCACGGTCAGCCGGACCTCGTCACCGACGTTCTTGGCCCGGATGGCGACGACGAGCTCGTCGGGGTTGGTGATCGGCCGTCCTTCGAACTCGAGGATGACGTCACCGGCCTGCAGACCGGCCCGATCCGCCGGACCGTCGGGCGTGATCGAAGGCTGGTCCGCCTCGCCCTCGATGAGGATCTTGACGCCCTCGCCCTGGTGCTGTCGGTCGAGAATGACCCCGATGATCGGGTGCTCGGCCTTGCCGGTGCGGATGAGCTGCTCGACGGTCTTGCTCACCTGGTCGCTGGGGATCGCGAACCCGACGCCGATGTTGCCGCTGCCGCCACTGGCGCCCACGGAGGGCATCGTGGCGATGGCGCTGTTGACCCCGATGACCTGGCCGTCCATGTTGAGCAGCGGCCCGCCGCTGTTGCCGGGGTTGATCGCTGCGTCGGTCTGGATGGCGTTGATGAACGACTGGCTCGATCCACCGCCCGGGCTCACCGGGCGGTTGAGCGCACTGATGATGCCCGCGGTGACGGTCGAGTCGAGACCGAGCGGGGCGCCCATCGCGATGACCCCGTCACCGACGCGCACGTCCGTGGAGATGCCGAGCGGCAGGGGTTCCAGCTTCACGTCGCTCACCTTGAGAACGGCGAGGTCGTACGACTCGTCCCGTCCCACAATGGTGGCATCATGCCGCTGACCATCCGCGGTCTGGACGACGACCGTCCCGCCGTCCGCGGCCGACTCGATGACGTGGTTGTTCGTGACGATGTGGCCCTGGTTGTCGAAGGCCCAGCCCGATCCCGAACCCTGTCCGGCCTGGCCGTCGACGAGGATCGTCACGACACTCGGCAGCGCCCTCGCCGAGATGTTCGCGATCGAGCCTTGCGGCCGGTCGGTCGCGCCGGCCCCAGGCTCCGGTGCCGGTGCCGTGTAGCCGGTGGTTCCGAAGTCGAGGTAGTCGTTCGACGCCAGCCAACCACCGGCCACGCCGCCCACTCCACCGGCAAGCACCGCAGCGAGCGTCGCAGTCGTCAGCATCGCACCCCAGCCCGGTCCCCTGCGCTCGCGCGGGGGAGGAGGTGTGCCGAACGCGTGCCCGTTCCCGGGCTGGCTGCTCTGGGTCTGGTATGCGGGGGCCGCCGGGTCGTGCTGCGCCGGTCCGGGGTAGGCCGGGTGCTGCGGTTCGTAGCTCCACACCGGAGCGAGCGGCTCCGTGTGGGCCGGGTCCGCGGCCGGCGGTGTCACGGATGCCTCGGTGGAGGCTCCCGGGATGGTCGCGTCGCCGTGCACCTCAGCGGAGGGCACGTCGGTCTGGGCGGGGGGCACGTCATCAGGACGTCGAATCATGGGAGTCTTTCTACTGTGGTCTGACAGGGCAGAGAGGCGATCAGGAGAGGCCGGGGACGACCTGCGGGACAGGCCGCGAGTGCCGTCCGGTCCGGGCGCGGTCGGCGTGCGGGGCGCGGTGGGCCAGAGCGGTCCGGAGCTGGGCGCGGCCGCGGTGGATGCGGGAGCGGACCGTGCCGAGCTTGATGTCGAGTGCCTCGGCCACCTCTTCGTAGGTCAGTCCCTCGATGTCGCAGAGGACGACCGCGGCGCGGAAGTGCGGCGGCAGCGCGTTGAGCGCCTCTTGGATGTCTCCGTCTAGGTGGGTGTCCGCATATACCTGCTCCGGGCTCGGGGACCGACCGGGAAGGCGCGCGACCCATTCGTCGGTGAGCGCGTCGAAGCGGATCCGCTGCTTGCGACGCATCTTGTCCAGGAAGACGTTGGTCGTGATGCGGTGCAGCCATCCCTCGAAGGTGCCCGGCTGGTACGTGTGCAACGAGCGGAAGACGCGGATGAAGACGTCGTGCGTGAGGTCCTCGGCGTCATGGACGTTGCCGGTCAGACGGTACGCGAGCCGGTACACGCGCCCCGAGTGTTCCTGGACGATCTCGTCCCAGGTCGGCGGGGTCCAGTCGGTCATCGTTCCATTCCTTGTCGTCGGCACGGTCTCATGCGTGGCTGCCACGGTATTCGCTGTTCGGCAAGTCTGTGGCGTCAACCTGGGAGAGGGCTGGGAAGAGCGTGAGAGTCGGCTGCCAGTCGTGGCGCGGCGCGTCCACCAGCAGCGATGAGGGTGCCGAACTACGCTGGAGCCCATGACCTCGATCAAACCGGCCAGCTGGACCTATGCCGAGGAGTTCGTCCCCGAGAGCGAGATCCACGAGCGGGCTCGCCTGCGTGGGGCCGAGATGGGGGCCAGCGCGGTGGCACCCGGCACCGGGCCCGCGTTGCGGATCCTCGCCGCTGCGTCGCGGGCCATGTCGGTCTGCGAGATCGGCACCGGTGCGGGCTCCTCCGGGCTGTGGCTCCTCGAGGGCATGCCCGAGGGCGGCGTCCTCACGACCATCGACCTGGAGGCCGAGCACCAGCTCGCCGCGAAGGAGGCCTTCGCAGCCGCTGGGATCCCGCACCAGCGCACTCGGGTCATCACCGGCCGGGCCCTCGACGTCCTGCCACGGATGACGGATGGCGCCTACGACCTGGTCCTCATCGACGCGGACAAGGCGGAGTACCCGGCGTACACCGCGCACGCGATCCGGCTCCTGCGCAGCGGCGGCGTCCTCGTCCTCGACAACATGCTGTGGGGTGACAAGGTCGCGGACCCGGCCGCCCGCGACGAGAAGACCGTGACCCTCCGGGACCTCGGCAAGGACCTGCGCGACCGCGATGACCTGATGTGCTCGCTGCTCCCGGTCGGCGACGGACTGCTCGTCGCCGTCAAGAAGTAGCCGTCAAGAAGTTCGTCCCAGGAAGCAGCCGTCGAGAAGCAGCATTCGAGGGGCTCCCCACTCACTCCGGGTCTGTGGCCGTGCCCGGACCGGCACCGCGACGGAAGCCGGCGGGACCCTCGGCGATCGCGACGACCTCGAAGTCCTCGATGCTCACCGGGCCCGAGCCGATGAGACGGCTCCCCGGCGAGGTGTCTGCGGTCGTCTCGAACTGGGACCGGAAGTCGTCGCGGTCGCGAGCGGTGTCGAAGACGTAGGTCCCCTCGAACCACTCCCCCTCACGCATCCGCCAGGTCTTGAAGGCCAGTCCGTCGAGGAACATGAAGCGGGCCATCGAGGTGCCGACGACATACTCACGCAGCTCTTCGGCGACGTCGTTCGGCGACTCGCTGAGCGACCATCGCACCGCGAGACCGAATCCGGCGTGCATCGACCCAGGGTTCATCGAAGTCCTTCCAGCCACGCGAGGACCGCCCGCGCGCCATAGCCTGTGGCCCCTTTGGCAAGGATGCCCTTGTCTTCGTCGGAGCGCCCCGGACCGGCGATGTCGAGGTGTGCCCACGGCACCCCCTCTGCGAACTCCCGCAGGAAGAGAGCGGCCGTGATGGCCCCGCCACCGACGCCCGGCGCGATGTGGTTGAGATCAGCGACGTCGCTGTTGAGCGCCTCACGGTACTCATCCACGAGCGGCATCCGCCAGAACGTCTCACCCGTCGACCCCCCGGCCTCCCGCAGACCCTCGACCAGCTCGTCGTCGGTGCCGAAGATCGCCGCCATGCTGCGGGCGAGCGCCACACGGGCCGCGCCGGTGAGGGTCGCGATGTCGATGAGGAGGTCCGGAGAGAGCCGGGCCACCGCATACGCCATCGCGTCGGCGAGGACCAGGCGGCCCTCGGCGTCGGTGTTGCCCACCTCGACCGTCCTCCCGCCGTATTGCGTGATGACGTCGGAGGGCCGGTAGGCGGAGCCGCTGATCTGGTTCTCGGCGAGCGCCAGCAGGCCGGTGACTCGGACCGGGACCTCCAGCGCGCGACATGAGGCGAGCACCGCGAGGACGACCGCAGCGCCGAGCATGTCGGTCTTCATCGCGAGCATGCCGTCCGCCGACTTGATGTTGAGGCCGCCGGTGTCGAACGTGATGCCCTTACCGACGAGGACGACGTGCCGGACATCGTCCTTCGCCCCTTTGGGGACATAGTCCAGCCGGACGAGACGCGGAGGGGTGGCCGAACCCCCGCCGACGGCGAGGAGACCGCCGAAACCGTCCCGGGCGAGCTCCTTCTCCGTCCAGATGGTCGTGGCCAGGCCCGTGCGGCGAGCGAGGGTGCGGGCCTGGCTCGCCATCCACGCCGGGTTCTTGATGTTCGACGGAGTGAGTCCGAGTCCACGGGCGATGAGGGTCGCACGGCACCGGAGCAGCGCGTGCTCGATCTCGGCCGTGTCGACGCCCACCTCGATCCCGGCCAGGACGAGCACGGCGCGCGGCGGACCGTGCGGTCGCACCGGACCGGCCTCGCGCCATGCGGGTGCGGTCCAGGAGCCGAGCGTGACGCCCTCGACGAGCGCGGTCGCCGAGCCGGCGCCGAACGCGAGGACGAGTGCCTGCACGTCTCGGCAGACCCGTCCGACCGCGGCGGCGGCGACCCGGATGTCGTCGGCGGACTCCGTCCCGAGTCCGACGAGGACGACGCGGCCGATGTCCCGGTTCGCGCTCCCGCTGCCGCGCCCGACGAGCGGGACCTGGGTGACGGCCCCGGCGGTGGCCGATGGGCTGTGCCCCGTCACGAGCTCGCGAGCGTCGAGGCCCAGCTCGCGCAGGGCCGCGGTGGCCCCGGCGCCGACCACCGCCACGGTCCCGGTCGCCTCGTCGCCGTCACTCACGTCGGCAGCGCCATCGGCGGTCTCGGTGGCATGGGCTGCACGCACCCCGACCGCGAGGACCGGCGCTGAGCGGCGGTCCTCCCCCGCCGCGTTGACCGCGGCGATGTCGTCGACGACGGACCAGCGCGGCAGGGTGGGGTCGAGGAGGTTCTCCACGCGACGCGGACGCCACGGTGGCACGACGGGAACGCGGGGGGCTCTGGGGGTCACTCTGTCGACCCTACCCAAGGGCGGACGCGGCGACCCCCGCGACCACGAATGGTCACGGGGGTCGCGGTGAGCTGGAGGCTCGGGCTACTTCAGGCCCTCGCAGTTCTCGATGGCCGCACCGAGCGCCCGCACCTCGTCGGGGGTCATCTCGACGACGAGACGTCCGCCGCCCTCGAGAGGCATCCGCAGCACGATGCCACGTCCCTCCTTCACGACCTCGAGGTCGCCGTCACCGGTCCTCGGCTTCATTGCCGCCATGAGCACATCCCTTCGTCCGCCATTTGGCCGGGCCACCGACGCAAGTCGGCGGAAGACGACAGCTGGCTCCCGGCCACTGTCACCGGCCATTATCCCGCACCAACGCGCGTGGGACGAAATCCCGGACCCGACCGGCGGGCGCGGCGAGATCTCCGCCGAATACGGTGGTGCCATGACCACCCCCGACGAGTCCCCCGTCGTGACCGAGCGAGCCGGCGCCGTGTGCACGATCCGCCTCAACCGGCCGGACGCGATGAACGCCCTCGACATCGCCGCGAAGGAGGCGCTCCGCGACGCGGTCTCGGCCGCGGCGCAGGACGACAGCATCCGCTGCGTCGTCCTCACCGGCACCGGCCGGGCGTTCTGCGTCGGTCAGGATCTGCGCGAGCACGTGGCCGGGCTCGAGCAGGGAGCCGACTTCCTGGCGACGACGGTCGCAGAGCACTACAACCCCATCGCCACGATGCTCGCGTCGATGAACAAGCCTGTCGTCACCGCCATCAACGGAGTCGCGGCCGGGGCCGGGATGAGCTTCGCCCTCACCGGGGACATCCGCATCATGGCCGAGGGCGCAGGGATGAACACCGCCTTCGGCGCAATCGCCCTGTCCTGTGACTCCGGCGCCTCGTGGTGGCTCCCCCGGCTCGTCGGGCACGCCCGAGCCAAGGACCTGCTCTTCTTCCCCCGCACCATTCCGGCGGCCGAGTGCCTCGAGCTCGGACTCGTCACCTCCGTCGTGCCGGCCGACGAGTTCGGGGACGCCGTGCTCGCCGCGGCGCAGCGGCTCGCAGCCGGTCCGACCCAGGCCTACGGGGCGATGCGCCAGGCCATCCTCGCGAGCTCGGCCACCCCCCTCCCGGAGGCGCTCGACGTCGAGGAGTCCTTCATGGCGAGCACCGGCGACACCGCCGACCACCACGAGGCCGTGCGGGCCTTCCTTGCCAAGGAGACGCCGACCTTCACTGGTCGGTGACCAGCAGCGCCACTCGAGGCAGCATCACGGCGGATAGTTCGCCGGCGGGTCGAGCACGAGCAGCTCCGTCGTCCAGGCGTGCTGGCCCCACAGCGAAAGAGCGACCAGGACGGTCGCGAGCACCGGCCACCAGTGCGGGATCCGCCGCAGCCCGCCCCCGATGAGGACCAGCGTGAGCGGGAACAGCGGCACGGCATACCGCACCAGGCTCGTGCTCACGTCGAGCACGAGCGCCAGGTATGCCGGATAGGCGAGCATCCACAGTCGCAGCTCCAGCGGCAGGCGGGCCGCCCACGGCCCGACCGCCGCCGCGACGAGGAAGGCCGCGAGGGCGACCACGACTAGGGCCGCATACAGCGTCGGTCGGCTCGAGCCGGAGAAGAGGATTGCGGCGGTGTTGTCGATCCACGGGCGCAACGGCACGATCTCGTGCCCGGCCCGCCAGGCAGCCATCGTCTGGGCGTAGGCGTCCGAGCGGCCGGTGCGCACCGAGACGAGCGTCGGCCAGAGCACAGCGGCCGCGCCCGTCACGGCGAGCGCTGCCACCGGCAAGCTGAGGGTATGCGCGGGTCGCCTCGACCGCTGCAACCACCAAGTGAGGATCTCGCGGAGCACGACGATGCCGACGACGAGCGCGACCGGCACGGCGATCGGCCGGGTTAGCCCGAGGACGACGGCGAGCGCCGCGACGAGCCACCAGCGACGGTCGATGAGGGCGGTGAGCAACCCGACGAGCACGAGGGTGGCTAGCGACTCGGTGTAGGCGATCTGCAGGCTCGCACTCGCCGGCTGGACGGCCCAGAGCGCCATCGCGGAGACCGCGACCGGGGCCGGGGCGTAGCGGGCGAAGAGGTGCACCATGAGGACGGCCGCTGCGGCGCCGGCGAGGAGGGAGACGAGTGTGGCCGTCAACCGGAAGTCCATCCCGGTGAACCTCATGAGACCACCGACGAGCCGGGGAAAGACCGGGTAGAACGCCCAGGCGTTCTGGGCGACGTTGCCGACAGCGTCGATCGGCAGCGCGTCCGGATAGCCGGACGAGACGATGTGGCGGTACCAGCTGCCGTCCCACATCACCGACATGTCGAGGAAGGTGACTTCGGGACCGGTCCACGGTTCATAGGGCAGCTGACGCTGCGCCGCCTGCACGACGAAGGCGGAGGTGACCATGCGTGATGCCGCATAGACCAGCAGGGCGATGAGGCCGAGTCCGCCCGGGCCGGTCTCCCGCCGGGGGGTCCTGACGGTCGGGTCGAGTTCAGTCGCGGTCACGGAGCATCCGGGTCAGGGCACGGCGGAAGACGACGGCACCCACGGCGTCGAAGAGCGGCCGGGTGCGCCGGGCGATACCGGTGTGCGCGGGCACGACCTCCTCCTGCCACGTCACCCGGGTGCCGCCCTGCGGCAGCGAGGTGAGCGAGATGTCGGCCCAGCCGGCGAGGACCCGGCCGCGCTTCTCCACCCGCAGCCGTCTCGGGGGGTCCCAGACCGTGACGACCATGGGGTCCTCGAACCCGAGCGGACCGACAGCGGTCCGCGGGGTGAACCGCCAGCCGACCCCGGGATCCCCGGGGTCGCTCGTCGTCGTCGTCAGCGGCACCCCTGCGGCGTGCCCGACGAGGTCGCTCACTCGCTCCCACACGAGCTGCATCGGCTCCGGCGAGGTCTCTGTCACGGTGAACACCGCTCAGTCCTCCCGTCGGGAGTGGCGAGCGATATGCGTCGGGTCCGCCACCGTGGTCTCCGCCACCGTGGTCTCCGCCGCAGGTGTTGCTGAGAGCGGCACCTGCTCCTCGAGGTCCGCGATCCTCTTCTGCAGGGTGCGCAGGGCGACGTCGACCTGGTCCATGCGGTACCCGCGAAGGGCGGTGTCGAAGTGGAGCGCGGCGATGTCGTCGGGGCCCGCGTCGGCCGGCAGCTCGATCGCGGGGGCCGAGTGGACCGGGGCGCTCAGCCCGTCATAGGACAGCCGGCCCGCGAGCATGGCGAGGAAGGCCGCGATGAGCATGACCGCGACGACGACGATGAGGACCCAGATCACGTTGACCGAGCCTAGGCCACTGCGTCCCGGGCGGCGACGATCGCCGCGACGGCGTCATCGACGTCGTCGGTGACGTAGAGCAGGTCGAGGTCGTGCCCTGAGATCGTGCCGGCTGCCAGGGCGGTGTCGCGGAGCCAGCCGAGCAGACCGGCCCAGTACTCCGAGCCGAGGAGGACGATCGGGAAGCGGCTCACCTTGTCGGTCTGGACGAGCGTAAGCGCCTCGAAGAGCTCATCGAGGGTGCCGAGCCCGCCGGGGAGGACGATGAAGCCCTGCGCCGACTTCACGAACATGGTCTTGCGGACGAAGAAGTACCGGAAGTTGACACCGAGATCGACGTAGTCGTTCATCCCCGTCTCGAAGGGCAGCTCGATGCCCAGGCCCACCGAGGTGCCCCCGGCCTCGCAGGCACCCTTGTTCGCCGCCTCCATGGCGCCCGGTCCGCCTCCGGTGACCACCGCATACCCCGCCTCGACGAGGGCCGCACCGACCCGCACGGCCATCTCGTAGATCGGGTCCGACGGATGCGTGCGCGCAGAACCGAAGACGCTCACGGCCGGGCCGAGCTCGGCGAGCGCGCCGAAGCCCTCGACGAACTCGCTCTGGATGCGCAGCACGCGCCACGGGTCGGTGTGCAGCCAATCCGCTCCCCCGGTGTTGTCGAGGAGCCTCTTGTCATGCGTGCTCGTCGGCACCTGAGAGCGGCGCTTGACGACGGGGCCGGTTCTGTACTCCCTGCTCGTTGGCTCCCTGCTCGTTGGCTCCCTGCCCGCCGGCTCGCTGCCCGCGTTCTCGCCTGTCATGACAGCCACCGCAGCAGTGCCGCCTCGCACTCGACGTAGTCGCTCACCGGCGCCCGTTCGTCGTCCATGTGGGCCAGGTTGGGGTCGCCCGGCC
Organism: Dermatophilaceae bacterium; assembly: GCA_046260445.1. Lineage (GTDB taxonomy): Bacteria > Actinomycetota > Actinomycetes > Actinomycetales > Dermatophilaceae > F2B08. The sequence goes on along the minus strand of JBHEPF010000012.1, from coordinate 11,506 downwards.
CGAAGTTGACGGCGGGCACCCCCATCGCCGAGAAGCGGGCGACATCGGTCCAGCCCTGCTTGGCCTCGACAGGCACGCCGAGCGCCTTGATGAACGCCTGTGCTGCGGGCAGGTGCAGGCCGGGCCGGGCACCGCCGGCGTTGTCGGTCACCGCGAGGTCGAACCCGTCGAAGACCTCCCGCACGTGCGCCTCGGCCTCCTGCGGGGAGCGCGAGGGCGCGTAGCGGTAGTTGACGGTGACGACGCACCGGTCGGGGACGACGTTGGTCGCGGTGCCACCGGTGATGAGAACGGCGCCCAGCGCCTCCCGGAACTCCAGGCCGTCGACCGTCTCCGTCCGCGGGGTGTATGCGGCCAGCCGTCCGAGGATCTCGCCGGCGTCGTGGATGGCGTTGTGGCCCTTCCAGGGACGGGCGCTGTGGGCGGCGATGCCCGTGGTGCTCACCTCGGCCCGGAGGGTGCCCTTGCAGCCGCCCTCGATGGCGGCGCTCGTCGGCTCGAGGAGCACGGCGAAGTCGGCGTCGGAGATGAGCTCGGGCCGCTGCTGCTCGATGTGCAGCAGGCCGTTGAACTCGCTGTCGATCTCCTCTCCCTCATAGAAGACGAAGGTGAGGTCCCGGCTCGGCTCGGACAGCAGCTGCGCCACGCGGAGCTGGACGGCGACCCCGCCCTTCATGTCGACCGTTCCCCGCCCGACGAGGACCTCCTCGCCGTGCTCGATGAGCCGGCAGGTGGGAAGGTTGCTCACCTCGCCGGTCTGCGGGTCCGTCGTCAGGGGCACCGTGTCGATGTGACCCGCGAGCACGACCCGTTCGGCGCGGCGCAGGTCGGTCCGTGCGACGACGGTGTTGCCGATGCGCGTGACGCTCAGGTGTGTCAACGGAATGAGTGCCGCCTCGACCGCGTCGGCGAGCCCGGCCTCCTCGAGGCTCACCGACGGGACGTCGCACAGTGCGGCAGTGAGGCTGACGACGTCCCGGGTGAGGTCGAGCGTGAACGCGCTCTGATCGACGGCTGTGTCCGGCATACGCGACAGCCTAACGACCGCACAGTAGGCATCGCGCCGAGCAGTCGGCGGCGGGCCGTAGGGTGGCCCAATGACCTCGCGCACCGCCTCCGGCTTCGGCCTGCTCACCGTCACGACCGGCGACTCTCCCGCTCCCGGCACGGTTCTCGACGCGTGGTTCCCGTCCCCTGTGCTTGGCGACAGCGACAGCGCAGCTCCGGCGGAGCTCGAGGCGCTCGCGGTGGCCGACGACGCGCGCGCGACGCGGCGCGAGGTGCGGCTCGTGACCATCGACCTCGACGCGGCTCCCGTGGACACGGCGGACGCCTACCTGCGCCTCCACCTCCTCTCACACCGCCTGGTCGAGCCCAACTCGATCGTCCTCGACGGCATCTTCGGCGCGCTGCCCAACGTGGCCTGGACCAACCACGGCCCCTGTCTCGTCGAGGGCTTCGAGACCACCCGGGCACGACTGCAGTCCCGCGGTCCGGTCACGGTCCACGGGGTCGACAAGTTCCCCCGCATGGTCGACTACGTCATCCCCTCCGGGGTGCGCATCGCCGACGCCGACCGGGTGCGGCTCGGCGCTCACCTCGCAAGCGGCACGACGGTCATGCACGAGGGCTTCGTCAACTTCAATGCCGGCACGCTGGGGACCTCGATGGTCGAGGGCCGACTCTCCCAGGGAGTGGTCGTCGACGACGGCTCCGACATCGGCGGCGGCGCGTCGACGATGGGCACCCTCTCCGGCGGGGGGACCGAGCGCGTGCGGATCGGCAAGCGCTGCCTCCTCGGCGCACAGGCCGGTCTCGGTATCGCCCTCGGCGACGACTGCGTCGTCGAGGCCGGCCTCTACCTCACCGCTGGGACCAAGGTCACCCTCCCGGACGGGCAGGTCGCCAAGGCGCGGGAGCTCTCGGGGCAGTCCAACCTGCTGTTCCTGCGCAACTCGACGACCGGTGCCGTCGAGGCCCGGCCCCGCGACGGTCACGGCATCGTGCTCAACTCCGCTCTCCACGCCAACGACTGACCCGTCAGCCTCCTGCAGCCCAGACTCCGGATGTCCTCGCGCCCCGCTGCCGTTCCCCACGCCGACGAGCACCCGCCTCCGCGGCGCTCGCTCGGCTGCCTCCTGGGCGCACTCGTCGTCAGCGGCATAGTCGTCGCCGGGGCGTATGCGGGGGCACAGTGGTTCCGCAGCGGCATGGACCTCGGTGGTGAGGTGTGCCGCGCGACGGCGAGCGGCACGACGGTGAGCTTCAGTCCCGAGCAGATGGACAACGCCGCGACGATCGTCGGGATCGGCCTCGGCCGCGGTCTGCCCGCCAGGGCCGGGACGATCGCGATCGCCACGGCGATCCAGGAGAGCAAGCTCCGCAACATCAACTATGGGGACCGCGACTCGCTCGGCCTCTTCCAGCAGCGCCCGAGCCAGGGCTGGGGCACACCGGAGCAGATCCTCGACCCGGTGTACTCGACGAATGCGTTCTTCGACGCTCTCGTCACCGTGGACGGATACCAGGAGAGGGCCGTGACCGAGGTGGCGCAGGAGGTCCAGCGCAGCGCCTTCCCCGAGGCCTACGCCGACCACGAGACGGAGGGCGGGGTCATCGCCTCGACGCTCGCCGGGCACACCCAGGCGTCGTTGGTGTGCCGCCTCGATGCGCCGACGACGCATACCGAGGTGGACGACCTGGTCGCAGAGCTGCAGTCCCGACTCGGCGTGACCGCGACGGTGAGCGAGGACAGCACCCTCGTCGTGCAGGCCCCGAGCGACCAGACGGCGTGGTCGGTCGGGCAGTACCTCGTCGCCAAGTCGGACCGGCACGCGCTCACCGAGGTACGGGTGGGCGACCAGGTGTGGTCGCGATCGAGCGGCCGCGCCGCCCTGCAGTGGGAGAACGCCGACGACGCGGGCGCTGCCGCCCGCGTCGTCGCCACCCTCACTCCGTCCGGCTCGTAGCCGCACGGCAGCCGGGCTACCGCTTCGTGATGTCGAGGTAGTCGCGCGCGGTCTCGCCGGTGTAGACCTGGCGAGGACGGCCGATCTTCGTCGTCGGGTCCTCCATCATCTCTCGCCACTGGGCGATCCAGCCCGGCAGGCGGCCGAGCGCGAAGAGCACGGTGAACATCCGCGTCGGGAAGCCCATCGACTTGTAGATCAGGCCGGTGTAGAAGTCGACGTTCGGGTAGAGCTTGCGCTCAACGAAGTAGTCGTCGGCCAGGGCGATCTCCTCGAGCCTCATCGCGATCTCGAGGAGCTCGTCGCCGGCCCCGGCTTTCTCGAGGATCGTGTGCGCCGTCTCCTTGACGATCGCAGCCCGCGGGTCGTAGTTCTTGTAGACCCGGTGGCCGAAGCCCATCAACCGGACGCCGTCGTCCTTGTCCTTGACCTTGTTCATGAAGGTCTCGACGTCATAGTCCGCGCGCTGGATCTTCTCGAGCATCTCGAGGACGGACTGGTTGGCGCCGCCGTGGAGGGGTCCGAAGAGTGCGTTGATCCCGGCCGACACGGACGCGAAGAGGTTGGCGTGAGAGGAGCCGACGAGGCGGACCGTCGAGGTCGAGCAGTTCTGCTCGTGGTCGGCGTGCAGGATGAGGAGCTGGTCGAGCGCCGAGACGACATCGGGATCGAGGTCGTACTGCTCGGCCGGCACCCCGAAGGTCATCCGGAGGAAGTTCTCGGGATAGGAGAGCCGGTTGTCCGGGTAGAGGAAGGGCTGTCCGATCGACTTCTTGTAGGCGTAGGCGGCGATCGTCGGGAGCTTCGCGAGAAGGCGGATGGTCGAGATCTCGACCTGCTGCGAGTCGAAGGGGTCGAGGCTGTCCTGGTAGAAGGTCGAGAGCGCCGAGACCGCCGAGGAGAGGACCGGCATCGGGTGCGCGTCGCGCGGGAAGCCGTTGAAGAAGGCCTTGAGGTCCTCGTGGAGCATGGTGTGCATCCGCACCCGCTCGGAGAAGTCGTCGAGCTGGTCCTGCGTGGGCAGCTCGCCGTAGATGAGCAGGTAGCTCACCTCGAGGAAGGTCGACCCCTTGGCCAGCTGCTCGATCGGATACCCGCGGTAGCGCAGGATCCCCTCGTCGCCGTCGATGTAGGTGATGGCGCTCGTGCAGCTCGCCGTGTTGGTGAAGCCGCCGTCGAGAGTGACGTTGCCGGTCTCCTTGAGCAGGGCGGAGATGTCATATCCTCCGTTGCCCTCGGTCGCCCCGACGAGCTTGAGGTCCAGCGTCTTGTCTGCGGCGGAGAGGGTGGCTCCAGTGGTCGCGTCCGTCATGCTGCGTGGTCCTTCGCTTTCGTCGAGGGCACTGGCCGCGCCGTGCGTCGCGCTACTCGCCCTCGAGCCGACAGATGGGGTGTCTCCGATCGACCCTATCCCCTCAGCCGAGGGGCAGCGAACTCCCCCCTGCACTCATGCCGACCGGCGCAGTCGCTGCGCGGCGACGGCGATGCGCTCGTCGGTGGCGGTGAGGGCGATGCGGACGTGCTGGGCACCGGCCGGTCCGTAGAAGGCGCCCGGTGCCGCGAGGATGCCGAGGTCGGCGAGCCGCCCGATCGTGGTCCAGCAGTCCTCTTCAGCCGTCGCCCACAGGTACAGCCCCGCCTCCGAGTCGTCGATGCGAAGCCCGAAGGCCTCGACGGCGGGACGCAGCACGGCCCGGCGGCTCGCATACCGGGCGCGCTGCTCCTGGACATGGTCGGCGTCGGCGAGCCCGGCGAGCATCGCCCGCTGGATCGGCCAGGGCATCATCATCCCCGCGTGCTTGCGCACCTCGAGGATCCGCTGCACGAGTGCCGGGTCTCCGGCGATGAACGCCGCGCGGTACCCGGCGAGGTTGGACTGCTTCGACAGGGAGTACACGCAGAGGAGGCCCTCGTGCGAGCCGCGCGTGACCCGCGGGTCGAGGATGCTCGGTGTCGTCGGGATCCGCCCACGATCCTGCGGGGCCCGCCAGTCGAGCTCGGCGTAGCACTCGTCAGAGGCCACGACGACACCGTGCCTGCGGGCCCAGTCGACCATCTTGGCCAGGTGCTCGACGCCGAGCACCTTACCCGTCGGGTTGCCGGGAGAGTTGAGCCAGAGCAGCTTCGGCGCGCTCGCGCGGGTCACCGGCCCGAACGCCGTCGTCGCGTCCGCCGCGAACGGCGTCGCGCCCGCGAGCCGGGCCCCCACGTCATAGGTCGGGTATGCGACGCGGGGGAAGGCGACGATGTCACCCGGTCCGAGCCCGAGAAGTGTCGGCAGCCAGGCGACGAGCTCCTTGCTGCCGACCGTCGGCAGTACGCCGGCGGGGTCGACATCGGTGACGCCCCGGCGGGCGAGGAACCACGTCGCGACCGCCTCGCGCAGGTCGGGGGTGCCGTAGGTCTGGGGGTAGCCCGGGGCGTCGGCGGCCGCGACGAGTGCCTGGCGCACGACCTCCGGGGTGGGGTCGACCGGCGTTCCCACGGAGAGGTCCACGAGACCGCCCGGGTCCGGTACACCGCCATCCCCAGCGCCACCGGCATCGCCTGGGGTCGCGGCGAAGGCACTCGCTCGCTCCCGCGAGGGAACGAGGGAGTCCCAGGGGAAGTCAGGAAGGGATCGCATACGCGCCGACGTCCTGCGGACCGGGCCGACGGCTCTAGTGGTCGTGCTCCTGCGGGGGGAGCGCCGCGATGATCGGGTGGTCCTTGGGAATCATGCCCATCTTGGCCGCCCCGCCAGGACTGCCGAGGTCGTCGAAGAACTCGACGTTGGCCTTGTAGTAGTCGGCCCACTCCTCGGGGACGTCGTCCTCGTAGTAGATCGCCTCGACCGGACAGACCGGCTCGCAGGCCCCGCAGTCGACGCACTCGTCAGGGTGGATGTAGAGGCTGCGCTCGCCCTCATAGATGCAGTCGACCGGACACTCGTCGATGCACGCCTTGTCCTTGAGGTCGACGCAGGGCTGGGCAATCACGTACGTCATGCGCCACATACTATGCGTCCGTGCCCCGTGACTCGACCACCCCGCACCCTCCGGGTACACGGGTCGCGGTCCGCTACGCGATGCCGGAGCCGGACCCGGTCACCGGTGCCCGGCTCACCGACGTCACCGGCACACTCGTCGAGTCCACGAACGCGAAGGTCGTCGTCGACTCGGCTCGCGGCCGGGTCGAGGTGCCTCGGGAGTCCGTCGTCGCGACCCGGATCATCCCGCCACGACCGTCGCGGCGGGGCGCCCCGCACCGCGCTCTCTCGGTCGAGGACCTCGAGCGCGTCATGACCGGCGCCTGGCCCCCCGTCGAGCGAGCGATGCTCGGGGGCTGGATGCTTCGGGCAGGTCACGGGTTCACCGCCCGGGCCAACTCCGCGCTGGCGGTCGGCTCCCCCGACCGACCGCTGCCCGCGGCGGTGGATGCCGTCGCCGCCTGGTACACCGCCCGCGCTCTTCGCCCACAGCTCACCGTGCCACTCCCACCTGGAGTCGGCCTCGCCACGGACGATGTCGCCGCTGCTGCAGTGGCAGCGGGCTGGGTCGCCGGCAGCCCGGTTCTCGCCCAGACCGCCGCCACCCGGTCTGTCGTCACGGGATGCGCCGACGCGACGGCGCTGGTCGAGGTCGCGGACACCATGACGGACGACTGGTATGCGGCACTCGCCCGCTCCCGGGCCGCACCCCGGTCAGCGGCCGAGGCGGTCCTGCACGGGTCACCGACGCAGCGGTTCGCGGTCCTGCGCAGCGGGTCCGGGGCGGTCACGGCCATCGGCCGGCTCGGGGTGAGCGACGGATGGGGTGGGGTCGGCGCGATGTGGGTCGACCCGGACCGACGTGGCCGAGGCCTGGCCCGCGAACTGCTCGGTGTCCTTGCCGCGGAGGCCGCGGCGCTCGGCTGTGTCTCGCTGCACCTTCAGGTCGACTCGGCGAACTCCGCCGCGATCTCGCTCTACGAGCGGGTGGGCTTCACGACCCACCACACCTACGCATACCTCTCGCTCTGAGGGCCCGGCCGGTCAGCGGCTGTCGGGGTGCGTGCAGGTGACCTTGTCCTCCGGGTCGTAGTGCGTCGAGACGTTCTCGCGCTTGACCTCGCGGCCGTCCTGCCTGATGATCCGCGTCACGGTGACGTCGAAGCCGACCATGGGGGACTGGGTCACACATTCCGGTGCGTCGTCGACGATCTCCTGGGGCTGGACGATGTTGCGCCGCGGACCCTTGACGGAGTCCACCTCGAAGGTCTTGGTGCCCCAGAACTCGACGGTGATCGCCGTGTCGGTGGCGAACGCCCGCACAAGGACGCCGCCCCTGGTGTTGTTGGTCCAGCGCTGGTCGATCGTGCCCCACGAGACCGTCGCCTCGCGGCCCTCCGGGTAGCGCGGGATGTAAAATGAGTGGGCGCGGAAGTCGTTGAACTCGACACCGGCGAAGTACGCGGCGTTGTAGAGGGTCGTCGAGAGCTGGGAGATGCCGCCGCCGTAGCTGTCGGCGAGGCGGCCGTTGAGGATGATGCCGGCCTTGACGTAGCCCTTGTCGGGAGTGCGCTGGCCGAGGACCTGGTTGAGGCTGAACTGCTCGCCCGGGGGGATGTAGGTTCCGTTGAGCCGGTTGGCCGCGATCTTGATGTTCGTGTTCCGGCTCTGACCCGCCGTGTAGTACGTCGTGAAGGTGGAGATCCGCTCCTTCGGCAGGGTCTCCTGGGCCTTCTCGGTCGTGAGCTTCGGCTGCGTGACGACCGGCTCGAGCGCCAGCGTGCGGTCCTCGCCCGTGAGTGCGGCGATGAGAGCCTCACTCTGGTCGGTGACGTTCACGGCGATGCCCGTGCGCGACGGCTCGACCGACGCCTGGGTCCCGCTGAAGGTGACCCGGGCGTCGCGCGGGTCGCGCAGCACCTCGGCGTCCTCGCCGGCCGCCTCGACGACTGCGGTCAGGGCCTCCTCGTCGACCGTCGGCGTGATGGTGCCGCCCCCGACGGTCGCCCCGAGCACCGTCGCGACCTGCTCCGCCGGGACCTGGAAGGCACCCTCCCCGACCCGGACCGTGAGGGGACCTCCAAGGGCCTTGTCGGCGAACTCGCTGGTGAAGGTGGTGAAGGCCGAGACCGGGGTCTCCGGCTCGACCGGGCCGCCTGCACCCTCGACGTCGCTCCGCATCGGCCACGCACCCACGACGATCTCCGTCGTCCCGGGCACGTCGACGGCGAGTCCCTCGACCGGCTGGACGACCTGCGCCGCACCGTCGGCGAACTCGACCGTGCCCTCGACGGGCTCCCGCTCGATCGACTCGGCAGCGGCGGCCACCGCCGCGCTGAGGGCCTCCTCGTCGATGGCGAGGACGAAGTCCCGTTCGAAGGAGCCGGACAGGTGCTCGTACAGGTCGCGCGGGTTCAGGGTGAACCGGGCGATGCCCTCCAGGGTGGCGTCGGTGTCGATGCGCAGGCCGGCGCGGTCGGGGTCGAGCTCGAAGCTCGTGTCCGCGACGCTGACGACGACCGGCTCGGACTCGAGCAGCGCGGCCTCGCTCTCGATGAGCCGGGTCGCCTCCTCGGGCGTCTCTCCGCCCACGTCCACACCGCCGACCACCGCGTTGGCAGGCACCGTGAGGCTGAGGTAGTAGGCGAGTCCCACATAGGCCCCGGCCAGCACGAGAAGGCCCGCGACGAGGCCGAGCAGCCACCGACGACGCGGCGAGGCGGCTTCGGCGTCGGTGTCGTCCCAGGCCGGTTCGGTCTCCAGGTCAGTGCGCTGCATGGTCGCTTCCGTGAGTGGGGTGGAGTCCGCCGGGCGCGGTCTCGGCGGACACGAACATCTAGTATGCGGGAGGTCCGGCCGTGTACCTACTCCGGTAATAGAGGAGCGGCGGGGGCGGGTCGTCCGGCATGGTGAGGTGCTGTACCTCACCGACGATGATGCTGTGGTCGCCGGCGGAGTGCACGTCGCGGACCACCGCCTCGAGCTGAGACAGCGCGCCCGTGATGAGCGCGCACCCGAGACGACCCCGCTCGTGCGGTACCGATTCGAGCTGGCCGACGAGCGGGCGGCCGGGGGTGGCCAGCCAGGTCGCGATCCGGCGCTGGTCGGCAGCGAGCACACTCACGCCGAACACCCCCGCGTCGATGACGGCGTCATGGAACCGGGCGTCGCGCTCGACGCAGAAGAGGACGAGCGGCGGATCCAGGGACACCGCCGTGAACGAGTTCGCCGTCATGGCGTGGTCGTGCGAGCCTGCACGCCCGGAGACGATGACCACGCCGGTCGAGTACCGTCCGAGCGCACGCTTGAACGCTGCGGTCTCGATCACCGGGGCCGCTGCATCATGCGGTCCGGCACCGGAGCCGCTCACTCCACTCCGATCGTGGCGAGGTCGACTGCTCCGCCCAAGGTGGGATGTGTGGTGAGCCCGACGACGGAGGAGCCTGCCACGTACATGGAGGTGCGCTCGGCCAGGGCGACATAGGCGCCCCGCGACCGCAAGGTGGTGTCGATGTCGAACCAGGCCTGCTCGCGGGCATCGTTGTCCGCGATGGCCAGAGCCGCACCCATCGCCTCATCCACCCCCGCGTCGACGAAGTAGCCGTAATTGCGGCCGGACCCCTGCTCGGTGATGTTGAGCCGGGAGTCGAAGAGCGGCGGGAGCACGGTCGAGGCGGAGCTCCAGTCGGCGGCCCAGTTGGACCAGAACACGTCGGTCTGCTCTGCCCTCTCGGTGCCCGCGATGGTGGTGAAGTAGTCCTCATCGACCGGCTGCAGCTCGACCGCGAACCCGGCTGCGGTCCAACCGGACTCGAGCGCTCGCATCGCGGTGTCCATCGTCGGGGAGCTGCGGTAGGCCACGCGGACCGGCACCGGGGTCTCGATCCCGGCCTCCGCCGCGGCTGCCGCGAGGAGCTCCGCGGCGCGGTCGCGGTCGCTGAGGGGCGCCTCGGTCGCCGGCGAGGTGGCCGGGTCGGTCGCGCCGTCCGTTGCGGTGGTCTCGGCCTCGGGCGCCACCGTGCCCGTGGGGTCGGCCGTCTGCTCCGGGTTGGGCAACGAGAGCCGCACGCCGTGGGCGAGGATCGAGGTGCTCGGCTCGGCTGCCGTCGGTCCGCCGAGAGCGGTCACGTAGGCCGTGCGATCGGTGGCGAGCGCGAAGGCCATCCGGACCTGGGCGCTGGCCATGACCGGGCTCTTGAAGTTGGGCACGAGGTAATCGACGATTCCGTTGGGGGAGGTCACCGAGCGTTCCCGGAGCGGCTCGGCCGCCGCGATCTGCTGCTGGATCGCCGGCGGGGCGGTGTCAAGCGATACCGCGGCCTGGGCGTCGCTCTCATCGGCCATGATGACCTGCGCGACGTCCTGCGGCTCGAGACCCTCGCGATAGATGATCTCGTCGGGCATCGCGAGCCGGATGGGATCGCTTTTGCCCGTCCAGTGCGGGTTCCGCACGAACGTCCCGCCCCGCTCCGGGACCCAGGCCCCCGAGAGCGTGTACGGCCCGGCGCTGAAGACGGTGTAGGTGCCTCCGGCGCCACGGTCCGCCGACTCCTTGTACGCCGCGAAGCCGACCGTGCTCGCCATTCCGGGGAAGTCCGCCACCGGTTCGGACAGCCGGATGGTCAGCTGCTGGTCCTCGCAGGCGACCGCCGAGTCGAACGCAGCCTGGCCCGGTTGGGCGTCCTCGCCCTCCGCATACGGGCCGCGGTAGAGGCTCTGGCCGTCGGGTGTCTTGGGGATGTCGAGGTAGGCGAGGGCATAGTTCGGCCCTCCGGTGATCTCCTCGGTGGCGAAGGCGCGCGAGATGCCGTACTTGACGTCCTCGCAGGCGAGCGAGCTGCCGTCCTGCCACTTGATGCCGTCGCGGATGGTGAACACCCACTCCCTCAGGGTCTGGTCCGTGGCGCCGGTATCGGTGGCGAGGTCACCCGTGAGCGTCGACTGCGACGCATCGTCGCGTCCGTGCTGGTACGACGTGAGAGTGCGCGCGAAGATCCTCTTGGCGAACGCGGCGTCACCGCGGGAGGAGATGCGCTGCGGGTCCCACGTCTGGGCCGGACCGAGGGACATCGTCGTGAGCGCGCCCCCGGGAGAGATGTCGGGGGCCTCCTCGGTCACCGCGGAGTCACCGACCGGCGGCACGTCACACGCAGCGAGGGTAGCGGTCAGTGCCAGTGCCGCGGCGGCGGCACCGGCCATGCGGAGGAGGCGGGTGCGGCGGGAAGGGAGCATTGGGTGTTGGGGGGTCCGTGGCAGGGTCTAGGACGGGGTCACTGGCGGCGAGCCCGGGCGGTGGCGCGCGCCCGAAGCGTCTGGTCGAGCACGACCTTGCGGATGCGCACCGCATCCGGGGTCACCTCACAGCACTCGTCCTCCCGGCAGAACTCGAGGGACTGCTCGAGACTGAGGGTGCGGGGCGGAGCCAGCCGCTCGAGGACGTCGGCGCTGGCGGAGCGCACGTTGGTCAGCTTCTTCTCCTTGGTGATGTTGACGTCCATGTCGTCCTCGCGGGAGTTCTCGCCGACGATCATGCCCTCGTAGACCTCGGTCGTCGGCTCGATGAACATCA
>JBHEPF010000154.1:0-20780 GCA_046260445.1 Dermatophilaceae bacterium | reverse complement strand
CTCCCAGTTGTCGACGAGACACCAGTGGTAGTACCGCTCGAACGGCAGCCCGCTGTCGACCATGGCCGAGAGGTGGTCGGTGATGAAGCGAGGCCGGAACGCATCGGTGCCGTCCGCGGTGCCGTTCTCGGTCACCCAGATGGGTCCGGGATAGCGCTCATACAGCCAGCCGGCCGTCTCGACGAGCCCCGGCGGGTAGATCTCCCAGCCGAGGTCGTTGACCGGCACGCCGTCGAAGCGACCGTCGTCGATCCGGCTGATCGCGCTGCGCGAGTAGTAGTTGATCCCGAGGAAGTCGTAGTGCGTGCCCGGGGTGACATCCGCAGGCTGGGCGCCGAGCACCCGGGGGAAGCGGCCGCCCAGCATCGCGTCGGTGATCGCCTCCTGGAAGAGATAGGCGTTGGTCCGTGCCAGAACTCGATGGACAGGGTTGCGCCGCTCGCGCGGGGCGAAGACGCGCAGGTGGTGCGCGACTCCCACTCGCGCGCGTGGCTGCAGGTCGTGGATGAGGTGGTAGGCACGACAGTGCGCACGCGCCATGGTGCCTCGGACCCGTCGGATCCGCGACCACGCTCCGGTGCGACCGGGAGGGAAGTCGCCGAAGAGGAAGCCACCTGTCGCATACACATTGGGCTCGTTGATCGTCACCCACTCGTCGACGAGGTCGCCGAACCGGGTGACGACCCGCTCGACATGGGCGAGGAAGGTCCCGACGGCATCGTCGGCGAGCCAGCCGCCCCGCTCCTCGAACCAGGTCGGGTGGCTGAAGTGGTGGATCGTGACCAACGGGATGATGCCGAGCCGGCGCAGCTCGGCCAGCTCCGACCGGTAGCGTGCGACCGCGCCCTCGTCCACCTGTCCGGGCCGGGGTTCGATGCGGGACCACTCGATGCCCAGCCGGTACACCTGCAGTCCGAGGTCGGCCATGAGCACGGTGTCCTCACGCCATCGCTCCCAGTGCTCCGTGGCCGGCGTCGGGGTGCTGCCGTCCTTGATCCGACCCGGGTGTCGGGCGAACTCATGCCACTGGTTGCCGGCGTCGCCACCCTCGATCTGCACGGCCGCTGTCGCGGTGCCGATGAGCAGCCCGGACAGCTCGATCCGGGTCATGGGCCCCACCACGGGAGTCTGCTGCAGACCAGGTAGGTGACGACTGCGGTCACGCCGGTCGCGACCGTGCCCCAGGTCATGTCGATGGGCACGATCGAGCTCGGATAGTCACGCAGCACAGCGAGATTCGTGAGGTTCCAGGTGGCATACGCCACGAGGCCGAAGAAGGCTCCACCGAACGCGGCCTTTCCCAGCGATCCCTCGTCGAGAGCCGGCACGGTGACGAAGTACGTGATTCCGAGGACGTAGATCGTGTAGAAGAGGAGGGCGGCCGTCATGTTGAAGCGGGGCGCCAGCAGGTCCCCGATCCGGTCGTCGTAGAGCGGGCGGCCGATCCGGCCGAGCCATAGGGCATCGAGCAAACCGAAGACGACGGCGGTGACGACGGCGGGGGCGATCCAGCGCATACCCTCATCCCACCAGATGTCTCACGCGCGGGAGAGCAGGACGAGAACCTCGCTGTGGTGCGTCTGCGGGAACATGTCGAACAGCCGCGCGTGCACCGGCCGGAAGGAGGGCATGGCCGCCAGGTCGGTCGCGAGACTGCGGGAACTGCAGCTGGAGTAGAGGACGCGTGGGGTCGCGCTGCGCTCCAGCTCGCCGGCGAGGGTGGTGATGCCCCGTCGGGGCGGGTTGACGATGACCAGGTCCGCGGCCGGGTGCTGTCGGAGGTATGCGGTTGCGTCGCCCGCGACGAAGCGCGGCGGGGGAGTGGTGCGCGTGAGCCGTGCCGCGGCGATGGCCTCGGCGGAGATCTCGACGCCGGTGACCTGCCGCCCGGGTCCCGCGAGGTGGTGCGCGAACCCGCCGACGCCGCAGTAGAGGTCGGCGATCGTGCTGACCGCGAGGTCGGCCGTCCACTCTCGCGCGGTGCGGTAGAGCGCAGCGGCGACGGCGGTGTTGGTCTGGAAGAAGCTCCGCACGCCCAGGTGCAGGGTGACGTCGTTGACCCGCAGCGGCAGCGTGGCCTGCTCGGTGAGGAGGATCTCCTCGTCACCCTCGAGGACGGCCTTGTGCTCGGGGTGGAGGTTGACGGAGATCACGCGCGCGGTGGGCAGCGCCGTGCGGATGAGGTCGAGCCCGGCCCGGATCCGCTCGAGATGGTGTCGGGAGCGAAGCACCAGCCGCAGCATGAGCTCGCCGTCGGGGGAGCGGGTGAGCAGCGCATACTTGAGCTCGCCGTGCCGGGCCGGGATGTCGTAGGGGGTGAGGCGCAGGTCGTCGATCACCCGCGCCACCGCACGGATCGCCTCTCGGAGCCCTTCCTCGTGGAGGGGACAGTCCCGCAGGTCGACCCCCTGCTGACGACCGTCGAGGATGCCGACGGTGACCGCGCCGGGGCGGCCGCCGACGACGAGCTTGGCCTTGTTGCGGAAATGGGCCGGCGCGCTCGCCTGCGGTGTCGCCCACACTGCGTCCGGGACGGTCGGCAGTCGGTCGCGGGCCGCGGCGTCCTTCTCGGCGAGCTGACGGGCATAGGGCGTCTCGATCAGGGTGCACGAACGGCACCGACCGGCGTCCCAGTAGTCACACTCGAGCCGCTCCACGGGCAGTCAGCCTAGGGCACCATGGACCCATGGGCAGGGTGCAGCCGAGCGTCGATGGTCCTCACGAGACACCCGCGCTGGCGGCCATCAAGACCTACCGCTATCTGCGTCTCGCGCTCGTCGGGCTGGTCGTGCTGCTTTTCGCCTCGCTGGCGATCGAGTGGCTCGCCGTGGGCCGGGAGTGCGTCCAGCCGACGATCAGCGCGTACTGGCACACGCCGGTTCGCGGGGTCTTCGTCGGCGTCCTCGTGACGATGGGCATCTGCCTCATCGCCCTCAAGGGCAACACGCACACCGAGGACATCCTGCTCAATCTCGCGGGCATCCTCGCGCCGGGAGTCGCCTTCATCCCCACCGCCGCCTTCACCTCCTGCAGCTCGGTGCCCGCAGACGGTGGCGACTCCACCGGCGCGGTCGCCAACAACATGCAGTCGCTCTTCGTGCTCGGCGTCGTAGCCGTGGCCGTGGCGCTCATCCTCGCCGTCCGAGAGCGAGGTGGCGTCGGCAGGCTCGGGCTCTGGGACCGGATCGGGCTGGCGCTGGGCCTCTCGGCGACGACCGGCGGTGCCGTCTGGTTCTACGTCTCCCGCTCCACCTTCATCGAGCACGGTCACAACCTCGCCGCCATCCCCATGTTCCTCGCCATCGTCGCGGTGGTCTGGGTCAACGCGCGCGACGTTCGGGAGGTCGTCGAGGAGTACCCCCGCCTGCGTGCGGTCCGGGGCCGCTATGTCGCCGCCTACCGTGGCATCAGTGTCGCGATGCTGGCCGCCCTCGGGCTCGCCGTGGTCGGCCACCTGGTGGACTGGACGTATGCGCTGCTCGCCGTCGAGCTCCTCCTCATCGCGCTCTTCGGCGTCTTCTGGATCATCCAGACGCGGGAGCTGTGGAACCAGGGTCGGCGCGAGCAGGTCTGACGGCGGGTCGCTCAGGCCACCCAGATCTTGCGCAGCGCCTCGGTGATGGTCCACGTCGTGTGCTCCCCGGCGTGCAGTTGCACAGCCATCCCGGGGGAGAGGTCGAGCACCTCACCGTTCTGGAACTCCACCTTCCCGGCCCCGCTCAGGACGACGAAGATCTCGTCGACCTCGATGTCCCGGACGGTGCCCGGGCTCATCTCCCAGATGCCGACCTCGACGTCCCCGAGTTCGCCGATCCGCCGCGTCGCCGTCGTCGGGCTGCCCTCGAGCACACCGTCCGCCCGTTCATGGTGCAGGACCGTGGTGCCGACGTCCGGCGACAGGAGGCGAGGGGGTGGCTGCGAGGTGTCGGGCACTCCTCGAACATAGTGGGCGGAGGGGACGAGAGGGTCGGGGTCGGCGGACTCAGGCGTTCGTCGAGGCGCGGGCACTCACGCGGGTCAGCACCGGGTTGACGCGTCGCAGGAGCAGGACAGCGGCCGTCACGGTCACGACCATCGCCCCGAACCCGACCAGCGCGCTCCCGGTGAGAGCGAGGACGATGTAGCCGATCAGCGCACCGGCCGCGCCGAGGATGGCGTAGGGCAGCTGCGTCGTCACGTGGGTGATGACGTTGCAGCTCGCTCCCGTCGAGGACAGGATCGTCGTGTCGGAGATGGGCGAGCAGTGGTCGCCGAAGACGGCGCCCGCGAGCACTGCCCCCATCGCCGGCAGCAGCTGTTCGGTCGCCCCGAGGGAGTTCATGATGTCTCCGGCGATGGGGATGAGGATGCCGAACGACCCCCACGAGGTGCCGGTGGAGAAGGCCATCACGCCGGCGATGAGGAACATGACCGGCACGAGCCACTGCGGGGCGATGTTGGCCGCCTCGACGAGACCGCCGAGGTAGTCGCCGGTTCCGAGCTGGGAGATGAGGGAGCCGAGCGCCCAGGCGAGGAGGAGGATGTACACGGCCGGGAGCATCGACTTCAACCCCTCGAGCAGACCGCGTCCCAGTGTGGCGGGGCCGAACCTGGGGTTCTCCTTCGTGTAGCGCGCGTAGTAGTAGAGCGCGGTGCCGAAGCCGAGAGCGCCTCCGTAGAGGAGAGCCTCCGTGACGTCGGTGTTGGCCAGGATGTCCAGCGGAGCCCAGCTGCGCGGGTCCCCCCCGGTGTAGCCGGTCCATACGATCCCCCCGATGACTCCGGCCACGAGGGCGACGAACGGGACGATGAGCGCACGCATCGCTCCGGGCTCGTGGATGGGCAGGTCCTCGGACAGCTCGCCGGGGATGTCCTGGCCGGGCTCGTAGGGAAGACCCTCCTCCACGGCTCGCCGCTCTTCCTTGCGCATCGGACCGAAGTCGAGCTGCAGTGCGACGACGAGGAGGACCGTGAGGATGGCCGCCATGGCGTAGTAGTTCGTTCCTGCGGCACCGAGGAAGGCCTGGACGTCGCTCATCGCGAGAGCCGAGGCCGCGACGACCGGTGCCATGATCCCGATGATGGAGGCGCCCCAGCTCGAGAACGGCGCGAGCACCGCCACCGGAGCCGAGGTCGAGTCGATGAGGTAGGCGAGCTTGGCCCGCGCGACCTGGTGACGGTCGGTGACCGGGCGGGCGACCTGACCGACTGCCAGGGCGTTGAAATAGTCGTCGATGAAGATGGCCAGGCCGAGACCGGCCGCCAGCCCCTGAGAGCCTCGTCGGCTGCGGATCTTCGTGATCGCCCAGTCCGAGAAGGCTTGGCTGCCGCCGGACATGAGGATCAGGGAGGTGATCATGCCCAGAGTGAGCGTGAAGACGAGGATGAAGATGTAGTAGGTGTTGAGCTCGCCGTCGACCCAGAAGATCTGGAGGAAGGCATCCCACGTCAGGCGCAGTGTCTCGATGGGGTTGAACCCGGCGACGATGGCGGCTGCGGAGAGCACCCCGGCTCCGAGGCTGAGCACGACCTTCTTGGTCAGGATGACCAGGACGATGGCCACGACCGGGGGCAGGAGGCTGATCCAGGTGGGGTTGTCCATGGTCGAATCTCCTAAGCCTGATGAAGCCGGGGGCGGGTTCGTGGGCTCACGGTAGCGCGAGAGCCCGCCCGAGCGGCGCCGAAGAGCAGGATTCGGCGCCGCACGTTCCGTCCGTCGTCTCAGACGGAGACGGGTAGGCCCGCGGGGATCCGCTCATCCGCTTCGGCTGCTGTCTGCCAGTGTTCGAGCGACGAGCGCAGGACGATGTGGGCCAGAACTGCGAAGACTCCCGCGAAAAGGAGTGCGGAAGCGGGCCCTGACCACTCCGATAGAGCCGATCCCACGAACTCCACGACCAGCCAGAGCAGGAGCGCCGGTCCGAGCCAGCGTGGACCGAGACGTGCACGCCACAACGCAGCGCTGAGCACGATGAACCCGAGCACGAGTCCCACGAGCCCGGCCGCCATGAACGGGATCGCGACCCCGCTCTCGAGGCGGTCCAGGACAGCGGCGTGCGTCTGAATTCCATCAGGGTCCTGCGCCATCTCGAGCATGACGAGGCTGACGCCGCCGTACACGATGTGACCGAAGCAGCTCAGCCCCACGAGACTGGCCGAGGTCGCCGCGAGGACCGGAGTCCTGTGCCGGACGAGATGGGCCACCCCGAGGATCCCGACCGCGATGAAGATCTGCGAAAGGAGCCAGGTGACCACCGAGAGCGTCGCCAGGGGAGTGGCGGCGATCGCATCGAGTCGCGATACCTGGCCGTCGGAGAAGTCGGGCATCGTCGCGATGCTCAGGACCGTGAGGACGGCCCCGACGACGAGCGAGAGTGCCACGGTGAGGCGAGTGGATTGTGCCGGTTTCATACGGAGCTCCTCTGAGTCGGATGGTGACCCTGGTGGTCGACCTGCCTCGACGCTAGAAGCGGTCGACGTCGCCGCGAATCCTCCGCAAGACCCGGACAGAGGTCATCTCTGGGTGGTGTACGCCGGCGCGTCGTCCACCCGAGGGGGACGGGACAGTCCACTTTCGGACGACGACAGACGTGCGGGCCAGCCCTAGATTGGGGTCTGTGACCATGACCAGGGCCAGGTGGGCGACGGACGTCGTCCTCGCGGTGCTCGTGGCGACCCTGGGGATGACGGAGGTCTGGCTCCCCATGGAGTCGGTCATGGGTGACGGCTCACCTGTCGTGAGCACGATCGGTGTGCTGGCCTTCAGTGCTCTGCTGACGCAGCGACGTGCCAGACCGTGGTTGGCACTGGCTGCGCTCCTCGTGTGGCCCCTCCTGGGGATCGCCCAGGGCGGTCGGATGCAGGTCCTCTTCTTCGGTCAGCTCGTCCCGATGCTGGTTCTCGTCTACTCCGGCGCACGACACGGCAGCAGTCGGAGCCGGTGGGCGACGGCCGTGGGCGGTGTCCTCTTCGTAGCCGCGGCGGATCTGTTCATCCCGATCCTGCGTGAGCCCAGCGAGCTGGTCTTCCACTGGGGACTGGTGATCCTGGCCTATCTTCTGGGTCATGCCCTGCGGGTGGCCGAGGACCGTGCCACGGCCGAGGCGGTGCGAGCACATCTGGCGGAGGCTGCGGCGAGGGAGGAGTCGCTCGCCGCAGTCGCCGAGGAACGGGCCAGGATCGCGCGAGAGCTCCATGACATCGTCGCCCACTCGGTGGGACTCATCGTCGTCCAGGCAGGGGCTGCGGAACAGGTGGTGGAGGAGGACCCGGACTTCGCTCGACGGGCGCTCGGCACGATCCGAACCACCGGCTCCTCGGCCCTTGGGGAGATGCGCCGCCTCGTGAGTGTGCTGCGCGACGCCGACAGCGGAGCCGACTTCGCACCCCAGCCGGGGCTGTCGACCCTTCCCGAGTTGGTCGCGAGCACCCGAGAGGCCGGCCTCGACGTCGACCTCACCGTGATCGGCGATCGCAGAGAGCTCCCGAAGGGAGTGGATCTTGCCGTGTACCGCATCGTCCAGGAGGCACTGACCAACGTGCGGCGGCACTCGGCTGCCGTACGGGCCCAGGTACGTCTCGACGTGGGACCGGACTCCGTCCGGATCGAGGTCGCCGATGCCGGGCCGGCCCGCGCGGGCCGGCCGACCCCGGGGCACGGCCTTGTGGGGATGCGGGAGCGGGTCGCGCTCTACGGCGGACAGCTGGATGCGATGCGTGAAGAGGACGGCTTCACGGTTCGAGCGCGTTTGCCGCTGGAGACGACATGACATCGGGGGAGTCAGCACCGGCGGGCGCCTCAGTGCGCGTGCTGCTCGTCGACGACCAGGAGCTGGTCAGGGTGGGGTTCCGGCTGATCCTGGAGCGGGCCGACTTCCTCGTCGTCGCAGAGGCTTCCGACGGTCTCGAGGCGGTCGAGGCGGTCCGTGCGCACAGACCGGACGTCGTCCTCATGGACATCCGGATGCCCCGTCTGGACGGGGTGGAGGCCACGCGACGAATCATGGGACTGGTAGGCGAGCATCCTCGCGTCCTCGTCCTGACGACCTTCGACCTGGACGAGTACGTCTACGAGGCGGTGCGCGCGGGCGCTTCTGGGTTCCTCCTCAAGGATGTCGCCCCGGATGACCTCGTGCATGCGGTCCGCGTCGTCGCGAGGGGCGAGACGATGCTCGCGCCGGCACTCATCTCGCGACTCCTGGAACGGTTCAGCGCTCGGCCACCGGTCGGTTCGCTTCCTCCTGGCCTGGCAGAGCTGACCGAGCGGGAGCTCGAGGTCACCCGACTCATCGCGCGGGGCCTGTCCAACGCCGAGATCGGGGGGCGGCTGTTCCTGTCCGAGGCGACGGTCAAGACCTACGTCTCGAGGTTGCTCGCCAAGTTGCACCTTCGCGACCGGGTGCAGGTGGCGGTCCTGGCGTACGAGAGCGGCCTGGTCCAGGTCGGGGACGGGTGACGGGTGAGGAGCGCCGGGAGTCGCCTTGGTGCGTCATCCCTCCACCTGTGACCGGAGGGCGGCGATGTCGGCGATCTCCCATGCCTCCGCGACCTTCCCGTCACGCAGATGGGTGATGACGGCCTGATCGATCCGGAAGCCGCGACCCGTTGCGGCGACCCCACCGAACTCGCTCTGCACCGTGCCGGTGACGACCACCCGCGCCATCTCGACGTCTCCGTCGACGAGGACCTCCTGCACCGCGTGGCGCAGGTCGGGTATCGCGGCAAGAGCATGGCGCCAGACGTCCTTCTCGGCCTCGGCGCTCGTGGTGGACAGCCCGACAGGCGCGTGGACGACAACGTCGGCATGCAGCAGCCCGTCGAACGCGTCGACGTCACCGGCGTCACCGGCTGCCAGCCATGACGACACGACGCTCTGATGCACCTCACGCATGGTCGAAGTGTCCCACCGGTCGGGTCCGCGGGGGAGGGGGCGTCGGAGAAGTAGTCCTTCGCTCAAGGCTAAGTGACATAATGTCGATTATCGGCATACTGGGCGTGCGGGTGCCCGGCGATAATCTCATCATGCCCAGGCAACCACGCAACCACGACGAGTGGATCGTCCATGGCAGGAAGCCGGGCCAGCCATGGCTCATCGTCGTCTTCTTCGTCGCGATCGGCGTGCTCGTGGTTCTTGCGTACCAGCGCTTCATGGCGTTCGACACCGTGACCTACGAGCTGCGGGCCTGCCAGAGTCCGCTGACGGTTGAGTCGACGTGGTCCGAGGTAGAGGCTGCGGGCTGTGAGCCGACCGAACCCGGCGAGGTCCAGGTCGTTCTCTACGAAGGCACCTCCCGACACGAGCCCGCGACCGTCGACCGCGCGGTGTTCTCCTTCGACCGCTTCCCCGTCAACTCGACGCTGCACTCGGTCGAGATCGACGGTACCCCGCCTACAGGCGCCGTCCTCATCGCTGAGCCGACGAACGAGACGATCCGTCAGTCGATGTCGGGCAACGTGCAGGGAACGACCTGGTCCGGTTTCGTCGGCGACCGCGGGCCGACGCAGTACTGGCTGCTCATGACACCGAACGAGGAATAGACCCCGGCACGAAATGCGGGGGGCACAAACCGACTGGTTGATGTGTCAACCATATCGATGCCGAGGCGACTCCACGCCGCCAGCAGGGGGACGCGGATCCGGGTGCCCGGCCTCGATCAGGGACGGACCCGGGCCACCGTGCTCGCCTCGACCTCATAGCGGCTCGCCGCTCCCCCGCCGGATCGGAAGAAGCGCCGCCGGAGCGAGCCCTCGACCCGGATCACGGACTCGGTCTCGAGCCGGGTGGCCGAGCGCCGAGTGCGGGCACTCCAACAGGCGACATCGATGACGTCCACCCGCACCCGCTCCCCCTCTCCCCCGGTCCTGGGCGGGCGCGGCACGATGAGACGGAACGTCACGAGCTCGTCCCCGCTCGGCAGCTCGCGTGTCTCCGGGGCCGAGCTGACTCGTCCGATCAGGCTGACTGCGTTGACCGCTGTGTCGGCGTCCCGGGTCTGTGGCTTCTCTGTGCGTCCCTTCGGTGCCATGCCTCCACCGTGACGGTGCCGAGCACCAGGACGGAAGTGCGTGACCTGAGCCTGTGGACGACACACCCGACGGCTGGGCCACTGTGCTCACGGCCGCCCGTCCGACAGCCGCGGCAGACTGCCACACTGGCCCCATGATCCTCAGACCCGCCCTCGCCGTGGACGACGAACTGGTCCTGGCCTGGAACGACGCGGACGTGCACTTCCTCGCGCCGATGGACGGGTCACGCCTGTCCTACCTGCGCGAGCGCGCCAGCGGCGTCGAGGTCATCGACGTGGACGGCACCCCGGCCGGGTTCGTCATCACCTTCGTCGAGGGCAGCGACTACGACTCGGAGAACTACCGCTGGTTCAGTGCTCGCGAGCCGCGATTCCACTACGTCGACCGTATCGTCATCGATCCCGGTCACCGTGGGCAGGGACTCGCCACGAGGGTGTATGCGGCGCTCGCCGGACGCCATCCCGACCGGCCGCTGCTGGCCGAGGTCAACTACGCGCCGCCGAACCCGATCTCCATGACGTTCCACTCGGGATTCGGCTTCGAGGAGGTCGGACGACTCGGGGATCGGTCATATGGCGTAGTTCTCCTCAGATACCCTCCCCAGGACTCTGAAGTGGGGCTACTGTGAGAAGTGGCCGCTCAATGCGGCGTCCGCACTGGTCGTCTCCGCACTTGTTGTCTAAGCCTGGATCTATGAAACTGCCGCGCATCGTCCCGATCATCGGGATGAGCCTCGCGCTCGTCCTCGCAGCACCGCTCGCGCACGCGGACACGGTGCCGGAAACACCTGCCCCCACGACGACGACCACGACAGAACCCGCGCCAGTGCCTGAACCGGAGACCACGCCACCGCCTGAGCCGGAGCCCTCCCCCGAGCCGCCGCCGGTGACCACGCCGGAACCCGAACCCGAGCTGAGCCCGGAGCCCACGTCCTCCACAACCTCCGCCCCCCAACCCGCCACGACGACGACGACGAGGACCACCGTGCCCAGCACGACGACCTACACGTCGCCGCCGAGTCCGTGGACCGGCGGGGCCCGGTACGCACCAGCGCCCCCGCCTGCGCCCCTGACCGCGGTCGACATCTCCACCCAGCTCGCCGAGGCCGATGCCCTGCTCGCGTCGCTGAGTGCGGGCAACGCGGCCGTGGCCGTCCTCATCGCAGAGCTGCAGGTCCTGACCCAGGAGGCCAATGACGCACTCGAGGCCAAGTCGATCGCCGACGAGGTCTCGCGCCGGTCGACGGCCCGCGCAGCGACTGCGCGTGCCACGGCCGTGCGTCTTGCCGACGAGCTGGAGCGCAAGCACCAGCAGCTGAGGGACTGGGCCTTCAGCGCCTACAGCGACGGCGGCTCGACGGCCGAGATGGTCTCGGTGTTCGACGCCCTCATCAAGGACCCGTCGAAGGCCGGCAACCCTGTGGGCGACCTCGCCTACCTGACCGACGAGAGGCTGCGCCTCTTCCAGGACATCCGAAGCCTGACGAAGCGCCAGCAGGCAGCGGCCGATCGGGCGCAGGTCGAGAACGAGAAGGCCCGTGAGGCGTCGGCGGAGGCTGCCGTCGCCCGGGCCGCGGCGGACGAGGCACTCAAGAAGCACACCGAGACGGTGGCCAAGGCCCAGGAGAGCCAGATCACGGCGTTGCAGAACGCCGCCCCGATGGCGGCGATGCTCTTGGGCCTGGCCTCGCCCGAGGCCAAGCGCAGGGGTGAGGCCATTCTCGCCGCCCTGTTGGCGAACAACCTCGACCTCCCCGACATCGACCGGCCGTGCAGCGACGACGCGGGCCTGCACCCCAACGGACAGTTCCCGCCGAGCGCTCTCTGCCCGCTGTGGGAGGCCCCGGGCGAGTTCGCCGTTCCCAACGCGGCGGTCGCGTTCAACGCGATGAGCAAGAAGTTCGCCGCGGACTTCGGTCGACCCATCTGTGTCGTCGACTCCTACCGCTCCTTCACCGAGCAGGTCGCCGTCAAGGCGACCCGTGGCTTCTGGGCGGCCACGCCCGGCACGAGCAACCACGGCTTCGGCAGGGCGCTGGACCTGTGCGGCGGCATCAACAGCTTCGGCACCATCGAACACCTGTGGATGAAGCAGAACGCCCCGCTCTTCGGGTGGTTCCACCCCAGCTGGGCCGCAGCGACCGGCCCCAAGCCGGAGCCCTGGCACTGGGAGTACGCCGGCTGACCTCCCGTGGTCGACCCGCCCTTTGGCCGCCCGGCCAGGTCTCCCGCCGGATGAGGTCGTCGCGCTCCCTCAGACCTGCTCGCGCCCGGCCTGCATGCTGTGCTCGCCGTGCTCCTTGACCGGGAGCATCACTGCGAAGCCTGCCGCGAGGATGAGCACGATCCCGAGAATCCCCCAGTACTGCGTGTTCTCCTGCCCCGTGACGAGCGCCCCGATCGCGATGAAGGCGCCGAAGGCCAGCGGCGACATGAACGACACGACCCGGCCCGTGGTCGCATACAGGCCGAAGATCTCCCCGCTCTTGCCCTGCGGGATGAGGCGGGCCAGGAAGCTGCGGGAGGCCGCCTGAGCGGGCCCGACGAAGACCGTGAGGAGCAGGCCCAGAACCCAGAACACCGTCTTGCCTCCGTCGTGGAAGACGAAGATGAGGATCCCGAGCGCGACGAGAGACCCCAGGCAGATGAGGATGACCTTCTTCGGGCCGATCCGGTCGTCGAGCATCCCGAAGGCCATCGTGGCCACCCCGGCGACGATGTTGGCCGCAGCCCCGAAGATGATCACCTCGCCCGCGCTGAGCCCGAAGGTGCCGGCCGCCAGGATCGCGCCGAAGGCGAACACGCCGGCCAGCCCGTCCCGGAAGAGTGCCGAGGCCATGAGGAAGTAGACGGTGTGGCGCGAGGTGCCCCACAGCCCGCTGATCGAGCGCCACACGAGGCGGTAGGAGTCGACGACACCGACCCTGGGCGCCACCGGCCGCGGGCGGTCCCGCAGCACCAGGAAGGCCGGGACCGTGAAGATCGCGATCCAGACACCGCACAGCAGCATCGAGACCCGGATATCCAGCGCCGCCTCGTCGGTCACGCCGAAGAGGCCGACATCGGGCTGGATGAAGAGGAAGAAGAGAAGCAGGAGGACGAGGATGCCGCCGAGGTAGCCCATCCCCCAGCCGAAGCCGGACACCCTCCCCACGGTCCGTGGTGTCGCGACCTGGTCGATCGTCGCGTTGTAGTTGACGCCGGCGATCTCGGAGACGACCGATCCGGAACCGAGGAGCACCAGTCCGAGGATGAGGTATGCGGGCTCCGGCTTGACGAAGAAGAGCGACGCCGAGAGCACGGCGAGGATCCAGGTCTGGATCTTGAGGTTGCGCACGGTCTTGCCGGACCGGTCGGAGTTCTGGCCGAGCACGGGCGCGAGGATGGCCACGAACAGCCCGGCGATACCGATCGAGACGGCCAGCGCCATCGATGTGAAGTTCGTCTCCCCGAAGGCGCTGCTCGTGAGGTACACGGAGAAGACGAACGTGGTGATGACGGTGTTGAACGGCTGGGAGCCCCAGTCCCACATCCCCCAGGCGATCACTCTCTTCTTTGAGGAGTCCGCGTTGCCCTCAAGGGCAGTGGGTCCGGTCAGGTCTGTTGGGTCCGAGAGCGTCGACACATTCGTAGACGCTAGCGACTCCAGGCTTCCCGCGGCGCCAGACGCTCGATTCCGTCGCACGCGTGTCGCCGAGCGAGTGGTCCGCGGGGCACCGATGTGACAGGAAGTTGCCGCACCGGTAACTTAGAGGCTTTAGGCGGACGTGCGCGCTCACCCATCCAGAGCGCGGCCGGCGGCGAATCGCACTCAACCGGTGGACCTCACCTCGGAACATCCATCCTGTCGCCGCCGTTGTCCTAGTCGATACCCCCGCAACCCTAGGGAGAAGAGCCATGGCAGAGCGAGCCCTGCGCGGTACCCGTCTCGGTGCCTTCAGCATGGAGAGCGAAGAGAACGTCGTTCCCAGCGAGCGCCAGATCACCACCTACATCTGCAGCAACGGTCACAAGATCGAGCTGCCCTTCTCGGTCGAGGCCGACATCCCGCCGACGTGGGAGTGCCGCTGCGGCGAGGCCGCCCTGCTCCAAGGCGGCGAAGCCCCTGAGCTCAAGCCGGTCAAGCCGGCCCGCACGCACTGGGACATGCTGCTCGAGCGCCGTTCGGTTCCCGAGCTCGAAGAGCTCCTCGAGGAGCGGCTCGCGCTCCTGCGCGCCTCCCGCGGCGAGAAGCCCAAGCGACGCAGCGCCTGAGCCCACGAGCGTCAGCGCGCCGTCAGTCGACGACGTCGCCGCGGACGGTCGTTCCGGCCCCGGGTGGACCCTTCGGTCCTCCGGGGCCGCTCCATGTCTGCCCGGGCCATGCGGCGGGCCCCCCTGCGCCACCGGTGACCGGGACGACGCTCCCGAGGAGACGCTGTGCGACGATGCCCTCGAGGATGCGCCGCGCGATCGGCCGGGTCGGTGGGGCGACGATGAGGAACCCGACCACGTCGGTGATGAACCCCGGGGTGAGCAGGAGTGCACCGCCGACGAGGATGAGCGCGGCGTCGGAGAGCTCTCTGCTCGGCATCGAGCCGGTGCGCAGGGCTGTGGCCAGGGCCCGCCACGCTCGCCCTCCCTCACGACGCACGAGCCAGGCACCGAAGGCGGACTCGAGGACGAGAAGGATGATCGTCGGCCACAGCCCGATGACCTGACCCACGGCGATGATCGCCGCGATCTCGAGCAGGGGCATGACGAACAGCAGGATGGCGAGGATCGCCAGGATCCTGCCGCGGGTCAGGCGGGTGCGGACGGAGGTCACTCGTGCCATGCCGGCTGCAACGCCTCAGTGCTCGAGTTTGTGCCAGCGCTCACGACCGAGCAGCGCGTCCTGGACCTGGCCGGCTCGGTGCCTCAGCCCCCATGCCGTGATCTTGAGGAGCGACTCGCGCGCCACGTCGGGGCTCATCTTGGAGGAGCCGACCTCCCGCTCGACGAAGGTGATCGGCACCTCGCGCACGGTCAGGCCGGCCCGCACCGCGCGGCGGGTGAGGTCGACCTGGAAGCAGTAGCCCTGCGACGCGACGTCCTCCAGACCGATCTGCGCCAGGGCACCGGCCCGGTAGGCACGGTATCCAGCGGTGGCGTCGTTGACCTGCATCCCGAGCATGATCCTGGTGTAGAGGTTGCCGCCCACCGAGAGGGCCTTGCGGTGCGGCGGCCAGTTCTCCACCGCTCCGCCGCGGATCCACCGGCTGCCGATGACGACGTCCGCATCGGCGAGCGCGGCGAGGATCGCGGGCAGGTGCTCGGGCTGGTGCGAGCCATCGGCGTCCATCTCGACGAGCACGTCGTAGCCACGATCCAGCGCCCACCGAAACCCGTCGAGGTAGGCGCGGCCCAGGCCCTCCTTGCCTGCTCGATGCAGGACGTGGACCTGCTCGTCCTGTCGCGCGTACCGGTCCGCGAGCTCCCCCGTGCCATCGGGGCTGTTGTCGTCGAGGACGACGACATCGACGTCGGGGACCTCTGCACGGAGCCGTTCGAGGGTCGTCGGCAGTGCCTCCCGCTCGTTGTAGGTCGGGATGAGGACGATGACCCGCCCGATGGGTGGGCGGGGCTCAGAGCTGGTCTTGGCGGGCGCCACGGACATCCCTTCCGTCTGGGTCACGGCGACGTGGTGCGAGCACGATACCCCGCTCCGGCCCCCTGACCAGGTGCTTCCCGGCGAGAAACGTGAGGACGGCGACGGCGAGCAGCTCGGGGAGGCGGCCGATCCGGTCGCTCACGGTCACTCCGGACCGGACCACGGGGGTGTCGATCAGCTGCCGCGCGGTGAACAGCTCGGTCACCGCACCCGTCGACCCGTCCGGGGCGATGAACCCGCTCACCCCCACCGTGGAGATGTGTGCGACCGCTCGTCCGTGCTCGATGGCCCGGATCCGGCTGATGGCGAACTGCTGCTCGGCCTCCGCCGAGTAGCCGAAGGTCGCGTTGTTGGTCTGGACGATGAGCAGCGACGGCTCGTCCGCGGCCTTGGCCAGAGCGTCCCGCATGAGCCCGTCGTAGGCGACCTCGAAGCAGATCGTCGGCACCGCCAGGTAGGTGAGGTCGGCGCCGGCCTCGATGGCGAACACGACCGGCTCGTCCCCGGCGACGAAGTCGCGCCGCACCAGGTCGACCTTGTCGGAGAAGGTGCGGAAGAAGGCGCGGTAGGGGATGTACTCGGCGAAGGGCACCGGATGCTGCTTGACATACTGCTCGACCTCGTCCTCGTCGACGGGACCTCCCGGTCGGAAGAGCGGCGAGACGTTCGCGACCGTGGTCTCGGTCCGCTCGACGACGGCCCCGACGAGCACCGGGGCGTTCGCGGCTTCGACCGCGCCCTCGATGACGGCCTGGGCGTCGGGGTTGCGGAACGGGTCGATGTCGGAGGAGTTCTCCGGCCAGATGACGAGCGAGAGATCCTCGGGCCGGCGCTCCCCCACCTGCGCAAGAGCCAGCTCGGTCCCGCGCGCGTGGTTGTCCAGGACTGCGCGGCGCTCGGCGTTGAAGTCGAGCCCCGGACGCGGCACATTGCCCTGGATGAGCGCGACCGGGACCGGCGTCCCGGCGGTGGGCCTCGGGATGGCCACCGCCCCGACGACGACCGCAAGGGCAGCGCCGACGGTGATCACCGTCACCCGGGCGGTGCGCAGGTCCGCTCGCCAGGCCAGGCGGGCCAACGCATACAGGGCCGCACCGACGACGGCCACGGCGAAGGTGACACCGGGAGCGCCGGCGACCGAGGCCCAGGTGGCCAGGGGGCTGTCGGCCTGGCTGAACGCGACCCGGACCCAGGGGAAGCCCCCGAACGGCGTGGTCGAGCGCAGCAGCTCGGAGACCACCCAGGCCACCGGAGTCATGAGGACCGGATGGCGGGTGAGGCTGAGGAAGAGCCCGAGCAGGGCGAGGTAGAGCGACTGCAGGACCGCGAGCGCCATCCAGGGCAGCACCCCGACGTAGATGCCGGACCATTCCAGAGTGGGGACGAAGAAGGTCATGCCGGCCACGAAGCCGAGCATCGCTCCGACGGACGCGTGTGCGCCGGCCACGGCGGCGGTGAGGAGCGCGATCGCGACCGGGGCGAGGAACCAGAGGTCGAGCGTGGGGAACGCGGTGGAGAGCATCCCGCCTGACGCCGCGGCGAGCAGCAGACGGATCGGCAAGGGCATCGCAGCAGCCTATGTCAGCGGACTGGACGCCTTCCCGCGGCTCACGGAACGACGACCACTCCCCGGGCCGTCGTGGCGATGACGGCGGGGTCGAGGAGGTCGGCGGCCGACTCGCCGCGCTGCGGGTTGCCCCGGGCCACGACGCGCACCTCGAACTCCATCTCCCTGCTGCGGGTACCGGCGCGCACGATCCGGGCCTCGATCTCGAGACAGTCACCGGCCCGGACGGGCGCACGGAACTGGACGTCGGAGTAGCTGGCGAAGAGCCCCTCGTCGCCGTCGGTGCGGATGCACATCTCGGTCGCGACGTCTCCGAAGGCGGCGAGGCTGTAGGCGCCGTCGACGAGACTGCCGGCGTAGTGGGCGTGGCTGTATGGAACGTAGCGGCGGTGGACGACCGTCGTGCCGACGAGGTGTTCGTTGCTCATGAGGCGCCCTTTCCGGAGGCTGTGTGCGGACGGGTGCTCGTCGGCTGGACGAGGGCGTGGACGAGATAGGAGGCGACCTCGCCCGGAGTGGTCCCCCGCCCGAAGATGCGGTCGACCCCGAGGGCGGGAGCGGTCCCTTCCTCGAAACGGGGTCCGCCGACGATGAGGTGCGGCACCTGTCCTGCGGGGAAGGCTTCGCGGAAGGCGGCCGCCATCGCGGTGGCGTTGTGGAGGTGAGCGTCGCGCTGGGTCACCACCTGGGAGACGAGGACGGCGTCGGCGCGCACCTCCTTGGCGCTGTGGACGAGGTCCGGGATGAGCACCTGGGCGCCGAGGTTGTGCACCGTCATCTCGCGGTAGTACTCGAGCCCCTTCTCCCCGGCGAAGCCCTTGATGTTGAGGATCGCGTCGATCCCGACGGTGTGGGCGTCGGTGCCGATACAGGCCCCGACGACGACGAGCTTGCGCCGCAGGTGCTTCTTGATGGTCTGGTTGACCTCTTTGGAGGACAGCAGCTCGAACTCGCGCTCGACGATCTCGATCTCGCGGATGTCGACGAGGTGCCGAACCGGGCCGTAGAGGACGAAGAAGGTGAAGTGCGGGCCCATGGCCTTCGCGTGCACGAGCAGGGCCGGCTCCATCCCCATCGCCTGCGCCATACGCACGGCAGCGCCCTCGGCGCGCTTGTCGTGCGGCAGTGGCAGGGTGAAGGAGACCTGCACCATCCCGTCACCGGTCGTGTCGCCGTAGGGGCGGATGAGGGGCCCGATCTCCGGAGTCTCGGCCTCGACCAGGCTCAGCTCGCCCGGCTCGGGGTTCTCCCGGCGCCGCCGGGCCTCGTGGGCGCGGACCGCGCTCATCGTGTCGCACCACTCTCGAGCAGGTCGGTGGCCGGGTTCTCGTAGCCGTCGGCCCGGCGGACGACGCCGTCGAGTCCCTTGCCCTTGCCGGGCGGGCGCTTCATCGCACCGAAGGTCCCGTCGGCGATGGCGGCCAGCAGCGGTGGGTCTCCCGCGCCGTCGGTGTCGGTGAGGATCGCCTCGAGGAGGTCGACGGCCTCGCCGAGCACCTGACGGGACCGGTTCTGGATGAAGCCGTCACGAGGGGGGTGGAAGTCCTCGGCGAGTCCGCCGGCGGCGTTCATGACGTAGCGGACGTTCTGCAGGGCGAGGTCACGGTCCGAGAGCCACGGCGTGACGACGGCCTCGGTCATCATCCCGACGAGCAGGATGCTCTGCCCGGTCAACGCCCCGACGAGGTTGAAGAACCCGTCCAGCAGGTAGCCGCGGAAGATGTCACCGGTCATGTGCTTGGTCGGTGGCATCCACTTCAGGGGAGCCTTGGGGAAGAGCTGTCGCGCGAGGAGGGCGTGGGCCAGCTCGAGACGGAAGCTGTCCGGGATGGCCGGGTCGATCTCGAACGCGTGGCCGAGGCCGAGCTGCCAGTCCTGCAGGCCGGCCTCCTTGGCGAAGTACTCGTTGAGCAGCTGGCTGACGGTGACGGTATGCGCTGCCTCCACCGCGTCGGCCGTCGTGAGGTAGTTGTCCTCACCGGTGTTGATGATGATGCCGGCGCGGGCGTGGATCTGGCGCGAGAAGCGCTGGTCGACGAAGGTCCGGATCGGGTTGATGTCCCGGAAGAGGATGCCGTACATGCTGTCGTTGAGCATCATGTCGAGCCGCTCGAGACCGGCGAGCGTCGCGATCTCCGGCATGCACAGACCGCTGGCGTAGTTCGTCAGCCGAATGTACCGGCCGAGCTCCTTGCTCGTGTCATCGAGGGCCTGCCGCATGAGCCGGAAGTTCTCCTGGGTCGCATACGTGCCGGCGTAGCCCTCGCGGGTCGCGCCCTCGGGGACGAAGTCCAGGAGAGACTGCCCGGTCGAACGGATGACGGCGATGACGTCCGCACCCTCACGCGCCGCCGCCTGAGCCTGCGGGATGTCCTCGTAGATGTCACCGGTGGCGACGATGAGATAGATCCAGGGCGTCTGCTGCGGGTCCCCGTGACGGGCGATGAGCCGGTCCCGCGCCGACCGTTGCCGGTCGATCGACCGGATCCCCCGCGCGACAGCGGTCCGGCTCGCCTTGCCTGCCCTCGTCGCCGCCGACCCCTCCGGTATGCGGAAGGCCACTCCCCCGCTGGCCGCCTTCTGAGCGAGGGTGGCGAGGTCGGATGCCTCGCCCCGGGCGAGCGCGTCCCAGACCGGCAGCGTGACCCCGTGGCCGAGTCCGACGTCGGCACGCACGGCGTCGACGAGGTAGTTGACCCACGGGACGTCGTCATGGTCGGCGCCCCCCAGACCGGCGAGCCGCAGGGTGGCCCGCTCCACGCTCACCGTCGTATGGCTGTTGGCGATGTCGACGACCGGCTTCCCGGCCCGCCGGGCCAGGCTCCGGGCGCGACGAACGAGGGCCGGGTCGAGGTCGAGGAGTCCACGAGAAGACACGCCTCAGAATCTAGCATCCGGCGGCAGGATCTCCGGCAGTATCTGACCAAGCCCGTAAATCCTTCGCTGGATCTGGTCTCATCACAGCGAACCTCTCAGTCACCGTCGACCAGGATCAGCTCGGCGGTCTGCGTGGCGATCTCAAGCTCCTCATTGGTCGGGATGACGAGCATGGCGGTACGACTCTGTGCCGTCGTGACGGCCCGCTCACCCGAGCCCGACTCGTTGGCCTCCTCGTCGAGCTCGATGCCGAGCAGCGAGAGTCGCTTCGCGAGGCGGCCGCGCACGACGTCCGAGTGCTCACCGATGCCACCGGTCAGGACGAGTGCGTCGACCCGACCGAGCACGGCTGCATACGCTCCGACGTACTTGACGAGGCGGTGCACCATGACGTCGAGCGCCAGCGTGGCATCCTCGTCGCCGGTGGCGGCCCGTTCCTCGACCAGCCGGAGATCGGAGACGCCGGCGAGAGCGAGCATGCCGCTCTCCTTGTTGAGCGCCCGGTCATAGCCCGGGGCGTCGAGGTCCGCGATCCGGTGCAGGTAGGCGCCGAGGGACGGGTCGACGTCACCGGAGCGGGTCCCCATGACGAGACCCTCGAGCGGCGAGAGGCCCATCGAGGTCTCGACGCTCTCGCCACCCCGAACTGCGCACGCGCTGCACCCGTTGCCGAGGTGCAGCACGACGAGGTCGGTCTCGG
>JBHEPF010000138.1:0-37745 GCA_046260445.1 Dermatophilaceae bacterium | reverse complement strand
GCCGACGAAGAGGACGAGGGCGGCTGCGATGGCGAGGATGATGAGGATGAGGCCCAGGATGATCATGGTGGATGCCTTTCCCGCGCATGGGTTGCGCGGCGTCTCCAGGGGTGTCGGTCTCCGGGTGGGAGAGTCTGGTCGCTGCCAGGCTATCCGTCCGATGGCGGTCATGTGGGACCAGCGTCGCGTCGCGACGACATCAGGGTGTGCGTGCCCCGTCCCGGAGTCCCGCGGCGCGGAGCAGCCGAACGGCACCGGCCTTGTCCAGCGGCTCGTTGCCGTTGCCGCACTTCGGCGACTGCACGCACGATGGGCAGCCGCGCTCACAGGGGCATTCCACGATCCGGGTCAGAGTGGCCGACGTCCACTCCCGCCACTGCTCGAACGCCCGCTCGCTGAACCCGGCCCCACCCGGATAGCCGTCGTAGATCATGATCGTCGGCTGCCCGGTGTCCGGGTGCAGGTCTGTCGAAACCCCTCCGATGTCCCACCGGTCGCAGGTCGCCATGAGGGGGAGCATGCCGATCGCGGCGTGCTCAGCGGCGTGGGCGGCCCCGGGGATCCGGTCTGGGAGCACCCCAGCCGCCGCGAGGCTCTCCTCGGTCTGGGTCCACCAGACCGCCATCGTGTGCAGCGACCGCTCGGGCAGGTCGAGCGCGTGTCGGCCGATGACCTCGCCGCTCGGCAGCCGTCGCACGAAGGACGTCACCTGCCCGGTCACCCGGACGGCGCCGTACGAAACATCAGCCCCCGCATACGAGCCGGTGCGCTCGACTCGGTCCACGCGGAACTCGCTGCGTGACTGCGCCATCGTCGACCAGCCGGGGTCGCCGCGCACCACGATGGCGACCGCCGCGTCCAGGTCGAGGTCGGTGACGACGTAGGTCTCGCCCTGGTGGACGTGGACCGCCCCGGTGTGCACCTGCTGGTGGGCACTCGCCTCGTCGATGGTGCCGACAACCCGCCCGGAGGCGCGCTCGACGATCGAGACGACGGAGGCGACCCCGCGTAGCGAGACATGGTCGGTGGCGTGGTCCTCGCGGGCCCAGTACCAGCCCGCGGGCCGTCGCCTGAGGATGCCGGCGCGGGTGAGCCGGTCGACGACCCCGCGGGCGGACGGACCGAACAGGTCGAGATCGGGCTCGGTGAGTGGCAGCTCGGCCGCGGCTGCCGCCAGATGCGGTGCGAGCACGCGCGGGTTCCCCGGGTCCATGACGGTCTGTTCGACCGGCTCACCGAAGATCGCCTCCGGGTGGCGGACGAGGTAGGCGTCCAGCGGGTCGTCCGCGGCGACGAACACTCCGAGGGCCGGTTGGCCGGCCCGTCCGGCCCGACCCCATTGCTGCCAGAGAGATGCCCGTCGACCCGGCCAGCCGGCGACGATGACGGCATCGAGCCCGGTCACGTCGACGCCGAGCTCGAAGGCGTTCGTCGCCGCGAGTCCTCGGATGCTCCCGGACCGCACGTCCCGCTCGAGCGCCCGGCGCTCGACGGGGAGGTAGCCACCCCGGTAGGCCGCGACCGCGGCCGAGAGGACGGGCTCGCCCCGGGAGTCGAGGCGGCGACGGGCAGAGGTCGCGAGGGCCTCGACACCGGCTCGCGACCGCGCGAAAGCCACCGTCTGTGCGCCTGACTGGACCAGGTCGGCGAGCAGGGCGGCTGCCTCGGTGGTCGCTGAGACCCGGGCTCCGGTGTCGTCGTCGACGCGGGGTTCCCACAGTGCCGCCGTCATCGCGGCGCGTGGTGAACCGTCGACCGTGACCGCCTGCACCGGTCGCCCGACCAGAGCGCTGCCGTGCCCGGCGGGATCGGCCACCGTGGCCGAGGCGAGCACGAACGTGGGGTCGGCACCGTAGCGTGCGCAGACGCGCTGCAGCCGCCTGAGCACCCCCGAGACGTGCGAGCCGAAGACTCCCCGATAGACGTGGCACTCGTCGATGACGACGAAGCGGAGCGCCCGGAGGAAGCGGGACCACTGCCGGTGCCGGGGAAGGAGCGAGTGGTGCACGAGATCGGGGTTGGACAGGATGAGGTGGGCGTGCTCGCGCGCCCACCGACGCTCTTCGGCGGGGGTGTCGCCGTCATAGGTCGCCGCGCGGACGCCGGGGACGGCCAGGCTCGTCACGCGGGCGAGCTGATCGGCGGCGAGGGCCTTGGTCGGCGAGAGGTAGAGCGCGCTCGCCCCACGTCCGGTCGCACTCGCCAGGCCGTCGACGACGGCGGAGAGCGTCGGGACGAGGTAGACGAGGCTCTTCCCGGAGGCGGTTCCCGTGGAGACGACGATGTCGGAGCCGCCCCAGGCGAGGTCCATGCCGTCCCGCTGGTGCGACCACAGGGTGCGGATGCCGGCACCGGTGAGCGCCGCATACACCTCGGGCGCGACCCACGCGGGCCACTCGGCGACGGAGCCTGCCCGCTCTGGCAGGTGCTCGATGTGCGCGACCCGCTCGGAACCGTGCCGAGCGGCGAGGAGGGCGAGCCAGGCCTGCGGGTCGTTCGGTGGGGTCAGCTGAGCCGCCGCACGAGGGGCAGTGGCAGGTGACGCATCGCCGTCCCCATCGGCTTCCACGGCCAGGAGGGGACTCTCGCGTGCGCAGAGCGCTTCTCGATGGCCGCCACCATGGCCGCCACGCCGGTCTCGGTGTCGACCATGAACGGCGTCTTCTGCACGTGCTCGTTCATCTCCGAGCGGATGTAGCCCGGGTAGATGACGGAGACGTCGATGTCGAGGTTGGGCTTGGCGACGAGCTCGTGGCGGATGCCCTCGGCCAGCGCGGCCACGCCGGCCTTGGTCGCCGCGTACGTCGTCATGGCGCCTGGCATGCCGCGGAAGGCGGACATCGACGAGATCATCACGAGGTGGCCATAGTGCTGGTCGCGGAAGATCTCCATCGCGGCCTCGCACTGGGCGAGCGCCGCAACGAAGTTCGTCATCGCCGTCGCCTTGTTCGCGTGGTAGCCACCCTTGCCGATCGGCGCCCCCTTGCCCAGGCCGGCGTTGATGATGACGCGGTCGATGGTGCCGAACTCCTCGCGGAAGGCGTGGAACACGCTGAAGACGGCGTCGTCGTCGGTGACGTCGAGTGCGGCGAGGGACACCCGGCGTTCGGGGTATGCGGTGGTGATCTCCTCGCGCAGCCCCTCGAGGCGCTCGGTCCGGCGGGCGCAGAGCGCCAGATCCTCCCCCCGCGCGGCGAGCTGGCGGGCCATCTCCGCGCCGAGCCCTGAGCTCGCGCCGGTGATGAGGGTGGTGGTCATGAGGGCTCCTGCTGGAAGGGTTCTTGGGCGGATCGTTCTTTCCTCGCTACCGTATGCGCTGGAGAACCCGGAATCTTCCCAAGGAGCGGAACCCCACTGTGCAGGTCACCGTCACGACGTCTCAGCACGATGGCGTCTTCGTCATCGCCTTCGGTGGCGACATCGACGTCGCGAGCGCGGTGACCGTTCGAGACGCGCTGGACCGGGTCATCGCCGCCGGCCACCATCTCATCGTCATGGACCTCGACGAGGTCCGCTTCCTCGACTCCACCGGGCTCGGGGTCATGGTCGGGCGGCTCAAGGCCGTGCGCGACCTCGGCGGCGACATGCATCTGGTGTGCACCGCCCCCCGCATCACGCGGGTCATGGCGATCACCTCCCTCGACGAGGTGTTCACCATCCACGACTCCGCCGACGAGGCTGTGGCCGCCCTGACCGCTCCGGACTGACCGGGCCGGGGGGCGGGAGGTCCGAACCTCGGGTGAGCAGCGCATACGTGATCGCGTTCACAGCGCGTTCCCGGCGTGTGTGACCCGGAACACAGGTAGGGTCGCCTGCGTCGACGGGTCGCACATGCGGCTGTCGGATTCCACGCACGCCCCGTCAAGGAGGATGGAATGGCTAGCCTTGCGCTGCCGGCCGTCGACGCGAGTCTCTCGCTGAGCGGCCTCAACTACACGCTGGTCATCGTCGTCGGCGTCATCGCACTGATCGCGCTCGTCATGGGGTTCGTCTTCCGCCAGCAGGTGCTGGCCAACGACACGGGCACCGACAGCATGCGGGCGATCGCCGGTGCCGTCGAGGAGGGGGCGCAGGCCTACCTGAACCGCCAGTTCAAGACCCTGGCCGGCTTCGTGGTGCTGGTCTTCTTCGTCCTCCTCGCGCTCCCCGCGGACAGCGCCGGGGTGCTGTGGGGACGCTCGATCTTCTTCGTCATCGGAGCGGTGTTCTCCGCGTCCATCGGCTATCTCGGCATGAGCCTGGCCGTCAAGGCCAACGTCCGGGTCGCCGCCGCTGCGAGGATCGGCGACCAGGACGCCGGGATGCGCATCGCCTTCCGCACCGGCGGCGTCGTCGGCATGGCGACCGTCGGCCTGGGGCTGCTCGGTGCCTCGGTCGTCGTGATCCTCTACCAGGGCGACGCGCCCAAGGTGCTCGAGGGCTTCGGCTTCGGTGCCGCACTGCTCGCGATGTTCATGCGCGTCGGCGGTGGCATCTTCACGAAGGCCGCTGACGTCGGCGCCGACCTCGTCGGCAAGGTCGAGGCCGGCATCCCCGAGGACGACCCCCGCAACGCGGCCACGATCGCCGACAACGTCGGCGACAACGTCGGCGACTGCGCCGGCATGGCCGCCGACCTCTTCGAGTCCTACGCCGTCATGCTCGTCGCGGCGCTCATCCTCGGCTCTGTCGCCTTCGGCACCTACGGGCTGGTCTTCCCGCTCATCGTTCCCGCGATCGGCGCGGTCACCGCCCTCATCGGCGTCTTCATCACCAAGACGCGGGGCGGCGAGAGTGCCCTCAAGGCGATCAACCGCGGTTTCTACATCTCAGCCGCCATCTCTGCGGTGCTCTCCGGGATCGCGGCCTACGCCTACCTGCCGGCGACCTTCGCCGAGCTCGGCGGCTCCGCCGAGTCGGTCGCGGTCCTCGACGGCGACCCGCGTCTCATCTCGCTCGCCGCCGTCCTCATCGGCATCGCCCTCGCCGGCATCATCCTCTGGCTCACGGGCTACTTCACCGGCACCGACAAGCGGCCCACGCTGGACGTCGCGCGCACCACGCTCACCGGCCCCGCGACGGTCGTCCTCTCCGGGGTCGGCCTCGGCCTCGAGTCGGCCGTCTACACCGCCGCCATCATCGGTGGCGCGGTCTACCTCGCGTTCCTCCTCGGCGGCGGCTCCACGGCTCTCGCGCTCTTCCTCGTCGCCCTTGCCGGCTGCGGTCTGCTCACCACCGTCGGCGTCATCGTGGCGATGGACACCTTCGGCCCGGTCTCGGACAACGCCCAGGGCATCGCCGAGATGTCCGGCGACGTCGACGAGGAGGGCGAGCAGATCCTCACCGAGCTCGACGCCGTCGGCAACACGACGAAGGCCATCACCAAGGGCATCGCCATCGCGACCGCCGTGCTCGCGGCCACGGCGCTCTTCGGCTCCTACACGGATGCCTGGCAGACGGCGGTCCGGGACACCGACACCAGCGGGGTGAGCCAGGAGGAGGGCGAGGCCTTCATCGCCAGCGCCTTGGGCGTGATCACGAACCCCAACATCCTCGTCGGGCTCATCCTCGGGGCCGCGGTCGTCTTCCTCTTCTCCGGTCTGGCCATCAACGCGGTCACCCGGGCCGCCGGAGCGATCGTCTTCGAGGTGCGTCGTCAGTTCCGGGAGCACCCCGGGATCATGGACTACTCCGAGAAGCCGGACTATGCCAAGGTCGTCGACATCTGCACGAAGGACTCACTGCGCGAGCTCACCACCCCGGGCCTGCTCGCCATCCTCTCGCCGGTCGCTGTCGGGTTCGGACTCGGGATCGGCCCACTCGCCGGCTTCCTCGGCGGCGCGATCGGCGCCGGTGCCCTCATGGCGGTCTTCCTCGCCAACTCCGGTGGGTCGTGGGACAACGCGAAGAAGATCGTCGAGGACGGTCACCACGGTGGCAAGGGCTCGGAGGCCCATGCGGCAGCGGTGATCGGTGACACGGTCGGCGACCCGTTCAAGGACACCGCCGGACCGGCCATCAACCCTCTCCTCAAGGTGATGAACCTCGTCTCGGTTCTCATCGCCCCGGCCATCGTGGCCCTCTCGATCGGTGCCGCCGAGAGCGCGCCCATCCGCTATGGCATCGCTGCCGCTGCGGCGGTGATCATCGTCGCGGCCGTCGCCTGGTCCAAAAGTAAGGACATCGCCATCGGAACCGACGCCGACCCTGACTCGGCCATAGCGACCGCCCATCATCCGGAGCAGATCCACTGACCCCGACTCCACCGGGTGCGACGCCGCCGTGGCCCTCGGGTCGCGGCGGCATCGTCGTTGGCGCGACCTACTAGGCTCGGGACACTATGCGGACCCAGCTGCCGGTCGTCGACACCGGTCTCCTCGCACTGCTCCGGACCGACCTCATCGCCGCGCGCTTCACGGGCGCCGGTGTCACCGAGGTGCTCGGGCCGATGGCGAGCGCGGCGTTCGCCCGCGAGCACCCTCTTCCCGCCGAGCGGGTGACGGCCGCGTCGACCGACCCGTGCGCCGCCCTCATCCGGCTGTTCACCCTTGGCGCTCCCGTGGACCTGCGGGACGTCCAAGCGGCCCTGCCCAATGTCGGGATCGACGGTGTGCTCGCGCTCGGTCTGGTCCGTCGAGAGGGGGACGGCCTGGTCGCCACCTGCGACCTGCGTCCGTATGCGGCGGCCGCCCAGGACTGGTGGGTCGCCTCGGACCGGGCGGAGTTCGCGACCGGTGAGCCGCTGACTCCGGACCACGTGCTCGGAATCGGCGGAGCGTCCGCGACGCTGGCGGCCTGGACCCCCCGCCGTCGCCTCGCCCGGGCGCTCGACGTCGGGACCGGCTCGGGTGTGCAGGCCCTGCACCTGTCGAACGACGCCGACGAGGTCGTGGTGACCGACCTCTCGGAGCGAGCCCTCGCATACGCCTCCTTCAACGCCGCCCTGAACGGAGTCGCCTGGGACGTCCGGCAGGGCTCGATGCTCGCGCCGGTCGAGGGGGAGACGTTCGACCTCATCGTGAGCAACCCGCCGTTCGTCATCACCCCTCGGGATGGGTCGGTGCCGCTCTTCGAGTACCGCGACGCCGGAGCCGCAGGGGACGCCGTCGTCGCCGATCTGGTGAGGGGGCTCGCCTCGCACCTCGTCCCGGGGGGAGTCGCCCAGCTGCTCGGCAACTGGGAGATCCGTCGCGGCACGGGCTGGCGCGAGCGGGTCGGGGCCTGGGTCGCGGAAAGCGGCCTGGATGCGTGGATCGTCCAGCGCGAGGTGCAGGACCCCGCGCAGTACGCCGAGACGTGGGCCAGAGATGGCGGCCACCATCCCGGGACGGCGGAGTTCCAGACCATGTATGCGGCCTGGCTCGACGACTTCGCCTCTCGAGACGTCGAGGCCGTTGGCTTCGGGGTGATCACCCTGCACCGTCCGGCCGCCGAGCGCGTGCCCTTCGTCGACCTCATGGAGGTGCGGGGGCCGGTGGGCGACGCGATGGGCCCGACGATCGCGGCGGGTCTGGCCGCTCGCGAGCTGCTCGCGAGCGTCGACGACGAGGGGCTGCTCGACATCCTCTGGGTGGCAGCCGAGGACGTGAGCATCGAGCAGCACCTTCGCCCCGGCTCCTCCGAACCGAGGGCCGTTACCGCGGTCCAGGGTGGGGGTCTGCGGCTGCGCGTCTCCCTCGACACCTATGCCGCGGCCTACCTCGGGGTTGCGGACGGTTCGCTGACGCCGCGGCAGGCACTCATCGCCATCGCGAGCCTGCTCGATGAGGACCCGATGGACGTCGTGGCCATGGTCATGCCGACCCTGCGGCACCTCATCGCGAACGGCCTCCTCGTCCGCGAATGACCTGGCGCAGGCGGGGCCCTTGGTCTCAGCCGAGCTGTCAGGACCGCTTGGACAGGCCGAACCGGAAACCGTCGACGGTCGTGCGCGCCTCGATCGAGCCGGAGGCGTCCGCGGCACCGAGCGCGACGTAGAGCGGGGCCCCAGTGCTCGGTGCGTGGGTGTGCCTCGTGGGCGGCCGGGGCCTCGTGCTCGAAGTTCACCGGCGCGTCGAGGTCGCCGGCACCCATCGTCTCGGCGGCCCAGTGGTCGAACTCCGAGCTGGCTGTCGGGGGAGCGACGTCCGCACCGGCCCGCGGGTTGAACCATCGCAGGCTGTGGGTCGTGAAGCCCGAGCCGACGATGAGAGTGCCCTCGTAGTACTTCTGCGGGAAGCCCCAGAAGTCGAAGCCCCAGAAGTCATAGACGAGTGGCACGCTGCCGCTGGTCGCGGAGACCGACATGGGCTCGTCCTCCCAGTGGGCCGAGACCATGAGGATGGTGCGGGGCTTGCCGTGGGGTGGCGGTGAGCTGTGCGGACCAGTCGGACAGCTCGCGGGTCCAGCGGTCGTCGTCGGCCAGCGGCGGCGCGCCGTGGCTGAGGTAGAGGGTCGGCGTCGTCGACATCGGGGACTCTTTCAAGGGTGCGAGCCGCACCATACCAAAGAATATGATGCGTCAATTATATGTGGAGGCGCACCGCCTCAGGGCCAGGAGGGGGATTGCGGGGGACTTGACAGCGTCCGCTAGGTTCTCTCCCGACGCCCTCTCGCCGCCGACAGCGACGAATCCGCTGCACGAGGGAGCGAAGAATCAGTAGAGGTATCTGCGTTGAGTCAAAAGCTCGTCATCGTCGAGTCTCCTGCCAAGGCCAAGAAGATCGCCGGCTTCCTGGGACCGGACTACGTCGTCGAGGCGTCCGTCGGACACATCCGGGACATCCCCACGCCGAGCGAGATGCCGGCGGAGATCAAGAAGGGTCCCTTCGGCAAGTTCGGCGTCGACGTCGACGCCGACTTCGAGCCGTACTACGTCGTCAACACCGACAAGAAGAAGACGGTCGCCGACCTCAAGCGCGCACTCAAGAACGCCGACGAGCTCTATCTCGCCACCGATGAGGACCGCGAGGGCGAGGCGATCGCCTGGCACCTGCTGGAGACCCTCAAGCCCAAGGTCCCCGTCAAGCGGATGGTCTTCAACGAGGTGACGAAGGAGGCCATCCAGCGCGCGATCCAGGCCACCCGGGACATCGACACCGCCCTCGTCGACGCCCAGGAGACCCGGCGCATCCTCGACCGGCTCTACGGCTACGAGATCTCCCCCGTTCTGTGGCGCAAGGTCAAAGCGGGACTGTCCGCCGGCCGGGTCCAGTCCGTGGCGACGCGACTCGTCGTCGAGCGGGAGAGGGAGCGGATGGCCTTCCGCGTCGCTTCCTACTGGGATGTCTCGATCGATGCCACGCCGGGCGGAGAGGCCGGCCGGTTCACCGCGCGACTCACCCTGGTGGACGGCACCAAGGTGGCCAGCGGCCGGGACTTCGCCGATGACGGCACCCTCAAGCACACCACCGTCGCCCATCTCGACCAGGCGGCCGCCGAGGGTATCGCGTCTGCGACCCGCGCCGCCGATGTCGCCGTCACCGCTGTCACCGAGAAGCCCTACCGCCGTAGCCCGGCCGCCCCGTTCACGACCTCGACGTTGCAGCAGGAGGCCAGCCGCAAGCTGCGCCTGTCGAGCAAGAACGCGATGCGGGTCGCGCAGCGCCTCTACGAGAACGTCTACATCACGTATATGCGGACCGACAGCACGACGCTGTCCGAGTCCGCGCTGACCGCAGCGCGCCAGCAGGCCCGGGATCTCTACGGGGCCGACTACGTCCCCGACTCCCCGCGCCGCTACGCGACGAAGACCAAGGGCGCTCAGGAGGCACACGAGGCGATCCGGCCGGCCGGGGACTCGTTCCGCACCCCGGCCCAGGTGGCCGGTGAGATCCGGGGTGACGAGTTCGCGCTCTACGAGCTCATCTGGAAGCGAACCGTCGCCTCGCAGATGGCCGATGCCGTCGGGTCGACGGCGACCGTCAAGCTCGGGGCGACGCTTGACGCGGAGGCTCCCGCGCATACCGTCGAGTACTCCGCCAGCGGCACCGTCATCACCTTTCGCGGCTTCCTCGCCGCCTATGAGGAGGGCCGCGACGAGCGCCAGAGCCCGCGCAAGAAGGACGAGGCGGAGCAGGAGCGCCGCTTGCCGAGGCTGAGCGAGGGCGTCGCCCTCGAGGTGCTGCGCGCCGAGGCCGACGGCCACGAGACGAGCCCGCCGCCGCGCTACACCGAGGCCACGCTCGTCAAGGCGATGGAGGAACGCCGCATCGGCCGGCCGTCGACCTACGCCTCGACGATCGGGACGATCCAGGACCGTGGCTATGTCCGCGGCCGCGGCAACGCCCTCGTGCCGACGTGGCTCGCCTTCGCCGTGACCCGCCTGCTCGAGGTGCACTTCGAGCACCTCGTCGACTATGCGTTCACCGCGACGATGGAGGACGCCCTCGACGAGATCGCCGCAGGTGAGGAGGACCGCGTCGAGTGGCTGCGGCGCTTCTACTTCGGCGACGAGGCCACGACGGGTGAGGGTCTGCGCGAGCTCGTCGACGACCTCGGCGACATCGACGCCCGGGCCATCAGCACGATCGCGATCGGCGACGGGATCGTCGTGCGGGTCGGTCGCTACGGGCCCTACGTCGAGGAGATCGCGCCCAGCGGAGTGGACGTGGCGACGGGCGAGATCGTCGACGCCGCGGCGACCGAGGGGGACTCCGGGGGGCCGCGACGCGCCACCATCAGCGACGACATCGCACCCGACGAGCTCACCCCGGCCAAGGCCC
Source organism: Dermatophilaceae bacterium (assembly GCA_046260445.1). Taxonomy (GTDB): domain Bacteria; phylum Actinomycetota; class Actinomycetes; order Actinomycetales; family Dermatophilaceae; genus F2B08. The sequence goes on along the minus strand of JBHEPF010000138.1, from coordinate 27,063 downwards.
GTGAGCTCCTCGAGGCCGCCGCCGACGACGGGCGCGTCCTCGGCCAGGACCCGCAGACCGGGCGTGACATCGTCGCCAGGGCCGGTCGCTACGGGCCGTACGTCACCGAGGTCCTCCCCGAGCCGGAGGAGGGGGCACCGAAGTCCAAGGCGAAGGCCAAGCCTCGCACCGCCTCGCTCTTCAAGGAGATGGACCTCGCCACGATCGACCTCGAGACGGCCCTGAAGCTGCTCTCCCTCCCGCGCGTCGTCGGCACCGTGACCGAGACGACCACCGCCGCGGACGGCAGCGAGAAGACCGTCGAGGCCGAGATCACCGCCCAGAACGGCCGCTACGGTCCTTACCTCAAGAAGGGAACCGACTCCAGGTCGCTCACCTCCGAGGCCCAGCTCTTCGACATCACCTTCGAGGAGGCACTCGCGATCTATGCCCAGCCCAAGGCGCGGGGCCGGGCCTCCGCAGCCCCCCTCAAGGAGCTCGGCCCGGACCCGGTGAGCGGCCAGCCGATGGTCGTCAAGGACGGCCGCTTCGGTCCCTACGTCACCGACGGCGAGACCAACGCGACACTGCGCAAGGGCGACGAGCCGGAGTCCATCACCGTCGAGCGCGCTGCCGAGCTGCTCGCCGAGAAGCGCGCCAAGGGCCCGACGACGCGCAAGCGCACCGCGAAGAAGACCGGAGCCAAGAAGACGACGGCACGCAAGACGGCGACCAAGAAGGCGGTCACGGGCACGACAGCCCAGAGGAAGGCCGCGGCCAGGAAGGCCACGTCCTGATGGTCGGCGTGGGCCTGTTCGGCGATGTCCTCACGCTCGTGCGGCGCGGCGTTGTCGGGCCGGCCCTGCCGCACCGGACGGCGGGGCAGCTCGCGTCGATCCTCGCCTACGGCATGGGGCTGTTCGGCGAGCTGCGTCAGGCGGCCAAGCGCTCCCCCGGCGCACTCGCGGTCATCGATGAGGAGCGGGGTGAGAGCACCTATGCGGAGCTCCTCGCCCAGGTCGAGATCACCAGCGAGGTGCTGCACGGCCACGGCGTGCGCCCGGGCGACCGGGTCGGGCTCCTCGCGCGCAACCACGTGGCCGCGGTCGAGACGATGGCGGCCGTGGACGCCCTCGGGGCCGACCTCGTGCTTCTCAACACCGGCCTGACCCCTCCTCAGCTCTCGGTCGTGGCTTCCGAGCAGAGACTGTCGATCGTCGTCCACGACGACGAGCTCGCCGCAGCCGTGTCGGGTCTCACCGAGCTGACCCGGGTCAGCGAGAGCGAGGTCGCCGAGGCCGTGGCGCATACGAGCCGACCGGTCTTCCTCCGCCCGCAGCGGGGCGGTCGCACGATCGTCCTCACCTCGGGCACGACGGGTTCGCCCAAGGGCGCCACGCGCCGGACGCCCCCGAGCATCGCGCCCCTGGCCGCGATCCTCGAGCGCATCCCCTTCAACTCGGGGGAACGGGTGCTCATCTCCGCTCCGATCTTCCACACCTGGGGGTTCGCGGCGTTGCAGCTCGCCTTCGGCATTCGCGCCACGGTCGTCCTGCAGCGTCGCTTCGACCCGGCTGCTGCGCGAGCGGCCCTGGAGGAGCACCAGGTGCACGCCCACGTGGCGGTTCCCGTGATGCTCCACCGGATGATGGAGCTGCCGAGCGACCCCGGCGCACGGCACCGGCGGAGCCTGCGCCTCACGGCGACGAGCGGCTCGGCGCTGCCGGGCGGGCTGGCGACCGCATACATGAACGAGTACGGCGACATCCTGCACAACCTCTATGGCTCCACCGAGGCGTCATGGGTCTCGATCGCCGGCCCGAAGGAGTTGCGCCGGTCGCCGCAGACCGCCGGCCTTCCGCCGCGCGGGACGACGGTGCGGATCCTCGACCGGGACGGCCGCGAGGTGCCCCAGGGCACGGTCGGGCGCATCTTCTGCGGCAACGAGCTCGTGTTCGAGGGCTACACCGCCGGCCCCGGCAAGGAGTTCGTCGACGGGCTCATCTCGACCGGCGACCTGGGGTGTGTCCGGGACGGGCTGCTGTTCGTCGAGGGTCGCGAGGACGACATGGTCATCAGCGGCGGCGAGAACGTCTACCCGGACGAGGTCACCTCCGCGCTCGACCTGCTGGCCGGGGTCCGCGAGTGTGCCGTCGTCGGTGTTCAGGACGAGACGTTCGGTCAGCGGCTGGCGGCGTTCGTCGTGCGCATGCCGGGTGCGTCGCTGAGCGAGGCCGACGTCGTCGCGCACTGCAAGGCGAACGTCTCACGGCACGCCGTCCCCCGGGACGTGCACTTCCTCGACGAGCTGCCTCGCAATGCCACCGGAAAGATCCTCTCGCTCGAGCTCCGCGAGCGGGCCAGCGGCTGACCTTCTGTTCCCAGGCAGGGAGGGAACCTTCATCTGTGGGACGGAATGGTTGTGTCCCGAAGGTGAGGCTTCTCTCCCAGGGAGAGAAAGGAGAAACTGGCCGGTATGCAGGAGAACGTCCGCGATCCGCTCACCGAGGTGTTCCTCGGGTTGAAGCAGCCCCACGAGGACGTCCGCCAGCGTGCTGCGATCGCGCTCGGCACGTTGGTCACGCCCGACCTCGCAGGCCGGCTCGCCGACCTGCTGTGGGAGGAGCCGGACGCCTTCGTCCGCGAGTCGCTCACGTGGGTGCTCACCCGGGTCCCCGAGGCCGCCCTGCCGTATGCGCTGGCGGCCTTCACCGATGAGCGCGCCCAGGTGCGCGTCACGGCGGTCCACCTCGTGAGCAAGCTCGGCGACCGCAGCGCTGTCCCCTCGGTCATCCCTCTCACCGCCGACGCCGACGACGATGTCGGCGCCAAGGCCCGCTTCGCCCTCGCCAGACTGGGTGACCCCGTCGCGATCCCGGCGCTCACCGCCTACCTCGGCCGCGGTGGTGACGAACGGCGGAGCCAGCTGACCCGCGATCTCGCCGACTTCGGTGCGGCGGCGCTCCCGCACCTGGAGGTGCGTCTCGCGCACCGCGATGCCGCAGTCCGCGAGCATGCCGCCCACGTCATCGACGTCATCCGAGAGGAAGAGCGGAGAACGAAGTTGACCCTCACACGACGTCTGCCACGACCATCGACAAGGTGATGACGACGGGACACCAGGCTCCAGGAGGCGGGCTCACCGTCGGACAGGTGTCGCAGCGGAACGGGATCACCGTGCGGACGCTGCACCACCACGACGAGCGGTACTACGCCTGCTCGCCGCAGTCCACCGCGGCCTCGGTGACATCTACCTCGCCGACCCGCGCTTCACGGCCACCTACCAGAAGATCCGTCCCGGCCACGGGCCGAGGCCTGTCGGGTCGGCTCCGGGTCACGCCAACGCCGACCGTCTGGAGCGGGGCCGAGAGTAGGCGCTTCCGCCGAGGGGATGCCCTGCCGTCGACCGAGGCGCTATAGCGCCACGTTCGGACGGGACCGCCTGGTGCGGGCGGGAACGCCTGAACTCGGCGCCACGGGCCGAGGGCTGTCGGGTTCGTCGCCTAGGCTCGGCTCGTGACCGGAGAGCGCGGCGTGTTCATCGCCTTCGAGGGCGGCGACGGGGCGGGGAAGTCCACCCAGGTCCGGCTGCTGGCCGAGCGGCTCGCCGCAGCGGGCCATCAGCCCGTGCTGACCCGTCAGCCCGGCGGGACCGACCTCGGGCAGCGGTTGCGGGACCTCGTCCTGCACGGTGACCCGATGACTCCTCGGGCCGAGGCGCTCATCTTCGCCGCGGACAAGGCCCAGCACGTGGAGCAGGTCGTCCGACCGGCGCTGCGCGAGGGACGAGTGGTCATCACCGACCGCTACACCGACTCGTCCGTCGCCTACCAGGGGGCGGGGCGCGACCTCGGGGCAGACGAGGTCCACACCCTGCAGATGTGGGCGGTGGGCGGCCTCGTCCCCACGCTCACGGTCATCGTCGACATCACGGCGGAGGAGGGGCGGCGCCGGCGCGGCGCGGTCCACGACCGGCTCGAGTCCGAGACGGACGGGTTCCACGAGGCCGTGCGCGAGCACTTCCACGCCCTGGCGACCGCCGCTCCGGACCGGTATCTGGTCGTCGACGGGTCGGCGGACGCCGCCCTCATGGCCGAGGCCGTCTGGTCGAGAGTCGTCGTTCTCCTCCAGGAACAGCGGTCATGACCGTCTGGGACGACGTCGTCGGTCAGGCACCGGCCGTCGAGGTCCTCGAGCGGGCGGTCCGCGACCCGGAGGCGATGACCCACGCCTGGCTGTTCACCGGACCGCCCGGGTCGGGTCGCTCGGTCGCGGCTCGTGCCTTCTCGGCGGCTCTGCAGTGCCCGGCGGGTGGCTGCGGGACGTGCCGCGAGTGCCGCACCGCCCTCGACGGCACGCACGCCGACGTGATGGTCGTCGCCACCGAGGGTCTGTCGATCAAGGTCGACCACGCCCGCGAGCTCGTCCAGGAGGCTGCGCACCGGCCCTCCCTCGGGCGGTGGCGGGTCATCATCGTCGAGGACGCCGACCGGCTGACCGAGCGCGCCGCCGACGCGCTCCTCAAGGCCCTCGAGGAGCCGGCCCCCCGCACCGTCTGGATGCTCTGCGCCCCCTCCTCGGAGGACGTCATCGTCACGATCCGCTCCCGTACCCGCGCCGTTCGGCTCCGCACCCCGTCGCCGCAGGACGTCGCGCAGCTGCTCCACCGGCGCGACGGGGTCGACCTGTCGATGGCCCTGTATGCCGCCCGCGCCGCCCAGTCGCACATCGGCCTGGCCCGCCGGCTGGCTCGGGACGACGGGGCCCGCACACGCCGTCATGACGTCCTCACCCTCACGACGAAGATCCGCACCGTCGGCGAGGCCATCAACGCGGCCGGAGTCATCGCCTCGATCGCCGACGAGGAGGGAGCGTCCGGGTCGGCGGAGCGCGACGCGGCCGAGCGTGCCCGCCTGCTCGAGACGCTCGGGGCCGATCCCGGCGCGCGCACCCAGCCCCCGCACATCCGCTCCCAGATCTCCGGGCTGGAGAAGGAGCAGAAGGCGCGCGCCACCCGCTTCGCCCGCGACATGGTCGACCGCGCGCTCATCGACCTGCTCTCCGTGTACCGTGACGCTCTCGTCACCGCCGCCCGCGCACCCGTCGAGCTCGTCAACGCGGACCATGCCGGGGTGATCGACCAGGTGCGGTCCGCGCTCTCCGCGGAGGAGATCCTGCACGCCATGGACGCGATCGGTCTGGCCCGTGAGCGGATCGGCGCCAACGTGCCACCGCTCCTCGCTCTCGAGGCGATGGCCATCAGTCTGCGTCTGCCGCGGTGAGCTAGCGTGTCCGCCATGCCACCGCATACCTCCTCGACCGGTCGGCGCGCGGCGGTCGTCGTGCTCTCCACCGCCCTCGTGGCCGCGCTCGCCTCGGGCTGTACGGAGGTCTCCGACCGGCTGCCCGGCCGGTCGACGGCGACGCCGGCGCCGAGCGGGGCTGCGATCCAGACGGTCCTTCCCGAGGATCTGCAGGAGTCCCTGGTCCCGTACTACGAGCAGGAGCTGGACTGGATCGACTGCGGACCGGGGGAATGCGCGGAGCTCGTCGTGCCGCTCAACTACGACGACCCCTCGGCCGAGACGATCGAGATCAGCGTCCTCAAGGCTCCGGCCAACAGCTCCCGCAACAGGATCGGTTCGCTCGTGGTCAATCCCGGAGGACCTGGGGGATCGGGCAGTGACTACGCCGCGGCCGCCGACTTCATCGTCGGCACCGACGTGCGCCGGCGCTACGACATCGTCGGCTTCGACCCGCGTGGGGTGGGCCGTTCCGCGCCGATCGACTGCGTCTCCGACGCCGAGCTGGACGAGTTCCTCGGCATGGACCCGACCCCGGACGATACGGGCGAGCAGCAGGAGTTCGCCGACCACTCCGAGGAGTTCGGTCAGTCCTGCGAGGCCAACGCAGGGCCCCTCCTCGGTCACGTCTCGACGGTCGACGCCGCCAGGGACATGGACATCCTGCGTGCCGCGCTGGGGGAGGAGCGGCTCACCTATCTCGGCAAGTCCTACGGCACCTACCTCGGCACCGTGTACGCCGAGCAGTTCCCCGACCGTGTCGGTCGCTTCGTCCTGGATGGCGCGGTGCCGCCCGACCTCACGTCCCAGGAGATCGGGTTGGGCCAGGCCGAGGGATTCGAGCGCGCGACGGCCGCGTGGGCGCAGGACTGCATCGACGAGGGGGCCTGTCCGCTCGGCGACACCGTCGAGGAGGTCCTCCAGGGCATGAGCGAGCTCATGAAGCGGTTCGACGCCGAGCCGGTCCCGGTGCGCGGCGACGCCCGGATGGAGACGATGTCCGAGGGCTGGGCCGCGCTCGGGGTCGCCGTCGCGATGTACGACCAAGGCATGTGGAGCATGCTCACGAGCGCCCTGCGGGACGTCGTGGAGCAGGACGATGCCACCGAGCTGATGGCCCTCGCCAACACGTATGCGCAGCGCACCTCCAGCGGCGCCTACACCGGCAACATCATGGAGGTCATCTACGCGGTCAACTGCCTCGACCGCCCCGAGTCCGCCGAGATGGCCGACTTCGAGGCGGCGGCCGAGGACGCGGCGGTGCGCGCGCCGACGTGGGGTCGGTTCATCGCCTGGTCGTCGATGGCGTGCGGGTTGTGGCCGGTCGAGCCGGTCGGAGGCGGACCGCGGGAGATCACCGCCGCCGGCAGCGACCCGATCGTCGTCGTCGGCACGACCCGCGACCCCGCGACGCCCTACGAGTGGTCCGAGCGCCTGGCCGAGCAGCTCGAGAGCGGAGTGCTGGTGAGCTTCGACGGGGACGGGCACACCGCATACACCCGCAGCAACGCGTGCGTGGACAACGCGGTCGACGCCTTCTTCCTCGACGGCACCGTGCCGGAGGACGGACTGCGCTGCTGACCGGCCGTTTTCGGGGGCAACGGCGAATTCGCACGGCCGCACGTCACCTCGTATAGTGGTCCGGCACGCCGCCTTAGCTCAGTCGGCTAGAGCGATTCACTCGTAATGAATAGGTCAAGGGTTCGACTCCCTTAGGCGGCTCCGGTCACGCGCCCCCGACGACTTCGTCGGGGGCGCGTCGCGTTGTTACCCTGGCACCAGGACCCATGAGTGGTCCCCGGACGAGGGGTGCCGTACCCGGCGAGCGACAAGACGGCCCATGGAGGGCCGTCATGGCATGGATCATTCTCGTCATCTCCGGTGTGCTCGAGGCCGTCTGGGCGACCGCGCTCGGCAAGTCCGTCGGGTTCACCCGAGCCGGACCGACCGCCGTCTTCGGGGTCGCCCTCGTTCTCAGCATGCTCGGGCTGGCTGCCGCGATGCGGACGCTGCCGACGGGCACCGCCTACGCCGTCTGGGTCGGCATCGGGGCCTCGCTCACCGTCGTGTATGCGATGGTCACCGGCACCGAGCCGGTGACCTTCGCGCGGGCCGTGTTCCTGCTCCTCATCATCACCGGCATCGTCGGGCTCAAGCTCGCCAGCTGAGCACGGAGCGGTCCGAACACTCAGTCGTAGAGTGCATCCCTCGAGATCGGGCAGGTCATGCAGCGGCCGCCGCCACGGCCCCGGCCGAGCTCGGAGGCGGAGATCTCGATGACCTCGATGCCGGCCTTGCGGAGCAGGGTATTGGTCCCGCTGTTGCGGTCGTAGCCGATGACGACTCCGGGCTCGAGGGCGACGACGTTGTTGCCGTCGTCCCACTGCTCGCGGTGCATGCCGTAGACGTCGCCGCCGGTGTTGACGACCCGCAGCGGCACACCCAGCGCGTCGCCCACGGCCTCGACGAACGTGCCCGGTGCCCGCTCGATGGACAGCCGTGACGGTGTCGACGTCGACGGCCGCAGGATGAGCGGGACGATGTCGTCGACGACCGGGCCGAACGCCGTCACCGTCTCCGCGTCGCAGAACGTGAAGACCGTGTCGAGGTGCATCGCCGCCCGGGTGTGCGGCAGTCCCGCGATGACCACCTGCTCGGCGGCGCCCCGGTCGAAGAGGGATCGCGCGAGCTGGGTGATGGCCTGGTGCGAGGTGCGCTCCCCCATCCCGACGAGGACGGTGCCACGTCCGACCGGCATGACGTCCCCGCCCTCGAGAGTGGCGCCGGAGGAGGAGTGGGACCCGGCCCGGCCGGGCTCAGCCCGGTCGCCGAACCACACCTCGAACTGCGCGTCGACGAAGCGGGGATGGAACTTGTAGATGGCCGAGGTGAGCAGAGTCTCGGGACGGCGGGCCGGCCAGTACATCGGGTTGAGGGTCACCCCGCCATAGATCCACGAGGTGTTGTCCCGCATGAAGAGCGTGTTGGGCAGCGGCGGCAGGATCCACTCGTGCTGGTCACTCAGGCCGTCGCGCAACACCGAGAGGAACGAGCCACCGATCTCCTCCGGGAGCTCGGTGTAGGACACACCGCCCACCAGGTGCTCGGCGAGGCGGGCCGGCTCGAGGGAGGTGAGCCACTCGCGGGTCGGGGTGATGAGGCCGATCCCGACCTCCTCGAGCGTGATCCGTCGGTCGAGGATCCAGTCCCGCGCCTCGTCGTCACTGACCACGTCGGTGAGCATCTCGTGCAGCTCGAGCACCTCGACCCCACGCTCGCTCATCCGGTCGCGGAACTCCGTGTGGTCCGCCCGGGCCCGCTCGACCCACAGCACCTCGTCGAAGAGGAGGTCCTTGCAGGTGTCCGGGGTCAGTCGGGTATGCGCCAGCCCGGGGGCGGCGACGAGCACCGTGCGCAGCCGGCCGGCCTCGGAGTGGACGCCGACCTGAGGGGTGGGCGAGTGGCTGGGAGACTGCGCGGTGGCTTGGCTCACGGCGCAACTCTCCCACGGAAGGGCACGACCCGGGAGCTCAGTCGCTCAGCGGGTTCTCCTTCGTCGCGAGCTCCTCACGGGCGCGCGCGGCATAGGCGGCGTGGGCCTCCGACCAGTCCTCGGGCCGTCCGTCGGGACGCTGGCTCTCGTGGACGGGCATCCGCCACCGCGCTGTGGTCATTCCGGCAGCCTTGGCCCGCTCGATGGCCTCGTTGACGACCCGCTCGGCGTCGGTGCGCCCGGCCCAGTGGGCGCCCTCGACGGACTTGCCGGGCTCGAGGTCCTTGTAGGTCTCGAAGAAGTGCTGGATCTCGAGCCGGTCGAACTCGTTGATGTGCTCGAGCTCGGTGATGTGGGTCTTGCGTGGGTCGCCGGCGGGGATGCAGAGGATCTTGTCGTCGCCGCCGGCCTCGTCACGCATGTGGAACAGGCCGATCGGGCGCACGAGGACCAGGCAGCCCGGCCACGTCGGCTCGTCCAGGAGGACGAGGGCGTCGAGGGGGTCGCCGTCCTCCCCGAGCGTCTCCTCGACATATCCGTAGTCCGACGGGTAGGCCATCGAGGTGAAGAGCAGCCGGTCCAGTCGGATCCGCCCCGTCGCATGATCGACCTCGTACTTGTTGCGAGCACCCTTGGGGATCTCGATGGTGACGTCGAACTCCACTGTCTGACTCCTTCGCGGGACGTTGTCCTCGGTGACCTACGCTGCTACGGACAGTCTTGCACCCACCGTCCTCGACTGCGACAGCACGTACCGCTACAACAAGGACCGCCCGATGCCCCGCAGCCGCACGATCGCCGCACTCACGGCGGCGACGCTCGTCATCGCGGCCGGCGCATACGTGACGGCGGACATCTACGACCTCGTTCCCGGGGTGCTGACGATCGACCGGCCGATCGACCCGGACACGCTCCCGCCGCCGGTCCCGGAGCCGGAGGTGACCGGCATCGTCGCCGTCCCGGCGCCGACCCGGTCCGATCCCCTCGGCACCCCGGATCCGACGGCACCCGTGCCGGACCGGGCCGCGCTCGCGGCGGTCGTCGAGGAGCGGCTGGCCGCTCCCGGGTTCTTCGGGTCGGCCGTGGTCCAGATCGCCGACGGCCCGTCCGGAGAGGTGCTGTATGCGCTGGACCCCGACCGGCCGGTCACGCCCGCATCCGCCCAGAAGCTCCTCTCAGGTGCCGCCATCCTGCACACCCTCGACCCCGGGAGCCGGCTGACGACCGCCGCGGTGCGAACCGGGCCGGACACGATCGCCCTCGTCGCAGGAGGCGACACGATGCTCGCCCCCGGTGCCGGGGACCCGGACGCCGTCGAGGGACATGCCGGTCTCGCCGACCTCGCCGAGCAGGTCGTCGAACGGCTCGGCCGGGGGGGTTCGACACCGGAGGCGCTCATCGTGAGCGTCGAGATGACGTATGCCGCAGGGCCCCGGTACGCCCCCCGGTGGAACATGGAGGACGTCCGGGTCGGCTACAACCAGGGCGTGACGATGATCGGGCTCGCCGGGCAGCGGCCCCGGCCGTTCGAGCCGTCCCCTCCGGAGCCGGAGCTCGAGGCGGTCAAGGCGTTCACCGCTGCCCTCGTCGAGGCGGGGATCCCGGCGAGCGTGGCGGCCGAGCCGGTCCTGACCAGCGCGGTGAGCGGCCCTCGTCTCGGCGCCGTACGCAGCGCTACGGTCGCCGAGATCACCGCTCTGGCGATGGCGGACAGCGACAACGCGCTCACCGAGGGCCTGTCGCGCCAGGCGAGCGCGTCGGTCGGCGGCCCGACCGACTTCGAGGGGGTCGCGCAGTTCGTCGTCGACAGAGTCGCGGGCCTCGGGGTCGACGTCGATGGAGCCGTGCTCTTCGACACCTCTGGGATGACCTACGACCAGCTGCTTCCCGCCCGGGTCGTCTCCGACCTGCTCACGCGTGCGACGACGGGGACCGACCCGGTGCTCACCCCACTCGTCGCGGACCTGCCGATCGCGGGTCTGAGCGGGACCCTCGACGAGCGGTTCCTCGTCTCGTCCACGCGCGCGGTCGCCGGCATCCCACGGGCGAAGACGGGGACGATCAACGCGACCGCCGCACTGGCAGGGACGACCGTGACCCGCGACGGGAGACTGCTGACCTTCGTCGTCATCGCAGATCGGGTCCCGAGAGAGGGAAGGTTGGAGGCACGCTTAGCGTTGGATCGGCTGGTGGCGGCGCTGACCGAGTGCGGTTGTCAGTGACGAGCCCGACTCACCGCACCGAGCCCTCGAGCGAAGGAACCCCATGACCGACCTCACCCCGACCGACTCCGCGACCCCGGCGTCCTACGTCGACTGGTCCTTCGCCAAGGCGACCGGCGCGCGACTCGTCCAGGCGGGCCCTTCGGTGAGCGTCGGCGAGGCCCGGGAGGCCGTCGACGAGATCCGCCGGTTGGCGGCCGAGTCGGTCGACCCGGTGGCGGAGACCTCCAGGATGCACGCTCCCGGCGTGGCGCCGGCCCCCCTCATCATCGACCGTCCCTCCTGGATCGGAGTCAATGCCGACTCGATGTCGGCGCTGCTCGACCCGGTGTTCGCCGAGGTCATGCGCACCCGCGACGCGACGCCCTCACCGGTGGCCGCCTCGATCGGCGGCAAGGTCACCGGCGCCGAGGCCGGTGCGCTCCTCGCGTTCCTCGCGAGCAAGGTGCTCGGCCAGTACGACCTCGCCCCCGGCGGCACCCCGACGCTCCTCCTCGTGGCTCCCAACATGGTGCAGATCGGCCGCGAGCTCCAGGTCGACGAGACCGACTTCCGTCGGTGGGTCTGCATGCACGAGGAGACCCACCGCGTGCAGTTCACCGCCGTTCCCTGGTTGCGCGAGCACATGATCGCCCGCGCTCGCACCCTCGCCGCCGAGATGGCCCCGGACCCGGAGAGCATCCAGGACAAGGCCGCGCAGCTGCTCACCCGCCTCCCCGAGGCGTTCTCGGGGCAGGGGGGCGGCCTGGCCGACCTCTTCACCACCCCGGAGACGCGCGAGAAGGTCGCCGAGCTCACCGCCGTGATGTCCCTTCTGGAGGGCCACGCCGACGTCGTCATGGACGAGGTCGGCCCCGCTGTCATCCCGTCGGTGGATGAGATCCGCCGCAAGTTCACCAAGCGCCGCCAGGGCCAGGGTGCCGTCGACAAGCTGCTCCGCCGCCTCCTCGGCCTCGACGCGAAGATGCGCCAGTACCGCGACGGCGCCGTCTTCGTCCGCGGGGTCGTCGACACCGTCGGCTGGGACGGCTTCAACGCGGTCTGGACCTCTCCGGAGACCCTCCCCAAGCCCCTCGAGATCTCCGATCCGGCCGCCTGGGTCGCCCGCGTCCACGGCTGAGGCCGGCCGGTGAGTGGCCGACCGCACCGGGCCGTCGCCGGTATCCGGTCTGCCGTGCGCGCCGCTCTCGCCGACCTCGCCTCCGAGAGCAGCGGCGATGACGGACTGGTCCTCGTCGCGTGTTCCGGCGGGGCCGACTCGCTCGCCCTCGCCGACGCGGTCGCCTTCGAGAGCCGCCACACGGGTCGGCGCTCCGGAGCCGTGGTCGTCGACCACGGCCTGCAGCCGGGTTCGGCTCAGGTGGCGGAGCAGGCGGCTGCGGTCTGCCGGGGTCTCGGCCTCGACCCGGTCGTCGTCGCGAGCGTCGAGGTGACGGACACCGGGCACGGTCTCGAGGCGGCCGCCCGCGAGGCCCGGTATGCCGCACTCACCGAGAGCGCGCAGCGGCTCGACGCCGTGGCGGTCCTCCTCGGCCACACCCGCGACGACCAGGCCGAGCAGGTCCTCCTCGGGCTCACCCGCGGGTCGGGCGCTCGTTCGCTCGCCGGGATGCCCGCAGTGCGCGGGATCTTCCGTCGGCCGCTCCTCGCCACCACCCGCGAGGAGACCCGGGCCGCATGTGTGGCCGAAGGGCTGTCCGTGTGGGACGACCCGATGAACGCGGACCCCTCCTTCACCCGGGTCCGCGCGCGCCGGGCGGTCCTCGACCTCGAGCGGGACCTCGGACCGGGGGTGGCCGCCGCCCTGGCCCGCACGGCCGACCAGCTGAGAGCCGACGCCGACCTTCTCGACGAGCTCGCGGCGCAGGCCCGGGCGGACCTCGCCCCACGCGGTCCGTACGGCGTCGAGGCGCTGGCCGCCCTCCCCACAGCCCTGCGCACGAGGGTCTGGCGACTGCTCCTCATCGAGGCCGGCGCGCCGCCCGGGCGGCTCGGCGCACGGCATACCGACGCCTGTGACGGGCTGCTCATGCGGTGGCGGGGACAGGGAGCGCTGCACCTGCCCGGTGACCTGCGCGTGAACCGGGGCGGGGGCGAGGTGCACATCACCCGCGCCCGTCCGGTTGAATAGGCCGCGTGGACAGCGCAGCGATGGGACGGGACCTGGAGAAGGTCCTCCTCTCCAACGACCAGATCCAGGACCGCCTGAGCGAGCTCGCCGCGGAGATCGCAGAGGAGTACGCCGGCAAGGACGTGCTTCTCGTCGGGGTCCTCAAGGGCGCCATCATGGTCATGGCCGACCTCATGCGGCACCTGCCCTTCTCGGCGCCGGTCGACTGGATGGCGGTCTCGTCCTACGGCTCCGGCACGAAGAGCTCCGGAGTGGTGCGGATCCTCAAGGACCTCGACACCGACATCTCCGGCCGTCACGTGCTCATCGTCGAGGACATCGTCGACTCCGGGCTGACCCTTTCCTGGATCCGCTCCAACCTCGACTCCCGTAGCCCTGCATCGGTCGAGATCTGTACCCTCCTGCGCAAGCCGGACGCCGCGAAGGTGCACATCGACTGCAAGTGGGTGGGGTTCGACATCCCCAACGAGTTCGTCGTGGGATACGGCCTCGACTACGCCGAGCAGTACCGCGGACTCAAGGACATCGGCACCCTCGCGCCGCACGTCTACACCTGAGGGAGTGCCCCTCAGCAGAGGCGATCGCGAATCGGTGGAACACGCCGCACCCGAGTAGCGTTGTCAGGACGACTACCCGGTTGCACCGTCTTTCAGAGAGGACGGGCCCTCGACGGGCCCGGCATGACACACGTATGAACGCCAAGCGCATCTTCCGCACGCCACTGTTCTGGCTGTTTATCGCCGTCGCCATCGCCTTCGCGATGTTCTCGGTGGACAGCAGTGGCGGCTACGCCCGGATCGACACCAACCAGGCCGAGCAGCTCATCGCCGACGGGCACGTCGAGAAGGCCAAGCTCACCTCCGAGAACGTCCTCGACCTGGACCTCAAGGAGGGGCAGACCTATACGAGCCCCGATGACAGCGTGAGCAAGGCCACCCAGGTCCGCACCGAGTTCGTCGACGCCCGGGCCGACGAGATCGTCGAGCTCGTGAACGACAACGTCGGCGAGGGCGGCTACAACGACACGATCGAGCGGTCCTCGGCGTTCTGGACCTTCTTCATGACGTTCGCGCCGATCGTCCTGCTCGTCCTGCTGTTCTGGTTCCTCATGAGCCAGGCCCAGGGCGGCGGCAACCGGGTCATGCAGTTCGGCAAGTCCAAGGCCAAGCTCGCGACGAAGGACACCCCCAAGGTCACCTTCGACGACGTCGCCGGCGCGGACGAGGCCGTCGAGGAGCTGCACGAGATCGTCGAGTTCCTCCGCGAGCCGGGCAAGTTCCTCGCCGTCGGGGCCAAGATCCCCAAGGGTGTCCTGCTGTATGGCCAGCCCGGCACGGGCAAGACCCTCCTCGCCCGTGCGGTCGCCGGTGAGGCCGGGGTGCCGTTCTTCTCGATCTCGGGCTCGGACTTCGTCGAGATGTTCGTCGGTGTCGGCGCCTCCCGCGTGCGTGACCTCTTCGAGCAGGCCAAGACCAACGCCCCCGCCATCATCTTCGTCGACGAGATCGACGCCGTCGGCCGGCACCGTGGTGCCGGTCTGGGGGGCGGGCACGACGAGCGGGAGCAGACCCTCAACCAGCTCCTCGTCGAGATGGACGGCTTCGACGTCAAGACCAACGTCATCCTCATCGCGGCGACGAACCGGCCCGACATCCTCGACCCGGCCTTGCTGCGTCCCGGCCGCTTCGACCGCCAGATCTCCGTCGAGAACCCCGACATGATCGGGCGCCACCGCATCCTCGAGGTCCACTCCCAGGGCAAGCCGATGGCTCCCGGTGTCGACCTGCTCGCCGTCGCCCGTCGCACCCCGGGGTTCACCGGTGCCGACCTCGCCAACGTCCTCAACGAGGCGGCCCTGCTCACGGCGCGCACTGACAAGCACCTCATCGACGACGATGTCCTCGACGAGGCGATCGACCGCGTCATCGCCGGACCGCAGAAGCGGACTCGCATCATGTCCGCCAAGGAGCGCAAGATCACGGCCTACCACGAGGGGGGGCACGCCCTTGTCGCCTCGGCGATGAACCACACCGACCCGGTGACCAAGGTGACGATCCTGCCACGCGGCCGCGCGCTCGGCTACACGATGGTCATGCCCATCGACGACAAGTACTCCACGTCCCGCAACGAGATCCTCGACCAGCTCGCCTTCGCCATGGGAGGGCGTGTGGCGGAGGAGATCATCTTCCACGACCCCACGACCGGTGCGGCGAACGACATCGAGAAGGCCACGTCGATGGCCCGCAAGATGGTGACCGAGTTCGGCATGAGCGAGCGGGTCGGTGCGATCAAGCTCGGCCAGAGCCAGGGCGAGGTCTTCCTCGGCCGTGACATGGGGCACCAGCGCGACTACTCCGAGGAGGTCGCCGCGATCGTCGACGAGGAGGTGCGCCGACTCATCGATGACGCCCACGACGAGGCGTGGCACGTCATCAACGACAACCGCGACATCCTGGACCGCCTCGTCCTCGACCTACTCGAGCACGAGACCCTCGGGGCGGCGGACCTCGCGACGATCTTCGCCGACATCCGCAAGCGCCCGATGCGCCCGACCTGGCTCTCCAGCGACCTGCGGGTGCACTCCGACCGGCCACCGGTCCTCACTCCGGCCGAGGAGGCCGCGCTCAACGGGCATGCTACGGCGGCTCTTGCCGTTGCGACCCTCAACGAGGGAGACCCGGTCATCGAGGAGAAGATCGAGGAGGCCGCACGCACGGGCGCCAGCGCTCCCGCCGAGCGTCCCGCCACAGAGGTCGTCCAGGTCCCCGAAGGTGGGCAGGTCGACCCTCGTGGCCACTGACCCGGTGCCGGAGGTCGACCTCGCACGCGCCGAGGCCGCCGTCCGGGAGTTCCTTCACGCCATCGGCGAGGACCCCGACCGTGAGGGCCTGCGGGACACCCCCGGTCGGGTCGCTCGCGCCGCGGTCGAGCTGTATGCCGGCCTTCGCCACGATGCCGCCGAGACGCTCTCGCGCACCTTCGAGATCGACCACGACGAGATGGTCATCGTGCGGGACATCCCGCTGTACTCCGTCTGCGAGCATCACCTCCTCCCGTTCCACGGCGAGGCGCACATCGGCTACATCCCCTCCCACAGCGGGACGGTGACGGGCCTGTCGAAGCTCGCTCGTCTCGTCGACGTGTTCGCCCGGCGCCCCCAGGTGCAGGAGCGGATCACGACCCAGATCGCCGACTCCCTCGTCCATCACCTCGACGCCCAGGGCGTCATCGTCGTCATCGAGGCCGAGCATCTGTGCATGTCCATGCGCGGCGTCCGCAAGCCTGGCTCCCGGACGATCACCTCGGCGGTGCGTGGTCAGCTCCGCAGCCCCGCCACACGCGCCGAGGCGATGGCACTGCTCCTCGGCGGCAAGCGCGCGTGAGGTCGTGATGTCCCGGCCCCTCGTCATGGGAGTCCTCAACGTCACGCCCGACTCCTTCAGCGACGGCGGCCTCTGGCTCGACCCGCACGACGCCGTCGCTCACGCATCGGACCTCGTCGCCGAGGGTGCCGACATCATCGACGTCGGAGGCGAGTCCACGCGACCTGGAGCCGGTCGGATCCCTCCGACGGACGAGCTCGAGCGGACCCTCCCCGTCGTGACCGCCCTCGTCGAAGCGGGGATCACCGTCTCCATCGACACGATGCGCGCGGAGGTGGCGAGCCATGCCGCGGAGGCGGGCGCCGCCTACATCAATGATGTGAGCGGTGGCCTGGCCGATCCCGAGATGGCCTCTGTCGCAGCGGGTTCCGGGTGCGAGGTCATCCTCATGCACTGGCGCGGCCACAGCCACGACATGCAGCAGCGCGCGGTCTATGACGACGTCACCGTTGAGGTGCTCGACGAGCTCGCGCAGCGTGTCGACGCGTTCACCGCGGCGGGTGTCCACCCCGACCGCATCATCCTCGATCCGGGCCTCGGGTTCGCCAAGGCCTTCGAGCACAACTGGCGGCTTCTCGTGACCCTGCCCGCCCTGATGGGTCTCGGGCACCGCGTCATGGTGGGGACGAGCCGCAAGGGCTTCCTCGGTGCGGTGGGGCGTCCGGAGGGCTCACCCCGGCCACCGACCGAGCGGGACGTCGCGACCGCGGTGACCAGCGCATACCTCTCCGACGCGGGCGTCTGGGCGGTCCGGGTCCACGACGTGCGCTCGACCGTCGACGCGCTCGACGTCGCCGCGGCCATGCAGCGAACCCGGCACGGGCAGGTGCCGCAGTGAGCGACGCCATCGAGGTCACCGGCATCCGGGCCCGCGGGTTCCATGGGGTGTTCCCCGAGGAGAAGCGGGACGGGCAGGAGTTCGTCGTCGACGTCACCCTCGAGGCCGACCTCGCATCGGCGGGTGAGAGCGACGAGCTGGCCGACACGGTCAACTACGCCGAGGTGGCGGCCATGGCGGTCGCCCGCATCGAGGGTGAGCCCTACGACCTCATCGAACGGCTCGCCTCCGTCATCGCCGCCGACGTGCTCGCTGCCGAGTCGAGCCAGGTGCTCGTCGACGCGGTCAGGGTCACGGTGCACAAGCCCGAGGCGCCGGTCGGGGTGGCTTTCGGTGATGTCACGGTGCAGGTGCGCCGCCAGCGGCCACCGGTGCCGGTCGTCATCGCGCTCGGGACCAACCTCGGCGACCGGTATGCCGTGCTCGCCCACGCGGAGATGGCCCTCGCCGACCGCGTCTGCTCGAGCCCGGTCGTCGTCTCGGACTACGTCGAGACCGACCCGGTGGGCGGTCCGGACCAGCCCGACTACCTCAACGCGGTGGCAGTCGGGTGGACCCGGCTCTCACCGAGCCGAGTGCTGCAGACCCTGCACGAGATCGAGGCCGAGTCCGGTCGCGTCCGGGAGGTCCGCTGGGGCCCCAGGACGCTCGACCTCGACCTCGTCCAGTATGGCGACCCGAGATCCGGGACCGATGTCGTCAGCTCGGCGGAGCGGCTCCTGCTGCCGCACCCGCGGGCCCACGAACGAGGCTTCGTCCTGCTGCCGTGGCTGGACGCCGAGCCTGAGGCCGCACTGCGTGTCGACGGGGCTGTCCGCTCCGTGCGAGAGCTCGCCGAGGAGACCGACACCAGCGGCGTCCGGCCCGCGGCCGATACCGAAGATGGTGACGCGGGCGGCTGCTGCTCCACGGGTGGGTGCGCCGGATGCTGACCGAGGGGCTGCGCGTCCGGCACCTGCTCACGACCCTCGCGGCCGTCACCCTCGTCTCGGGGATCGTCTGGCACCTCTACACGCGGACCGGCCGGATGCTCCAGGGCCCGGGGTTGTTCACCGCTGTCGTGCTCCTCGTTCTCGCCGGTCTCGTCCTCTGGGCCGGATGGCAGGTCCGGACCTACCAGCGGGGACAGGCGCGCAGGGCGCTCAGCGCGTTGCGAGCGGCTCGCATCCTCAGCCTGGCGCAGGCGGGAGCGCTCACCGGCGCCGCCCTGGCCGGGTGGTACCTCGGGCACCTCGCGATCCTGCTCCCCGACCGGGACCTGACCCCCTATGGCCGCCAGGTCGTCCCGCTGCTCGTCGTCATCGGCTCGGGAGCCCTGCTGGCGGTCGCCGGCCTGCTCGCTCAACGATGGTGCCGGATCTCGGACGACGGCGGCCCCGGTGGTACTGGTGGTCCTGATGGACCCGACACCGCTGTGCAAGGGTGAGATGACCATGGAGACGACACACTGGCCCGGACTCGATGACCCCGAGCACTCGCGGTGGTACATCGAGCGGTTCCGGTCGATGGCGGCGCAGGGGGAGGACCTTCAGGGGGAGTCCCGGCTCATCGACGTGCTCGCCCCGCGTGGGGCGAGGCTGCTCGACGCCGGCTGTGGGCCGGGTCGTCACGGTGGGCACCTCGCTCGCCTCGGGCATCGCGTCGTGGGTGTCGACATCGACCCGGCGCTCATCGCGGCCGCTCGCGCGGACCACCCCAGCGCCACGTGGATCGTCGCGGACCTCGCGACGCTCGACCTCACCGAGCACGGTGAGGGGGAGCCGTTCGACGGCGCCTTCGTCGCGGGTAACGTCATGGACTTCGTCACCGAGCAGCACCAGGCTGCCGCGGTCGAGCGGATCGCGGCACACGTGGGGCCCGGGGGCTTCGTCGTCATCGGCTGCCGGGTGGGCCGCGGGTTCACCCCCGGCGACCTCGACGCCGCATCAGTCACCGCCGGGCTCCTGCTTGAGCACCGGTTCGCCACCTGGGACCTGCAGCCCTGGCACGAGGGCGCGAGCTTCGCGGTGAGCGTCCTGCGCGCGACCGGCTGACCCAACCTCTGGGCCCCACAGGGACGGACGGTGTTGCGGTGGCTATCGATGCGGACGGCCACCGCAGAACCGTCCCTCGCGGGTGGTGGGGGCGCTGGCGGCGGATCTCGGGCGGTGGAGGGCGCCCTACTTGTCGACGTCCCCGACGACGAAGAACATCGAGCCGAGGACCGACACCATGTCCGCGACGAGACAGCCCGGGAGGATCTCGCGCAGCACCTGGACGTTGCTGAAGGATGCCGAGCGCAGCTTGAGCCGCCAGGGGGTCTTCTCCCCACGGGAGACGAGGAAGTACCCGTTGAACCCGAGCGGGTTCTCCGTCGCGACGTAGGTCTCGCCCTCGGGCACCTTGAGCACCTTGGGCAGCCGCTGGTTGATCGGTCCCTGCGGGAGCGCGCCCAGCCGGCCGAGGCACGCCTCGGCGAGGTCGAGCGAGACGTGCACCTGCTCGAGCAGGACCTCGAGCCTGGCCAGGGAGTCACCCGCGGTGCGGGTGACGACCCGCCCGGGGCCACCCGCCGCGAACAGCTCGCCGTAGGCGAGATAGGGCGCGTCCCGCCGCAGGTCGACGTCGACCCCGCTCGCCCGGGCGATCGGCCCCGAGACGCCGTATGCGTGGACCAGCTCCGCGGAAAGCACGCCCACACCCACGGTGCGCGCCTGGAGGATGGGGTTGCCGACGAGCATGGACTCCAGGTCGGGGAGGCGGCGGCGCACATCGGTGAGCGCCGTTGCGGTTCGCCCCAGCCACCCCGCCGGCAGATCCTCCTTGAGGCCGCCGACCCGGTTGAACATGTAGTGCATCCGCCCTCCGGAGGCCTCCTCGAGGACGGCCTGGAGATCCTCGCGCTCGCGGAAGGCGTAGAAGATCGGCGTGATCGCGCCGAGCTCGAGGGGGTAGGACCCGAGGAACATCAGGTGCGACAGGATCCGGTTGAGCTCGGCCAGCAGGGTGCGCGCCCAGGTCGCCCGCTCGGGGAGCTCCATGCCGAGCATCTGCTCGACGGCGAGGACCACGCCGAGCTCGTTGCCGAAGGCGGAGAGCCAGTCGTGCCGGTTGGCGAGCACGATGATCTGCCGGTAGTCGCGGACCTCGAAGAGCTTCTCCGCACCCCGGTGCATGTAGCCGATGACCGGGTCGGCGCTGATGATGCGCTCGCCGTCGAGGACGATCTTCAGGCGGAGCACCCCATGTGTCGCCGGGTGCTGTGGACCGATGTTGAGGATCATGTCGGCTGTCGCCAGACCCCCTGCCCCCACGCCGACGTCGAGCGCGCGGTGGTGGGCGTCGGTGGTCACCGCCTCAGTCTGCCGCACCGGGGGCGCCGCGGCGGGCAAGCACCCACCAGAACCCGCCGAGCCCACCCGGGTCACGCATCGCCGTCACCGCCGAGTGCCGCGCCAGCGCCCGGAGGTATGCGGCAGGTGCCTCCCGCGCCAGCGTCGGGTCGGGTGTGGCGAGGGTGAGTCCGAGCTCCTCGAGCAGGGCGCGCTGCCGTACGGTCCGGTCGTGGCTGAGGCTGTCGACGGCGACGTGCGCGGTGAGGTCGCACGACCCGTCCGGGACCGGCACGACGACCTGCCCGGCGCGGTAGGCCGTGAGCGACCCATCCGCTGGCCGTGCCTCGAGCCGGTGTCCGTAGTCGACCGCCACCGCGAGACCGTCGTCGATGCGTGCGAGCAGGGCGGCCCAGGCCTCGTCTCGGGCGCGTCCGATCTCCACACGCGCGCCCCCGGGCCACCAGCGCTCCACCCAGGCGCGGTCGGCCGGGCCCACGGGTGACCCGAGGGACTCGGCGCCGTCGGGACCGACGCATACCTCGAGAAGGGCGCCGTCCACCCGTTCGGCGACGACACAAGGCACGTTGTCGAGCCATTCGTGCGCGAGCACGAGCGCTCCGCTGAGCGAGCGCAGCTCGTCGGGCAGGGCCGCTCCGCCGGGGGACCGCACCCACCGCACCGACTGGGGGAGGCCGACGGGCCGCTCCCGCACCTCGAGGCAGGTGACCTCCAGATCGGGCGCGAGAGCGCATACGGCAGAGGCCAGCTCCCCACCTCCGCCGGCGACGTCGACGAACGACCCCAGCCCGTCGCGGCGGCACAGTGAGACGACTGCGGCGGCGAGGACGTCGACGAGACCGGGCGAGGTCGCCGTGGAGAAGTGCTCGTGCGGCTGCTCCCGCCGGTACAGCCCGCCGGGCCCATACAGCGCCTCGTACCAGGCGTCCCGCCAGGGCGTACTCACTCCTCCTCCGGGAGCAGGAAGACGTCCTCGACGGTGCTGTCGAAGAACCGGGCGATCCGGATGGCGAGGGGTAGGGAGGGGTCGTACTTGCCCACCTCGATCGAGTTGACCGTCTGTCGTGACACACCGAGGGCATCGGCGAGCGCTGCCTGAGACAGGCCGCGAGCCGCCCGGAGCGCCGGGAGGGTGGTCCGCATCGCGTTCAGCTCCGCCGCAGCGCGACCCAGTTGCCCACCCCGAGGGCGACCGAGAGAGCAACGATCTTGACCACCTCGGCGAGGAGGCCCGTCTGGCCGGGACGGCCGATGTGCCAGATGACGACGGCACCTTGAGCGATGAAGGCGAACTGCCCGACGGCGGCGAAGCCGTTCCTCATCGCGACCGAGTCACGCTCGTCGAACGGCTGTGCGGCGTTGACGCGCTCGTTGTCGCCGGCCAGGCCCCGGACCGACCGGCTCACGGAGAAGGCCATGACGGCCAGGGCGAGGGCCAGCAGCAGGGCAGCGGTGCTCTGCTCTCGCGCGAACAGGTAGACGGTTCCGGCGGCGAGGACGACGAAGGCGGTCCGGTTGAACCAGGTGATGGCCGAGAGCGTGTACATGGCGGCAAGTGTGTCAAGCGTCCTTGTCTGTGTCAAGGATGCTTGTCAGGTGAGGGGCCGCATGCGGTAGCGTCGTGCCGCGTGAGCGACGCATCCGCCTCGATGGCTTCGGGGCACCCCGCCCGGCTCCGGGTCGGAGTCGTTGGAGCAGGCAGGGTCGGTGCCGTCGTCGGTGCCGCTCTCGCCCGGGCGGGCCACCATGTCTGCGCGGTGAGCGCCGTGAGCCAGGCCTCCCTCGACCGGGCCGCCGAGCTGCTCCCGGGTGTGCCGATCCGCACCGTTCCCGAGGTCGTCGAGGATGCCGAGCTCGTCCTCCTCGCCGTCCCCGACGACGCGCTCGCAGACCTCGCCCAGGGGCTGTCCACCACAGGCGTCTGGCAGGCGGGCCAGATCGTCGCGCACACCTCCGGCCGGCACGGGGCAGCGGTTCTCGACCCGGTCCGGCGGCACCACGCGTTCCCCATCGCGATCCACCCGGCGATGACGTTCACGGGGACCGCGCTCGACCTGGCCCGGCTGCACGAGTGCTGCTTCGGAGTCACCGCGGACGAGCGGATCCTCCCCATCGCCAGCGCCCTCGTCCTCGACATCGGCGCCGAGCCGGTGACGATCGCGGAGGAGGACCGGATCGCCTACCACTGCGCCCTCGCCCACGGCAGCAACCACCTCGTCACGCTCACCTCCCAGGCGATGCAGATCCTCGACCATGCGGGCGTCGACACTCCCGCCCATGTGTTGCGCCCGCTGCTGCATGCCGCGCTCGACAACGCCCTGCGTCTGCGTGACGCCGCCCTCACCGGCCCCGTCGCCCGGGGGGACGTCGGCACGGTGCGGACCCATCTCGAGGTGCTGGACGAGCGGGTTCCCGACGTCGTCCCGACCTACCGCGCGCTCGCCACGGCCACCGCGGCCCGCGCCGTCGAGGACGGTCGGCTGCGCCCCGACCTCGCCGGCCCACTGCTCGATCTCTTGGCAACCACCCAGCCGCCCGAACAGGAGCCCTGATGTCATCGGCCACCCCCGTCGTCGTCCGCACCCGCAGTGAGCTGCGGGAGGCCCGGGCGGCCCTGCGCGACGGCACGGTGGCGGTGGTCATGACCATGGGGGCGCTGCACGACGGGCACGCCACCCTCATCCGGACGGCACGCGAGCGTGCCGACCACGTCATCGTCACGATCTTCCTCAACCCGCTCCAGTTCGGGCCCAAGGAGGACCTCTCGCGCTATCCCCGGACGTTCGACTCCGACATGGAGATCTGCACCCAGGAGGGGGTGGACCTCGTGTTCGCGCCGACACCGGACGTCATCTACCCCGATGGCGACCCGGGTGTGCGGGTCTCGGCCGGGCCCCTCGGTGACGTCCTCGAAGGTCAGTCCCGGGCCGGCCACTTCGACGGGGTCCTCACCGTCGTCGGCAAGCTGCTCCACCTCACCGCCGCCGACAGGGCCTTCTACGGACAGAAGGACGCTCAGCAGCTCCTCCTCATCCGGCGGATGGCCCGGGACCTCGACTTCCCGGTCGAGATCGTCTCCGTCCCGACGGTGCGCGAGGACGACGGCCTTGCGATGAGCTCGCGCAACACCTATCTCACCGAGTCCGACCGGGAGACGGCCCTCTGCCTGTCGCGCGCGCTCCGGGCCGGCGCGGACGCCGCCGTCGAGGGCCCGTCGGCCATCCGCCGGGCCGCCCGAGCCGTCCTCGTCCGCGAGCCGCTGGCTCTCATCGACTACCTCGTCCTCGTCCATCCGCATTCCCTCGAGGACGTCCCGGAGTGGTACCGCGGCGAGGCGCTGCTCGCCGTCGCCGGCCGGGTCGGCACCACCCGGCTCATCGACAACAGACCCGTTCTCGTCGGTCCCGGCGGCGGGGCCCTCGAGGTCTTCTCCGACGTCCCCGCCGTCCGCCCATAGGCGCTCCTGTGCTGGACTTCAGCGATCTTGGCCGCCCGTATGCCGTGCCTGCCGGCATCGACGTGCCGCACGTTCCGGGGCGGGTCGTGGCGCCGCGACCGGGGTGGGTGGCGACCGCGGATGTCATCGTGGTCGGCTCAGGCATCGCCGGACTCACCGCGGCGCTGAAGCTGCGGGAGCGCGTCGACCGCGTTCTTCTCGTCACCAAGACCGTGCTCTCGGAGGGCTCGACGGAGTGGGCCCAGGGCGGCATCGCTGCCGCGCTCGCTCCGGAGGACTCTCCGCAGGAGCACCTCGACGACACGTTGGTCGCCGGGGCAGGGCTGTGCGACGAGGACGCCGTCCGGGCGCTGGTCGAGGAGGGACCGGCCCGGGTGCGCGAGCTCGTCGCTCTCGGGGCCCGGTTCGACACGGACGCCGGCGGCGAGATCACGCTGACCCGCGAGGGTGGTCATGGCCGGGACCGGATCGCCCACGCCGGCGGCGATGCGACCGGCGCTGAGATCTCTCGCGCGCTCATCGCGCAGCTGCGTGCGGTCCTCACCGACCCGGGCATCGAGGTCATCGAGCACGCTCTCGTCGTCGACCTGCTCAAGGACGGCGAGGGCAGGGTCTGCGGGGTCACCCTGCACGTCATCGGGGAGGGCGCGATCAATGGCATCGGCGCCGGTCACGCCCGGGCGGTCGTCCTCGCCAGCGGCGGTCTGGGCCAGATCTACTCCTCGACGACGAACCCGTCGGTGGCGACCGGGGACGGGATGGCGATGTGCCTGCGGGCCGGGGCGGTCATGGGGGATCTCGAGTTCGTCCAGTTCCACCCCACCGTCCTCTGGCTGGGGTCGGGGGCGAGCGGGCAACAGCCGCTCATCTCCGAAGCGGTCCGCGGAGAAGGGGCCTTCCTCGTCGATGTCAACGGTGAGCGGTTCATGCCGGCCCTGCACCCACAGGGGGATCTTGCGCCGCGAGACGTCGTGTCGCGGGCGATCGTCGCGCGGATGGAGCAGACCGGAAGCGACCACGTCCTCCTCGACTGTCGACACCTCGGCGCGGAGTTCCTCGATCGCCGCTTCCCCGGCATCGCCGGGACCCTGCGCGATCTCGGCCTCGACCCGGCCTCCGAGCTCATCCCGGTGGCTCCGGCCCAGCACTACGCCTCCGGGGGTGTGCGCACCGACCTGCGCGGCCGCACGAGCCTCCCCGGGCTGTACGCGTGCGGCGAGGTCTCCTGCACCGGCGTCCACGGCGCCAACCGGCTCGCGTCGAACTCTCTCCTCGAGGGGCTCGTGTTCGCCCACCGGATCGCGGAGGACCTCGTGACCAGGCTCGCCACCGGTGGTCTCTCACCGACCGCTCCGGTCCGCCAGGGTCAGGAGGTCGATGCGTGCGACTCCCAGCACCGCCCGCACATCCAGGCGGTGATGACGTCGGGTTCCGGAGCCGTCCGCTCGGCGGGCTCGATGGCGGACACGGCCCGGGATCTGGCCCGCCACGCGGCTCTCGCCCCGACCGAGGCCGCCCCCGGGCCGCGCACCTGGGAGACGACCAACCTGCTCCATCTCGGCCAGGCCCTGACGCTGGCGGCCCAGCTGAGGGAGGAGACCCGGGGTGGTCACGTCCGCAGCGACTTCCCGGCCCGGTCCGACGACTGGCGGGCACGCCTGCATCTGCGCCGGGGCGGCGACGGTGCTCTCGAGGTGCTCTTCGCCGAGGTTCCCGAGCAGGAGGTCGTCGTCACCGCAGACGCCCAGACAGCCGAGCATGAGGAGGACAACCGATGACGATCCACGATGCCGAGTTCCCGGTCGAGCGAGCGAAGTCCCTCATCGAGACCGCTCTGGACGAGGACCTGGGCGTGGGTGAGCCGGTCGACGTCACGACGCTGGCGACGATCCCGGTCGACCAGAGCGCGACCGCCCACGTCGTGGCGCGAGCACCAGGGGTGGTCGCCGGTGTGCAGGTCATCGACCTCGTGCTGGGCGCGGTGACGGAGCGGCTGGCCACTGCCCCCGTCCGTGTGGACGTCTGTGTCGACGACGGTGACGGCGTCGGTCGCGGAGATGTCATCGCGGTGCTCGAGGGCTCGGCCCGGGCGATCCTCATCGCAGAGCGGACCGTCCTCAACCTGCTGTGTCGTGTGAGCGGTGTCGCGACGCATACCCGCCTGTGGGCCGATGAGGTGGCGGGAACCGGTTGCCGGGTCCTCGACACCCGCAAGACCACGCCCGGCCTGCGCGCGCTGGAGAAGTATGCGGTGCGCGCCGGCGGTGGGAGCAACAAGCGGATGGGACTGTTCGACGTCGCGATGATCAAGGACAACCACAAGCTCGCCGCCGGCAGCATCTCCGCGGCCTTCGAGTCCGTCCGGCGCGCCTACCCGGACGTCACCATCGAGGTCGAGGCGACGACGACGGACGAGGCGCTCGAGGCCGTGCGTGCCGGGGCTCGATTCCTCCTCCTGGACAACATGTCCACCGAGGTCCTCATGGAGACGGTGCTCGCGGTCCGGGGCACGAACCAGGTCGTCGAGCTCGAGGCGACCGGCGGCCTGACCCTCGAGGTGGCCCGCGAGGTGGCGATGACCGGGGTCGACTTCCTCAGCGTCGGCAGCCTCACCCACTCGTCCCCGATCCTCGACCTCGCCGTCGATATCGTGTCGGGATGACGGAGCGACCCGGAGTCAACCCGCCTCGGTGCAGCTACTGCGGCGGCGGTCCGCTCGTCCGCGGGTTCGTCGAGGACGCGGGCGAGCACTCGCAGGGCTACGCGCGCTGGATCGCCGGGCCCCTGCAACGCGGCCCCTTCGGCGGAGCCTCGCGCTTCGGCAAGCAGCGGGTCGCTGTGCACGCCTTCCGCTGCGAGGCGTGCAACCACCTCGATCTCTTCGCCTTCGAGGACGGCGGCTAAGATTCTTCGGTGACTGAGTTG
>JBHEPF010000112.1:0-4156 GCA_046260445.1 Dermatophilaceae bacterium | reverse complement strand
CGGATGGGGGACCCCACCCGGTGAGCTTCCCGGACCCGCCGACCTGCTCGGCGCCGCCTTCGCCGCGTGCATGCTCAAGAACCTCGCCCGCGCCGGCTCGCTGCTGGGCTTCGTCTACACCGAGGCAGAGGTCGACGTCGTCCTGCACCGCCAGGACACCCCACCGAAGTTCACCGAGATCACCTACGACCTGCGCATCACCACCGACGAGCCTCAACGCCGTATCGACCTCGTCCACGCCAACCTGAGCAAGTTCGGCACCGTCTACAACACCCTGGCCGCAGTCTGCGACGTCCACGGTGAGGTCCGTGCCGCCGGAGTCTGAGGCGAGCCCCTGAGCTGGTTCAGGGCGCGCCGCCCATGACGGTGCCGCACTTGAACAGGTCGGTGCTGCCGTGAGCAAGAAAGAACGAGGCGCTCGGCGGCCCAACGTGCCGACAGCGGGCCGATCTCGGTTCCCCACGCCGCGTCCCACGCGACCAAACCCGCGGCCAGGGCGGCCCGCGACGGCGGTCAGGGGGTGATGATGAGGAGCCAGCCGGTCAGTGCGAGGAGTGTGGCGGCGAGGACGGGCAGGGTGATGACGATGCCGATGCGGAAGTAGGTGCCCCAGCTGATGTGCATGCCCTTGCGGTCCAGGACGTGCAGCCAGAGGAGGGTGGCCAGGCTGCCGATGGGGGTGATCTTGGGACCGAGGTCGGCGCCGACGACGTTGGCGTAGATCATCAGTTCTTTGGTGATGCCGGTGGCGCCGGCGGCGTCGATGCTGAGGGCCCCGACCAGGACGGCGGGCATGTTGTTCATGATCGAGGACATCCCGGCGACGAGGAATCCGGTGCCGCCGGCTGCGGCGAGGGCGCCGTGGTCCCCGAACCAGGCGAAGACCTGGCCGAGGGTGTCGGTCAGGCCCTGGTTGCGCAGACCGTAGACCACGAGGTACATGCCGAGGCTGAAGAGCACGACCTGCCAGGGGGCCGCCCGCAGGACCTCGCCGACCGCAATGGTGCCGTTGCCCGTCTTCGGCTGCGTGCGGGTCGGCTGTAGGGACGTCGTGTTCTGCCCGTCCGGTGTCTCGGCGCCGGTCTCGATCGGCTCGGTGAGGGGGTGGTCGTGCGGGTCGGTGCGCAGGACACCCGTACGGCTGGGGCCTTCGGCGTCGGAGGACTTCGGAGACCGGAAGCCGAGGAGGAGATTGGACGGGCGGCGGGCGGCGATGAGCAGCAGGGCCGCTGCGGCCAATGAGGCGACGACGGAGATGGGGATGCCGATCGGGTCGGCCACGAAGTACCCGACCATCAGGACGGCGAGCACCACCCAGCCGGCCCGGAAGGTGAGCCGGTCGTGGATGGCCTCGCCGGGGGCGGCGAGGTTCGCGACATCGTAGCGAGCCGGAATGGACTTGCGGAAGAAGATGCGGAGCACCACCAGGCTGGCAGCGAGCGCGACCAGGTTCACAGGAACCATGACCAGGGCGTAGCGAGCGAACCCGATGCCGAAGAAGTCGGCCGTGACGATGTTGACGAGGTTGGAGACGATCAGCGGGAGGCTGGTGCTGTCGGCGACGAAGCCGGTGGCCATGATGAAGGCGAACGAGGCCGGTGGACTGAACCGCAGCGCCAGCAGCATCTGGAACACGATGGGAGTGAGGATCAGCGCGGCGCCGTCGTTGGCGAACACCGCGGCGATCGCGGCACCGAGCACGACGATCAGGTTGAAGAGCATCTTCCCATTGCCCCGGCCCCACCGGGCCACGTGCAGGGCGGCCCACTCGAACATGCCGGCCTCGTCGAGAACCAGGGAGATGATGATGATCGCGATGAAGGTGAAGGTGGCGTTCCACACGATGCCCCACACCACCGGCACGTCACTGAGGTGCACGACCCCCGTGGCCAGCGCCACCGCCGCGCCGCCGAGGGCAGTGAAGCCGATCGGCAGGCCCTTGGGCTGCCAGATCACCAACGTCAGGGTAAGTACGAAGATAATGATGGCGAGCAGCATTCCGGTCTCCAGGTTCGAGCATCGGGTGGTCAGTGTCCTGGACCATGATGACATCGACCAGTGTCTATATCAAAGTCTGTCGATACAACGGGGCGCGATCCATGGCCAAGGTAGAGCGCCCCTGTCTTCTGGCAGGCCGACGTACTTCGACACTGCGGACTTAAGGCTCCTCTCGAGGGGGATCACGCTGCGTCGCCGTAGCGGTGGGCTCGACGATGGCTGACACCTCAAACTCCCGATAGGCGCTGATCAGCGGGAAGAGGTAGGGATGCCCCTAGGCAGAACCGAGCAGCCGCCGAGAGCTCCTCGATCGGGTCCGGGTCATAGTCCGCGACGCACCGGTCGAGCCGTCCGCTGTGCTTGTCACCCGCCGCAGCGTCCACCGGCTCAACGGCGACGGCGAGGTGGTACTCGCCGAGCTCTGCGACGATCAGGTCGAGGCGACGACCTCCAAGGTCGCGGGTGCTCGCCGCCAGCCTGCCAGCCGGGCCGTCGTAGCAGGAGCGCGCGGCTCTGGGCTCTCATCCCACTGCTGGCGAACTGCTGACCGCCTACGTCGCTGGCCACCTTGCCCGCCTTCAGCGGCAGGACCAGCTGTTCCGCTGCGGCGATCAGGAGGGGGTTCACCAGCTGCGGGTGGCTGCGCGGCGCATCCGATCACCGCTGACGACATGCGCGCCGATCTTAGAGCCCGGCTCTGCCACCGAGCTGTGCGCCGAGCTCAGGTGGCTCGGCGGCGTCCTCTCGCAAGCACGCGACGCCTAGTACTACAGCCGCACTTATTTCCAGGATGATCGGCGTGTCGCGCGTGTCAGACTGACTGCTGAGACCATGTTTCGTGTGTGACCAGTGAGGTTTGTGTGGCGGAGGTGCAGGCGTGGGCCGCAGGGCTGGAAGAAGTGCATGCGCGGATCGCGCCTCGGTTCGCGCGGTCCGAGCCGCGGCAGCGGGTGATCGAGTACGTGCGTGGGTTGCTGGCGCCGGTGGAGCGGAAGAACGCGTGGACGCTCTCCGAGCGGGCCGGAGAGGCCAGCCCGGACGGGATGCAACGGCTGATCGCGTCGGCGGATTGGGACGCGGATGCGGTGTGTGACGACGTGCGCGAGTACGTGGTCGAGCACCTCGGCGACACGGCCGGGGTGCTGGTGGTCGATGAGGCGGGTTTCTTGAAGAAGGGCACCAGGTCGGCCGGGGTGGCCCGGCAGTACTCCGGCACCGCGGGACGGATCGAGAACAGCCAGATCGGGGTGTTCCTGGCTTACGCGACGCCCTCGGGGCGCACGTTCCTGGACCGTGAGCTGTACCTGCCCAAGGCATGGACCGAGGACCGGGATCGCTGTCGTGGAGCGGGAATCGGCGACGAGGTGGCCTTCGCGACCAAGCCGGAGCTGGCGGCCACGATGATTACCCGAGCCCTGGACGCGGGGGTGCCGGCCGGGTGGGTCACCGGGGACGAGGTGTACGGCCAGCACGGCGGACTGCGGCGCACCATGGAAGAACGCGAGATGCCGTACGTGCTCGCGGTCCCGGTCAACCAGCGTGTCATCGCGCGCGTTGAGGGCCGGGTCGCCGAGCTGCGCGCCGACGCCCTCGCGAAGACGTTGCCGGCGCAGGCGTTCAAGAAGCTCTCCGCCGGGGCCGGCGCCAAAGGCCCGCGCCTCTACCACTGGGCCCGCGCCGCGATCCGGCCGCTGGAACCGGCCGGTGGCTACTGGCTGCTGGTGCGCCGCTCCCTGTCCGACCCGGCCGATCTGGCCTACTACCTGTGCCACGGACCCCAGGACACACCGCTGCGTGAGCTGGTCCGGGTCGCCGGGGCCCGCTGGGCCATCGAGGAGACCTTCCAGAGCGCGAAGGGCCAGGTCGGTCTGGATCAGTACCAGGTCCGCCGCTACGACTCTTGGTACCGGCACATCACTCTCGTCATGCTCGCCCACGCGTTCCTGACCATCACCACCGCGGCTCAAAAGGGGGGCCCGGATCCAGCTCAGCAGACCTGATCCCGCTGACCGTGCCAGAGGTCAAACACCTCCTCGCACAGCTGATCTGGAGCCAAACCCCCGACCCTACCGAGGTCCTGCACTGGTCATCTTGGCGCCGACGACACCAAGCCCGGGCCCGGCGATGCCACTACACCCGTCGCGGCGCATCCCCATAA
>JBHEPF010000131.1:0-49507 GCA_046260445.1 Dermatophilaceae bacterium | reverse complement strand
GCCGACGACGGCGCCCGTGTCGTTGATCCGTCGCACCCACATGTCACTGCGGTCCCTCGCCTTGCCAGGTGTCGTGTCGACGACCGTCACCTCGCCCGTCCCGAGATCGATCACCCACGGGATGGGGCTTCCGAAGTTGACGTCCTCGCTCACC
The DNA here is from genome assembly GCA_046260445.1 of Dermatophilaceae bacterium. Classification (GTDB taxonomy): domain Bacteria; phylum Actinomycetota; class Actinomycetes; order Actinomycetales; family Dermatophilaceae; genus F2B08. Next base: position 49,353 of record JBHEPF010000131.1, on the reverse strand, counting down.
CCGTTGATGAGTCCGGTCGCGGTGAGCTCGAGCGCGATGTCGGACCACCCGCCGAAACCGGGGTCGACCGGCTCGGGGTCGCCGTCGAGCCCGCGCCAGATGACGACCCGCTGGTGCTCCTGCCCGTCGGCGTCTCGCTCGTGGTAGCTGCCGTAGTAGACGGTCTCGCCATCGACCACCTCGATGTCCATGACCCCGCCGTCGTAGCCTCCCGCTGGCAGTGGCAGCTCGACGACCTGGCACTGCTCGGACGGTGCGCTCATCGCCGCGTTGGGCGCTGCACTCGACAGGCAGCCAGGCCCCCGCCTGCCATCGCAGCCGTCAACAGGCCCGCCCCGGTTCGCCGGAACCGGCTCCCTTTGTATGGTGCTCTCATGTCAGGTCCTCCTCGGATGAGCGCGCCGCCCAAGTGACGGCGTGACCCGAGAATGGCCGGACCTGGTCGCGACCGGTCGCGGTCCGGTCGCGGCGGGTCGCGGCGGGTCGCGGCGGGACGCGGTGGTCAGTCGTGCTCTGAACAGGTGGGCTGAAGCGGCCGACCGGGCAGGATCACGGCGGACTCCTCCGCCGTGAGGTTGCGCCCGGCTGCGGCGCACGCAGCCTCCACCCAGTCGTCCGGGTCGACGGAGATCTGCACCATGTCACCCTCCTCGAAGAACACCCGCAGAGCGCTTCCGTCGGGGGTGAAGGTGAGCCAACCCCAGGCGCGGTCGTCGGTGACCGGTTGCCCGTAGGGTCGCCAGGTCGCGGTGTCCCACAGCGTGACGTCGCCGTCGCTGCCGATGCTCGCCATGGTGCGGCCGTCGGGGCTCACCTCGAGATCGGTGACGAAGCCGCCGGTGATGAGGCGGGTCGAGGCGACCGGCTCGAGGGTGTCAGCCGACACGACGTGGAGGCGACCGTCGTCCGCCCCCGCCGCAATGGTGCGGGAGTCGCTCGTCCACGCGATGGCTTGGATGAGCTGGTCGTTCGCGCTTGCGACCCGTCCGCGACGTGCCACCTCCCCCGTCGCCAGATCGACGAGGACGAGCTGGTCGTTACGGGCGAGTGCCGCCAGACGTCCGTCCGGTGAGACCTGGGTCCCGGTGGTTCCGTCAATGGTCCGGGACTCATCGAGCTGGACAGGGTCCAGCGCGAAGTGGGCCGTGGCCAGATCGACGATCCCATACCCGTCCCTGCCGTTCACGATGGCCCGAGTGCCGTCTGGTGTCACGCCGATGCTGTATACCGGCCAGGGCAGTTCGACCAAAGCCGTCTGACGCCGGCTGGACACGTCGAAGAGGGCGACGAGCCCACGGTCCATGACGAACCCATCGGCCCAGGTGTAACCGCCGACCCCGACTATGGCGGTCTCGCCGTCGGGGGTGATGGCGACGGAGTTCGGCTCGAAGATCGCTTCGGCGGGCCACCCCCCGCCGGTGCTATCGATGTCGGGGACCAGCTCACCGAGGTTGGTGCCAGCCTGGAGATCCGTGACATGGACCAGGTGCGGGGTGCCGGTGAAGATCAGTTCGATGTACACGCCGCGCTGCGCAGAGGTGCTTGCGTGACCGAGGGCCGGATCCAGCTCGGTGGGTGTCGTGGCGATCGGTGTCCGCCGACCCGACAGGTCGAAGCCCACCGCCGTCCCGTCGCGGCCTGCGGTCCATACCAGATCGGCGTCCGCCCCAGCGAAACTGGCACCCATCACCGCACCGCTGTGTGCCGGCGACGCCCGCCCGAGCCGCAGCGTCTCCGTGTCGAGGAGCTGGATGCCCCGATCGACCGTGAGGGCGACCTGAGTGCCGTCGGGCGACCAGGCGGCTCCTCGAACGAAGCTCGGAACCCGAACGGACGGAACGTCAGCGCTCGGGTCGCCAGCTGGTGCGATCCGCACGATCGTGCCAGTGTCGTCCGCAGACAGTAGGACCACCTGCTTGCCGTCCGGCGACACAGAGGTCGGGATGCCGTCCGTTTGCGTCGTCCCGAGTTCCGGACGATCCGGATTGATGATGATGCCCGCCGAGCCGTCGAGTCCGATGCTCACACGGCCGTCGGGCCAGACGAGGGGGAAGTCGACGAAGGGGAAGTCCTCCTCCGGAAAGGCGACGGCGTTGAGTATCTTGCCTGTCTGGGCGTCGATGGTGACGACATGCGTCTCCGTCGTCGCGATATAGGCGCCGTCGGACCGGAGTCCGCCACCGACGAGGGGCGACGAACCCGGTACCCGCGCACTGATATCGCGGAGCTCCCACGCGGCCTCGCCCGTCGCGGCGTCAAGCCGGACGACTGCCGAGGGATCATTGAACTCCGGCACGATGACGCCTCGCCCGTCGGCGGTGACGGAGGGCTGGCCGGCCTGTCCCCCCCTGGGCATCCTGACGTTCCACCTGGTCTCGCCGCTCTCGGCGTCGATGGCCCGGATGAACGGCTTGTTCTCGGTGACGTAGACGGTGCTCCCGTCCGGACTCGCCGCAATGCGCAGGAAGCGGTTCTCCGTGCGCACCCGGTGAGCGACCGTCGGCTGTCGGGCCAGCAGGGTGAGCAGCGCGCCGTAGGTCTCGGGGCTCTGCTCGAGCTTGGTCGACTCGACAGCGGCAAGGAGGGCCACGTCGGGGTACTCGATGTTGAGGGCAGACGCAGCCAGGCCCTTCGCCTCGGCGGACACCGACGCCGCCTGCGCGCTCTGCTGGGCACGCCATGCGAGCAGGCCGGCGACGAGGGCGACAACGAGCATGACGCCGACACCGGCGACGAGTCGGCGCAGGCGTCGGTTCTGGCGGGTGGTCGCGAGCGCGCGTTCCTCCGCGGCTCGCTGCTGCGCGTCGAGAGACTCGCGGCCGGCGGCGAGGAAGTCGTGCTCGACCGGTGTGAGCTCGTCGGGCCGGGCCTCGGCGACCTCGAGCCCGGAGGCGAGCCTCGCCCCCGTCCACAGTGCGGATGGCTCACGTCCATCGGCGTCCCACTCGGCGGCGGCGACAGCCAGCCGTCGCTGGACAGCCCGGCCCGCGGCGTCCTCGACCAGCCAGGTGCGCAGCCGCGGCCATTCCCTGAAGAGCGCCTCGTGTGCGACCTCGACGTGGCCGTCGGACACGGTGAGCAGTCGTCCACGCGAGAGCTCCTCGATGACCTCACGGACGTCCCCCCGAGGAAGGGAGTCAACCTCGCTCAGAGGCACGCGCCGCCTGGTCACCCCGGCGGCGTCCCCCGGCCCGGTCAGGCGCATCAGCACAAGGCGCGCGGTGTCCTGCTGCGATGCCGACAGCTCGGTGTAGGCCTCCTCGGCGAGGGTCGCGATCGCCCCGCTGAGTCCTCCCAGGCCGACGTATGCGGCATACGTCAGCGCGGTTCCCTCGCGTCTCTCCCAGAGCTGGGTCATCGTCGCCGACAGCAGGGGGAGCAGGCCCGGCTCGTCGCCCGCGTCGCTCACGATCGTGTCAGCGAGGCCGTCATCGAGGACGAGGCGAGCCGCAGCCGCCGGACGCTCGATGGCGCGCCGCACCTCGGATGGGGTCATCGGCCCGACGAGAACGGTTCCATCATTGACGAGCGCACGCAGAGCGTCGTGAGCGGCGAGCTCCCCCATGAAGTCGGCGCGGACCGCGACCACGACACTCACCGACGACCGTGGATCCGTGGCGAGCTCGGCCAGGGTGTCGAGGAACTGACGGCGCTCTCCCTCGTCCGGGCAGACCGTCCACACCTCCTCGAACTGGTCGACGGCCACGACGACGCGGCCGTCGTGCTCCTCGGAGGCGGACACGAGGTGAGCCAGCAGGTCGGCGACCTCGTCCCGCCCCGTCGGTCCGAGGGAGCGACGGGCCAGCTCGCGCATCGGGTGGGCACCGGGGCGCAATGTGACGACCCGCCAGCCGGCGCTTCCCGGGAGCACGTCCGTGGCGAGGGCCCCGAGCAGGCCCGCGCGCAGCACCGAGGACTTGCCGGATCCGGATGCCCCCACGAGGGAGAGCAGCCGTGTCCCGGCGAGGCGCGCGACGAGCTCGGCGATCAGACGCTCTCGACCGGCGAACCATCGAGCGTCCCCGATCTCGTAGGACCTCAGTCCGCGCCAGGGACACACTCCCGGGTCGACCGGCTCGGCGTCGGCCCCGGTGTCACGAAGCATCTCGACGCTGTCGGCGAGCTCGGCCCGGGCCTGCGCGAGCTCGGTGCTGCTCGAGCCGGTTGTGGCCGCGGCGACCTCGACACGTTGCACGGCTAGCTGCCGGGCGGCGTCGAGAGCCGCGTCGTGCACCGCTCCCGGCCATCCGCCGGTTCTGTCCAGCACCTCCTCGCTGAGTCGGGTCGCGAGGTCGGCGGGCACGTAGTCGGCGACGATGCGCCGAACCTCGTCGGGGGACAGCGGTCCGAGCTCGATGACCTCGGCGCCGTTCGGCACCGAGCCGAGACGACCGGTGAGGCGCACGGTGAGTGTGGCTGGACCGGCGCTGTCCGTGTGGTCCGCCACGAGGAAAACGGGTCCGTCGGGGACGCCCCCTTCCCCGTGAGAAGTGCCCGCCGACTGATAGCGGACCGTTGCTCCCTCCCGAGCCACCTCGGCCGCCACGGTCGCGGCGAGTGCGCTGGCACCTCCCCCCTCGGGACCGCGAATGACGATGGTCCGCGGACCTTCGCGCAGCGCCGACTGCCACGCCTCCCGGAGCCGGGCGAGCTCCGAATCTCTCCCGACGAGGTCCGGCGGCGGCCGCAGCTCGGGTGGCACCGAGACGCGAACGGTCGGCGCCCCCAGACTCGGATCATGCGCCAGGACCCGCGCGTGCGCCGCTCTCAGAGCTAGCCCCGGGTCGACGCCGAGCTCCTCTCGGAGGACGACTCGAGCACGCTCGTAGGCGCTGAGGGCGTCGCCCTGCCGACCGGATCGGTAGAGGGCGGCCACGAGCATCTCCCAGAGACGCTCGCGCATCGGGTGCTCCCCGACGAGCCGCTCGAGCTCGGGAACGGCTGCCGAGGTCCGGCCGACGGCGAGCTCCGCGGTGAGTCGCTCTTCGGTTGCGCTCAACCGGATCTCGTCCAGCCGGCGCGCTTCGGATCGCGCGAAGTCTGCTCCCTCGAAGTCGGCGTAGGCGGGCCCGCGCCACATCGCCAGTGCCTCGGTGAGCGTGTCTGAGGCATGCTCGGGATGACCCTCGGCGAGAACGCGCTCACCGATGCGCGCCAGTCGGACGAACCGCTCAGCATCCACCTGAGCAGGGTCGACCGCGAGGCGATAGCCGGGTCCGTCGGTGAGCAGCAGGGCGGGACTGCCCTGTCTGTCGGGTTCGAGGATGTTGCGCAGCCGAAGGATGAACGTCTGCAGCGACTTCGCCGCCGATGCCGGAGGCTCATCGCCCCAGAGTGTGTCGATGAGCTCGCTGGAGCTGACGAGGCGTCCGCCCGCGGCGACGAGCCGGGCGAGAAGGAGACGTTCCTTGGCCCCCCGGATCTCGATCGTGCCTCGGAGGCCCTCCACGCGGAGGGGCCCGAGGACCGAGAAGTCCACAGCGTCACTGTAGGGGTCGCAGGTCGCGCCCGTCAGGCAGAAATGGCCGAACGGATGAGGGGTGTTCTCGCCGGTCGATCGGTTGGCGTGCATTTGCACTCCTCGGTTGTATCGCGCTGGCTGAACCGGTTGGTCCAGTCGTCGTCAAGGCTTCTGGACATCGGTCGCGGTCTGGTCGTGACCGGACCGCGACCCACTTCCGCCGGTCAGAGAAGGCGATCACTGCAGAAGCCTGCCGTGGCGCTTCTTCACTCCATTCACCCTCAGCTCGAGGGCGCCGTCATCGGTGTAGGACCAGACCTGCGAATCGCGGACTGTCGCGCGGATGCGGGCGACATTGCGATCTACAACGGTTGAGATGCCGGCGGTGCGGTCGACGGCGAGTGCGGTGCTCTCCAGCGACGACACCTGGGCGTTGCGCTCCGGCGCCGTGACGACGGCAGAACACGGGGCGCGGAGGCTGCAGTCGTCCAGCACCGGAGCGCGGCGGACGCTCTCGCCCTTGTCAGGCCGCTGGACGATGTCCGCCGCCTGGGCGGGCGCGACCCCAGCGAAGGCGGCTGCTGAGACGGCAGCGGTCGAGACGATCGCGGCGACCAGTCGGCGTGTGTTCATCGGTACTCCTCGGGTGCGGTGGACCTCGGCCCACTGGTGGTGCCGGCCCTTGTGGTTCGGCTGACCCCACGCTCCAGCGCCCCGGTCGCAGGCCAGTCGCGGACCGGTCGCACCTGGTCGCGGGCTGGTCGCGGGCTGGTCGCGATGCCCCCAGTCGTACTGGTGAACCCGTCTCTTCTCGACCTGAGCAGGGAGAACGTCGAGTCCCCCCAGCGGTTCTCCACGTTCTGGGCCTGAAGCCGAGGCTGCCGGTTCCGGCGACGGACTTCGCCGCCGAGGAGGTCCGCGAGTCATGGGTGCGGACCGCGAGCCGGACCGCGCCCACATCGCCGCACTTCAACGGCTGCATCCCGGTCTTAGACTCGAGAGATCATGACCGATGCACTGGGCGACCTCGACTGGAGCGGGACCTCCGACGGACCGGCGGCCCTGCGGGCCCGCGCTGCGCTGACCGTCGAGCAGCGCGTCGCCTGGCTCGACGAGGCGCTCGACCTCGCGCTGGCCTCAGGCGCTCTGGCGACCTACCGGGCCCGGTGCCAGGCCGAAGCCGACTGCTGGACCGTGCCGGGACCGACGCGCTAGAGCGTCGCGGGCCTGCGAGCATCTCCCTTGATGTAGTCGCACACCCCGGTCGGGAAGATCTGCGCGAGCCGAGCCAGCTCGTCATCTGAGAAGGTCACGTCACCGTAGACACCGCGGGCGGTGGCCGCGTCCATGCTTTGCACGTGGCACTTGAACACGTCGCCTGTCATGGGGCCGCCCGCGACGATCCGCGAGGTCGAGTACACCGGGAACTCCTCGGTGCACGGACCATCCGGACCGTCGTCGAGGATGCCGTTCCAGGCGTCAGCGCCGCGGTAGATGAGCTCACCGTTGACGTCGAAGCAGGCGTCCATGGCGTCCGATGGCTTGTTCCGGGCGACGGTTCGGTTCGGTTGCGCCTCGATGTTGGCCATCCACCGGTCGATGAGCTCGAGGACCATCGGCGTCTGGTCGAAGGACGAGCCGCTGGGCGCACCCTGGGTGAACCACACCAGCTGGTTGTCTGCGTGCCCGGCGAAGTCGGTCATCCGCTGCCGGGTGACGAAGGACTGGACCGAGTTGTGCATGTCCAGGCGGTGCTCGAGGTACTGCCGCCAGTCGACGGTCGGGATCGCCATGTCCCCGCGGAACACCAGCCCGCGCTCGTATGCAGCCTCGATCGCGTCGGGGTCGGCCTCCACGCGCGGAGCGGGGGTCTGGCCGCCGTCGGTGGAAAGCGCCATGTTGTTCCATGACCACGGGTCGATGAGCGAGGGGTAGATCTGCAAGGGTGTGAGCCCGCCCAGCTGGGCGGGCGACGGGCAGAGCTGCGAGATGTAGGGACAGCGCTCTTGCACCATGTCCGGCTCGTTCTTCCACGATCCGGCGTTCGCGTTGACATCGAGGAACTCAGCCACGGTGATGCTGCCGTCGACCAGCGACTCGAGGCCGTATTGCACGCCGACGTTGTCCCAGACGCGGTTGGCGTACTCATCTTCGGGATTGACCCCGTAGATGTCGATGGCATCCGCGAAGTGGGTCCACTCCGTGTCTGCCTGCTGGGCGGGGGTGGCACCGGGTGCCGTCCCGTAGCTCGGGTTGAGCACCAGGGGGCTGAGACCACGCCAGCCCTCGATGCACTCCGACGAACCCGCCGGGTAGAGCGGCGCGGTCGGCATGACGGCGCGGAAGCTGTTGGGGAAGCCGTTGATGGCGTTGAGGCCCTCGAGGAGGGACCGGTTCTCCCAGTCGCGCCACTTCGGGTCACCGCCGGTGAGGATCTGCTCGTCGATCCAGCGTTCGAGCAGCTCGCAGTCGCCGATGTGGATGACCTGGCTGATCATGTCCGGGTAGGACTGGATGGGGATGGCGGCGTCGATGAGACCGGGGTGGTTCTGCCCGTAGACGTACTGCTGGATGGCCCCGCCGGAACCACCGATGCCGACGGTGTAGTCGGGGACTCCGTATGCGGTGACGAACCGGTCCTTGACCATGATCGCGGTCTCGCCGCCGAGCTCGAGGTTGTAGTGGGTGCTCGTGGCGTTTCCGGTGGAGTACGCCACCGCGTACCCGGCACGGAGGCCGTTGTCGAGGAGCATCGCACTCTGTGAGGGGTTGCCCTGGTAGCGGCCGATGGCGACACCGCCCTGGAACGAGTAGATGAGCCGGTCGTTCCACGCGCTGAGATCGGGGGTGTCGACCTCCTGAGCCTCGGGGGAGAGAACGGCGATCGAGTAGATGAAGCGGTTGATGGTTCCGCGCTCCCAACGGACGATGTAGTCGACGGTCTGACCGTCGATCGTCGTCGTCGTGGCCATGTCGTCAGGGGTCGAACCCGGGGTGTAGTCCGCCCACGCGCCGCCGGTGGTCCTGTACGTGAAGGACACCACCCGTTCCATGCTGCAGTCGTCGTCGAGGATCTCTCCGAGCCCCGCGTTGTTGCGGTGCCTGGCAGTCGCGCAGAGAAACGGCTCCTGGTGGGGCCCTGAGAACATCGGGCCGGTGACGGGATGGTTGGTGAGGGTGAGGGAGGCGCGCGCTGCGGCCCGGGCGTTGCCCAGGTGAACGCGAACCGTGTTGTCGCCAACGGCCAGGCCGTCGACGACTCCCTCGAGGGTGCGCTGGTCGATCGGCGTGAAGGCGTCGGTGACATCGCGGCCCTCGACCGTGATGCGCACCTTGCCGACCTGTCCGGGCGGGAGGGAGATCCGCATCCGCGCGTCCCCCGCGGAGACGTACGCAGGCGGCGAGGACATGACCTCGATGGAGTAGCCGTCCCGACTCCCGGGCTGGCTCGGTGCCGCGTTCGCCGCGATCGGGATCAGGCTCGCCAGCATCGCGGCGACGACCAACAGGACAGTTCTCGGGAATCTCATCGTCGAGCCTCCAGCATCCGGGTGCCCGACAGCGTAGTGACTCGCGTCACACAGCGGGTGGTTTGGCCTGTGGCAATCTCGTCATTCGCCGACCGCCTTGCGGACGAGCGCAGCGAGCATCCTCTCGTCGGCCTTGGTCAGCTTCGTCACCGCGAAGGTCGTCGGCCAGACGTTTCCGTCGTCGAGGTGGGCGGCGTCCTGGAAGCCGAACGTCGCATACCGGCTGTCGAACTTGGACCCGACCTGAAGGAAGCAGACCACCTTGCCGTCCTTGGCGTAGGCGGGCATGCCGTACCAGGTCTTCGGGTCGAGCCCGGGTGCGGTCGAGGTGACCATCGCGTGGATCCGTTCCGCGATGACCCGGTCGTCGTCCGGCATCGCGGCGATCGCGTCGAGGCAGGCCTGGAACTCCCTCTCCCGCTTCTTCGACCCCGCGCCCTGGGAGGCCTTGAGCTCGGCGGCGCGCTCCTTCATCGCCGCGCGTTCGGCCTCGCTGAACCCGCTCTTCGTCTCGTTCGTCGCCATCGTCCGATAGTGGCACCATGGGCTCGGACCGGCGATGGCGCGCATGGATAGCCTGAGGAGATGAGCGCGCTCCTTCTCATCGCCAACGCCCGCGACGGCACGATCAGCACCCTTCGGCTTCACCGCGACCCCGAGCCTCGCCTCGAGGTCCTCGCGACCTCCGGTGACCTGCAAGGATGCGGCACCTTCGCCGTCGACGCCGAGCGCGACCTCGTCTTCGCCGGGTACAAGGGCGACCCGCCCGGCATCGCGACGCTGCGCCTGGACCGCGAGAGCGGCGTGCTCACCGAGCTGGGTCGGCGTGACGTCGAGGACGGGCTGGCCTACCTGTCGCTGGCGAGGGGTGGCCTCGCGCTCCTCGGCGCCTCCTACGGCGGCGGCTTCGGTGCGGTCTGGCCGGTCGAGGGCGAGCGTCTCGGCGAGCCGCACTCCCGCTTCGAGTACCGCAACCTGCACTGCATCATCTCCGTTCGCTCGGGGGGCGAGGAGCGGGTCTATGCCGTCGCGCTCGGTGACGACCTCATCGCCCAGTTCGCCATGGCGGACGACGGCCGGCTGGCGCCGCTCGACCCGCCGACGGCGGCAGCCCCGGACGGCTCCGGCCCGCGGCACCTCGTGATCGAGGGGAGCAACGCGTACCTCATGACGGAGTTCTCGGGCGAAGCGATCCGCTACGACATCAACGGCGGCGGCACCCTGCACAAGGCTGAGGCGGTGGACGTCGTCAACCCCACCGCCGGTCTCGATCACAGCTCGATCCACGCGGACCCGAAGGAGGAGCCGCTCATCTGGGGCGCCGACGTCCACCGGGCAGCCGACTACCTCGTCACCTCGGAGCGCAACTCCTCCCAGCTCACCGTCACTCGGTTGAGCGAGGCCGGTCACCTCGGGAACGCGGTGGGCTACACCGACACAGAGCAGGTCCCACGCGGCTTCACCGTCACCGCGGACGGCGAGTTCGTCGTGGCCGTTGGCGAGGAGTCGACGCACGCCCAGCTGCTGCATCTGGGCGCCGAGGGTCGGCTCGAGCAGGTCGATCGCGTGCAGATCGGCGCGGGCGCCAACTGGGCGCGCTTCGTCGAGTAGCCACCCCTGGGGGGAGGACCCCCCGCGCAGCGCTCCGGCCCAGGGACTCGGCTCACTCCGGAGCGCTTCCCGCAGCGCCGTGCTCGAGAGCGTCCATGAGAGCCGAGCAGAACGCGGGCAGGTCGTCCGGGCTGCGGCTGCTGATGAGGTTCGCGTCGACGACGACGCGCTCGTCGACCCACTCACCGCCCGCGTTGCGGATGTCGGTCTGCAAGCTGGGCCACGAGGTGAGCCGACGCCCTGAGAGCACATCGGCCTCGACGAGGGTCCAGGCTGCGTGACAGATCGCGGCGACGGGCCGGCCGGAGGCGACGAAGTTCCTCACGAGTGACACGGCTCCCTCGTCCATCCGCAGAGCGTCCGGGTTGGCCACTCCACCGGGCAGGACGAGTGCGTCGAAGTCCTCCGCCGACACCGCGGAGACCAACCGGTCGACCGGGCGGGTGTCGCCCTTGTCCAGGTGGTGGAACATCTGCACTTCACCGGCCTCCGGGCTGACGAGAATCGCCTCGTGGCCGGCGTCGGTGACGACCTTCCACGGCTCGGTCAGCTCGATCTGCTCAATGCCCTCGTGGGCGACGAGGAAAACAACCTTCTTGGACATAGGTCCTCCTTGGTGTGTACGGGTGGGGCGCTGAGCGCACAGGTCAGGTGGTGACGCGCACGTCGATCGGGGTGCAGTGACCGTTGTTCGACTTCTCCGCCGAGCACGCCGTGACGCCGACGAACAGCGGTATCTCGGCGCGGATCGCGAAGCGGTCACCGGGCGTGGTCGGGGGCGGGTCGATGTGCAGCTCCCCGGCGCGGTCGGTCCAGACGTCCATGAACACGTTGAGCGTCGTGCCGATCCGGTCCCGGGAGACCCCCACCGGCTCGAGTGCAGCGCAGAGGTTGGCGAAGCAGCTCGGGTGCTCAGCGCCCTCGAACTCGGGATAGAGGATGTCGAAGGTGTCCTGGCTGCACGGGGTGAGCGTCATGTCGTGCACCCCGACCGTGTCGGCCACGATCGTCGCCATCACCCGGCTCCGGTTCGACCACAACCGGCCCCCGACCGACACATACAAGGTGTTGTTGTAGTCGACGGTCCGGCCCGCGGAGAAGCACTCCTCGACGTCCTCGGAGCTGACGAGGTAGAGGTCGCTCACCTGCTCCCCGAGAGGGTCGACGACCTCCAGCGCCTGGCCGGGCGCGAGCTCGACGAGGAGGCCGGACTGCGGCGGTATGCGCGTCCAGCCGGGAGCGGGAGCGTCGCCATCACCGTCGTAGCGTCGGGCAGGAGAGAGGTCGTGCACTGGCTGGGGGTGCTCCGGGTCGATCATCCGCGAGCTCCTCTCGGTGCGAAGGGCGCCCGCCAGTCGATCTCGACTGCGCGGCCGGAGTACTGGCGCGCGGCGGAGGACGACCCGTAGTCATCCATCATGGGGTTGACCGACCCCTGCAGCCGTTCCTCCCGACGCCGGATCGCGGTGCGCATCCGTGCGAACGTGCCGTCGGACCGCAACCGCTCGAACTGCCGGTGCAGGTTGAACACCATCGTCGGCAGCGGGGCCCGGCGCGCGATCCGCGACGCTGCGGGGTGCAGGCCGACGATGAAGTAGGGGGTGCCGCTGAAGGCGAAGGCGAACCGGGGGTCACTCGGGTCGCTCGCCACATCGCCGGGCCACGGTGTGTCATCGCGGTCGTGCAGCTCCTGGAGCACCCGCCACAACGATGTCTCGAACTCTCGCTCCGAGCCTGCCACGGGGTCCCGGAAGACGGCGATGAAGGACACGAGGTCCTCGCTGTCGCCGTGCTCGGCCGCAAAGGTGCGGAGGCGCTCACCCAGGGTGGCGACGAGGTCGTCGGCGGCCATATTCGGGAGAACGGCGATCTCCGCGGCATCCCGGCGGAACACCGAGCGGGCACCGAGGCACGGATAGTCTCGGTGGGCGACCATCTCGGCGAGCGCGGCAGCGATCTCGTCGTCGGTCGCGTGACGTGCGAGGCAGGCCGGCGACTGCGCCAGATGGGCTTCCAGGTCAGTCGCCACAGCAGTAGTCATCCGTCGACCATGTCAGGTGTGCGCCCTCGACTCCACCTCCGCAGGGGTGAGCGCGGGCGCGTGACCTGCGAGGATGGCACGCATGTCGAGTCCGTCGTTCGAGCTGCCAGCGCACGAGGCCGAGCAGATCCGGTCGCGTTTGGCCGACCATGGCATCCCCGGCATCATCGACGTCCACACGCACTTCATGCCAGACCAGGTGATGCGCAAGGTGTGGTCGTACTTCGACCAGGCCGGTCCGTTGACCGGGCGGGCCTGGCCGATCGCCTACCGCGCAGCCGAAGCGGAGCGGCTCGCAGCCCTCCGGTCCTTCGGGCTCCGCGGCTTCACCTCCCTCTGCTACCCGCACAAGCCGGGCATGGCCCGGTGGCTCAACACCTGGACCGCCGAGTTCGCCGACGCCAACCCCGACTGCATCCGCTCCGGCACCTTCTTCCCCGAGCCCGGGGCCGGTGAGTATGTGCGGGCCGCCACCGTGGACGGCGTCAGGATCTTCAAGGCGCACGTCCAGGTGGGCGGCTATGACCCGAACGACCCCCTGCTCGACGAGGTGTGGGAGGCGTTGCAGGACAGTGGGATCCCGCTCGTCCTCCACGGCGGTGACGGGCCGGCCCCGGGGGAGTTCACGGGCCATTCTCACGTGCGTCGGCTGCTGGACCGCTACCCGCGGCTGACGTTGGTCATCGCCCACATGGGCATGCCCGAGTATGCCGAGTTCCTCGACCTGACGACCGAGTTCCCCGGGGTCCACCTCGACACCACAATGGCGTTCACCCGGTTCACCGAGGAGCAGCACCCGTTCCCGAGGGCCCTCAAGGGCGTCCTCCTCGAGCGTGGCGACAGGATTCTCTTCGGCTCCGACTTCCCGAACATCCCCTATCCCTACCTCGAGGCGCTCGACGCGGTCCTCGACCTCGGGATGGGACCGGAGTGGGAGCGGCAGGTGCTGCACGACAACGCCGGGCGGCTCCTCGGACTCAGCGAAGGAACAGGTTCAGCCCCACCGTGAGCAGGACCGAGAGCAGGATGCTGACGAGGATCATGATGAGGCACCCTGGGGCGCCGCCGAGGGGACGGACTCGCATACCTCGACGTTAGGCGCTGTCCACCCTGTCCACGGCGAGGAGGCGGTGGAGGGCGAGGCGGGCGACCGGCGCATACGTCAGGACGACGGGGGCCGGGCCGTCGATGATGAGTCCGGTGCGGGTGCGTCCGTCGGGGCGCGGCTCGATGGTGTGACCCAGGTGCAGGGTGAGCCCGGGTGGGTGGACCGTCCACCACCAGGTGCGTGCCGCTTCGTCGACATCGGTGACCTCGAACCGGACCGACAGGCCGAACAGGGCGTGGACCGTTCCGCGCATCCCGACGTGGATCCGGCCCGGATCCCCCTCGTGGATCCGCACCGTCCGGATCTGCGGCGCCCAGGTCGACCAGAGGGCCGGATCGGCGTACCGCTCCCAGGCGAGCTCCACCGAGGCGGGGCCGGTGACGTGGGTGGTGAGGCGCATACGGGCTCCTTCGGTCAGCCGACCGGCGCGTGGTGGACGGGCCTCTGGTGCACGTCGAGGCGCAGCACCCGGCTGGTGAGGTCGACCAGCGGCCCGAGCAGCGCGATGACGATGATCGTCGTCAGACCCACGGTACCCCCGAGCAGCCAGCCGGTGAGCGCGCCGACGAGCTGGACGGCGCTGTAGCTCCAGCGGAACGGGATGGGCGGATCCCACGCGAGTGCAGCAGCCTCGATCGGACCGGCACCGAGACTGGCGCCGAGGTATGCGGCGATCCCGACCGCAAGCACCGGCATGGCGAGCATGACGAGACCGACGCGTGCGGGCAGTGAGTCCGGGGTGCTGAGCACCTCGAAGATCACCGAGACGGTGAGCCCGACGACGAGGATCTGGACGAGGGTCCCGACGCCCGGGATGACCCGGCGCAGCGCGGCGATGAGGAGGAACGACACCGAGACGATGATGTTGCAGACGAAGAACGGCAGTCCGGTCGCGATCGTCAGACCGTTGACGAGCGTCGAGAACCCGTCAGAGCCCAGGTCGGCGACGAGGAGCAGCGCCACGCCCACGCCGAGGACGAGGCAGCCGCCGAGCAGCAGGGTCGTCCGGCGCAGTGGGCTCACGAGCGCCACCCTATGGCCCCGTCTTTGCGACGTGAAAGGCTCTCGCCATGGCCAGGCAGCGACCGGCGCTCAGTCCGCAGCGCATCATCGAGGCGGCCGTGCGCGTCGCCGACGCGGGCGGCCTGCGCCAGGTGAGCATGCGCAACGTCGCGACCGAGCTCGGGGTCGAGGCGATGTCGCTCTACCACCACATGGCGGGCAAGGGGGCGATCCTCGACGCCCTCGCCGACTGGGTGTTCACCCAGATCGACCCGCCCGAGCCGACCGAGCCGTGGCGGGAGGCGATGACGCGCCGCGCCGGGTCGGCCCGCGGGGCGCTCGCCGCGCACCCGTGGGCGCTCGGCCTCATCGAGTCCCGCGGCGTGCCCGGGCCGGCCCTGCTCCGCCATCACGACGCGATGCTCGGGTGCCTCCTCGCGAACGGCTTCCCGGCACCGATGGCGACGCACGCGTTCTCGGCGATCGACGCATACATCTATGGGTTCGTCCTCACCGAGCACACCGTGCCGTTCGAGGCAGGGGGTGCCGAGGAGTTCGCCGCCGGCATCGAGCAGTTCGTCCCCGCCGAGCAGTACCCCCATCTGTCGGCGATGCTGCACGAGCAGGTCCTCGGGCATGGCTACGACTTCGCCGACGAGTTCGACTTCGGCCTCGAGCTCATCCTCGACGGTCTGCAGCGGCGTCTCGAGCGGGACTGGCGATGATGCACGATGGCCGGTCCGCGGCCCTGGACTCGCTGGGGCGCATCGATCCCGTGACCTACGACCGCACCCGCAACCACCTCGACGGCGCGGTGACCCGGCTCTCGCCCTACCTCCGTCATGGGGTCCTCACCCTCGCCGAGGTGCGCCGCGCGGCGCTCGCGATGGGTGGCCCGGGTGGCGCCTACAAGCTCGTCAACGAGCTGTCCTGGCGCGACTCTACGTGCGCGTGCACGCCGTGCTGGGGCCGCGCATCTGGGAGGACATCGAGCCCTACAAGACCGGTCGGCCGGCGAGCGAGTACTCGTGGACGATGCCCGCAGACGTCGAGGAGGGCCGCTCCGGTCTGGCCTGCGTCGACGCCTGGCAGGAGGAGCTCGTCACGACCGGCTACCTGCACAACCACGCCCGGATGTGGCTCGCGTCCTACCTCGTCCATCATCGCCTCGTCGCCTGGCAGGCCGGCGCACGCTGGTTCCTCACCCACCTGCTCGACGGCGACCCCGCGTCGAACAACCTGTCCTGGCAGTGGGTCGCCTCCACGTGGCGCCGGGCGCCCTACGTCTGGAACCGAGCCAACCTGCTCGACAACGGAGGGGAGCGGTACTGCTCCCGTTGTCCACTGCGGGACTCCGGCTGCCCGTTCGACACGTCGTATGCGGAGCTCACCCGGTCCTCGTCTGGGTGCACGGCGAACGGCTCAGCCCGACGAACGAGGCGATCACCGCATACCCGGACGCCCCGGCGGTGTTCGTCTGGGACGAAGAGCTCTGGGACCGCAACCGGTATGCGCCGGCCCGGGCGGCCTTCATCGGCGAGTGTCTCGAGGAGATGCCGCTGACGCAGGAGCGCGGTGACGTAGCCGAGGTTCTTCGGGGACGGGCCAGGGCGGCGGGCGCGAGGACGATCGCGACGACATCGTCCCCGAGTCCGCGCTTCGCCGACATCGTCACGGCGCTGCGCGAGTCCGGCCACGCGGTCCACGTCCACCAGCCGGAGCCGTTCGTCACCGCCCCGGACCGGCTCGACCTACGTCGGCACGCCTCGTACTGGCACGCCGTGAAGGGGGCCGCGCTGAGCGACAAGGGGGCCGCTCCGGGGTTCTGACGATCTGACGGGAGCGCTCGGTCTGCGCGCGGCGGAGGCGCGCACCGACTAGCGTCGAGGCTTGTGAGTGCCACCGCGCTGCGGATCATCTATCCGCACCAGCTCTTCGAGGCGCATCTCGAGGCGCAGCGCGACACGGTCTTCGTCCTCGTGGAGGACGACCTGCTGTTCCGGCAGTACCCCTTCCACGCCCACAAGCTCGTCCTGCACCGTGCCTCGATGGCGGCGTTCGTCGACCGGCTGACCGACGGCGGCTTCGACGCCGAGGTGATCCGCTCCGATCCCGAGGAGTCGACGCAGAAGCGGCTGACCGCATACGTTCGCGAGCTGCGGCCGAGCACGGTGAGCGTCTTCGACGTGGTCGATGACCGGCTCGAGCGGGACCTTCGGCGTGCGCTCGCGGACGGCGGGTACGAGCTGCGGGCCGAGGATGTCCTCGAGTCGCCGATGTTCCTCACCTCCCGCTCCGATCTCGAAGCCTGGTTCGCCGAGCACCCGGCGCGGATGCAGCACTTCTACACCTGGCAGCGGCGCCGGCTCGACGTCCTCGTCGACGGGGACGCTCCGGTCGGCGGCCGGTGGTCCTTCGACTCCGAGAACCGCAAGAAGCTGCCGAAGGGTCATGTCCCGCCGAAGGTCTCGTTCCCGACGCCACCGACGCACGTTGCCGACGCCATCGGGTCGGTGGCGGCCGACTTCCCGGATGCGCCCGGGGACCCGCGCTCGTTCGCGTGGCCGACGACGCATAGCGACGCCGTTGCGCACCTGGAGCAGTTCCTGGCTGAGCGGTTCACGTTGTTCGGTCCGTACGAGGACGCCCTCTCCAGGGAGCACCCGTACCTCTACCACTCGCTCATCACCCCGATGCTCAACATCGGTCTGCTCACCCCGGGCCAGGTGCTCGAGGCCGCTCTCGAGGCGGCCGAGGAGTACGACGTCCCGCTCGAGTCACTCGAGGGCTTCATCAGGCAGATCATCGGCTGGCGTGAGTACATGCGCGCGACCTACCACCTCTATGGCCGGCGGCTGCGAACGTCGAACCGGCTCGCGCATACCCGATCACTCAGTGCGGGCTGGTGGACCGGCGAGACGGGTCTCGATCCGGTCGACCGGACCGTGGAGCGGGTCCTCGACAGCGGCTATGCGCACCACATCGAGCGGCTCATGGTGCTCGGCAACGCGATGTGCCTGCTGCGGATCGACCCCGACGAGGTCTACGAGTGGTTCATGGCGCTGTTCATCGACGCCTACGACTGGGTGATGGTGCCCAACGTCTACGGCATGAGCCAGTTCGCCGCGGGTGAGGCGATGACGACCAAGCCGTATGTGTCGGGGAGCAACTACCTGCGCAAGATGTCGGACTTCGCAGCCGGTCCGTGGACCGGCGACTGGGACGCGTTGTACTGGACGTTCGTCCACGACCACCGTGAGGTCTTCGAGGCGAACTTCCGTTCCCGGCGGATGCCGGCGATGTGGGACGGGTTCCCGGAGGAGAAGCGGGCCGCGCTGCTGGCGCGGGCGGCCGAGTGGCTGGGGTGAACGGCCAGGGTTGAGTCTCAGAACGGCGGAGGCTCGGGGTCCGGCCGGGTGGGCTCGGCCTCCGCAGTGAGCTGCGGCTCCGGCTGCCTCGTCGTGCGGCGGTGCATGGCGTTGGCCGCGAGTGAGGTTGCGGGCTGGGTGGCCCGGATGGTGCCGGTGCGGGTGTTGATCCAGGTGGCGATGCCGGTCTCCGGATCGAAGTGGTAGATCCACCGGCGCGACTGCTTGGCCCGATGGTGATGACGACACAGTCCCGCGAGGTTGGCGGGTGATGTCGGGCCGCCCTGGTCGTGGGGAACGGCATGGTCGAGGTCGCAGCGCTCGGCCGAACGGGTGCAGCCATACATCCGGCACTGCCCGTCGCGGACGACGACGAAGCCACGCATCGACCGAGGCGGGCTGTAGGCATCGGCCACCGTCTCCAGCACGGTCCCGTCGGCCGCGTCGATGAGGGCGCGCGAGATCGTGAGGTCGAGGCGCTCGAGGAGGCGGGCGATGACGTCACCGGGGATATGGCCGACCTTCGGGATGGTCACCCCGGAGGTGAAGGCCCCCGCGAGCGGGCCGGTCCCGTGGATCGGCGCCCCGGGCTCTGCACTCACGCTCGGATCGAGCATCCAGTCGGGGATCCGGTCGGGGGCTGTGCCCGGTCCGTCGTAGCCGGGATCGGGTGCGCAGGTCTCGTGCCCCGTGTCGGGAGGGCCGGCGGCCGGGGTGGTGTGCGGGGGATCGGTGGAGGCAGGGCCGTGCCCACTGCGAGGAGCGTCCCGTTCGGGCCCGAAGAGGTAGTCGATGTCCTCGGGCGTGAAGTCCTCGGGAGCCTTGCCCTCGGTCGGGTCGGGACGTCGCTCGTGCGCCTCCCCGACCGCGGAGGCCGCCCCGGTGACGACGGGCAGACCGAGGGTCACGTGGGCGCGTACGTCGACCTCGGACAGGACGAGGTCGACGAAGGCGTCAGCGCGGGCCTGGTCCGCGGTGAGCCCTGGGTCCAACGTCTGGTACTCCGTCGCCAGGGCCGAAGCCGCCTCCCAGATGGCCGCGGCGTGATGGCTCGGGATGAGCGCGTAGACCTGGGACAGCCCCGGGTCACTGGCCGGGATGATCTCAAGGGTCCGGTCCTTGCGAGCCTTCGCGGCCCGCCGGCGCACGCGCTCGGGATCGATCCGCCCGATCGCGTAGCGGGTCGCCGCGCGCAGGCGGGTCGGCTCGATCCGGCCGAGGCGACCGGCCAGCCACTCGTCGACCAGGCGGGCCTGCTCGTCGTCGAGAAGGCGGCACTCCTCGAGCACGTGGTGCGCCTGCCACATCTCGATGCGGCCCTCGGTCACGGCTGCGAGCGTGAGAGGCATCCGGGAGGTGAGCTCTGCGGCCCGGTCCACGCGCGTGCACCCGGAGCCCTCGGAGACGCCGAGAACGTGAGCCACCTCGAGGCCGGCATCGTCGTGGACGAACCCGAGCCCTCGGACCTGCTCCGGCCGCGGCTCCGCGAACGGGTCGGCCGGGTCGGTCACCTCGTCGCGCCGGGCGAACGCAGCCAGCGCCATCGCCTCGATCCCCGCGGATGCACGACCGAGCTGGTTCACCATCGCGACGACTGCCGTGAGGTCGGCGATCCGCACCTCACCGTCGGTCGAAGCCGCCGAGACGGCCGGTGCGAGGGCCCGGACCGAGGCGGTCATCTCGGTGAGCGACTGCACCAGAGGGGCCAAGGGACCGGGCGGGGGAGTCCGCGCACCACCGTCCGGCGGGTCCGTCTGCGGAAGCATGAGCGGCAGTGGAGTGGCCACGGTCCCTCCCCTCGGTTCGTGTCGGCTGTCGTGTCGGTTGTTGTCGTGTCGGTTGCTGTTGCGTGGGACTAGATCAAAACGTGTGTTCTATTATAGTGGGGTGACCGAACCTTGACAAGGCTCCACGGCGACGAGTTCTCCATGACTGTGGCGGCAGCGCGCCGACCACGCCCGCTGCCGCCACAGCATCACGTCAGGGGCTTGTGTCCAGCGCTTCACGGGCAAGGTCCCGACCGAGCTCGATGAGCTCAGCGGACTTGTGGAAGTCGGCCTGCCCGCTTCTCCGGCGGAGATAATGGCCCGATGACCGTGCCGGACGACACCCACTTCACCGCGGCCAGAGCCGTCATCGCCGGGCATCTCGAGCCGACGCCGCTCATCCGCCTCCGGCTCTCCGGCATCGATCGGCCGCTCTGGGCCAAGCTCGAGACGGTGCAGCCGACCGGGTCGTTCAAGGTCCGCGGTGCGCTCGCCGCGTGCTCCGCGTATGCGGCCGAGGGTGCGCGCATCGTCACCGCCTCCGCCGGCAACCACGGCCTCGGGATCGCATACGCGGCGACCCGCCTCGGTGCCCGGGCCACCGTCGTCGTCCCCGAGACGGCCTCCTCGGTCAAGGTGGCGCGGCTGCGGACCTTCGACATCGACCTCCGTCAGATCGGGCGGGACTATGACGAAGCCGAGCAGGCAGCGCTCGAGATCGCTTCGAACGAGGGGCGGTTCGTCTCGCCGTACAACGACCCGCACGTCATCGCCGGCCAGGCGACGGTGGCCGCCGAGCTTCTCGAACAGCGCGACCGACCGGCTCGACACGAGACCATCACCGTCGTCGTGCCGGTCGGCGGCGGCGGCCTGGCTGCCGGAATGGCGCATGTGCTGACGGTCCAGCCCGGCTGGCGCACCGTCGGCGTCGAGGCGGCCGAGTCCCGCGCGGTCTCCGCAGCGATCGAGGCCGGTCACGTCGTCCGCGTCGAGGTCGGAGCGACGATCGCCGACGGGCTCGCCGGCAACATCGAGCCGGACAGCGTCACGCCGGGTCTGCTCGCGGACGCCCACATGCCGGTATGCGCCGCGCCCGAGAGCGCCATCCGCTCGGCGGTCGCTCAGCTCGCCGCCGAGGCCGGACTCGTGGTCGAGGGCAGCGGTGCCGTCGGGGTCGCCGCACTGCGGGAGGGCATCCTGACGGACGACGCCGTCACCGCAGACGGCCCGGTCGTCGTCATCCTCACCGGCCGCAACATCGCGACCCCGCTGCTCCGCGAGCTCCTCGCTGAGCGCGAGTCCTCGTCCTAGCTCTCGGCGCGGAGCGCGGCCGCCAGCTCACGGAAGTGCGAGACGAGGTGTCCCATGTCCTCGTCGGTGTGGGCGAGGGACACGAGCCACTGCTCGTCGAGCCCGGGCGGGGTGAGGATGCCGCGGTTGAGGCCCCAGAGCCAGGAGAGCTCGGCGACGCGGAAGTCGGTCGCCTTGTAGTCGCGGTAGTTGCGCACCGGGGTCGTCGACCAGGTCACGCAGCCCTTGACGCCGAACCCGACGGTGTGGGCGGGCAGCTCGTACTCGGCGATGATCTCGTCGATCGCGTCCATGGCGCGCACGTTGATCGCCTCGGCCTCGGCGAGCGCCTCAGGGGTGCAGATCTCCTCGACCGCCATCGCCGCGGCCATGACGAGCGGGTTGCCGTTGTACGTGCCGAAGTGCGCCATCCGACCGTCGACGACGACCTGCATGACCTCGCGCTTGCCGCCGAAGGCCGCGAGGGGGAGCCCGCCGCCGATCGACTTCGCCAGGGTGATGAGATCGGGCTTGACCTGCAACCGCTGCGCCGCGCCGGCCGGACCTGCGGTGAGCCCGGTCTTCACCTCGTCGAAGATGAGGACGACGCCGTGCTCGTCGCAGGCCGTACGAACGGCCGCGAGATAGCCCTCGTCGGGCAGCACGATGGAGAGGTTCTCGATGACCGGCTCGATGACGAGCGCGGCGATCTGCGACCCGTGCTCGCCGAGCACCCGGTGCAGCTGCTCCAGGTCGTTGTAGGCGATGACGTGGACCGTGCCGGCCTCGACGTCGAAGGGCACCTGAGGCGTGGGGTTGTCGGCGGGACCGATCTCGTCCAGCTCGGGCTTGACCGAGACCTGCAGGCCGTCGTAGCCGCCGTGGTAGCCGCCCTCGATCTTGACGATCGCCTTGCGTTCGGTGAACGCGCGAGCGGCACGGATCGCATACATCAAGGACTCGGTGCCGGAGTTGGTGAAGCGGAGCATGTCGAGGCCGAACCGGTCCCGGAACCGCTCGCTGACCTCCGTCGCCTGGGGCGACGGGGTGACGAACAACGTGCCGGTATGCGTGAGCGCCTCGGTCACCCGCTCCACCACGACCGGGTTGAGGTGCCCGACGAGCATCGCGCCGAATCCCATCGACAGGTCGAGGAGGCGCTGCCCGTCCACGTCGGTGAGCCAGGCTCCGCGGGCCGACTCGATCGAGATGGGGTAGGGGTCCCAGTGCTGGAACGAGCTCGTCACTCCGAGCGGGAGGATGTCGCCTGCCCGGACGTTGTGCTCGCCCGACTTGGGCGTCGACGCGGTGAACCGCTCCCACTCCGCAGCGAGCAGGGCCTCGACCCGGGCCGGGTCGAGCGGCCGGGAGGAGGGGGGCATGTGCCGGCGGGTGTTGGGGTCGGGCGCGGGCACGGTGGACGCGGTTACGGTCGCCGAGGTGGTCATGCGGAGGCTCTCCTAGGGTGGGGCAGGGTGGGGCTGCGATGACGATGGGCCACCGGATCAGTCGTGAACTGGACCCTATGGTCGCGCATCAGCGAGGAAATCGCCAGTGAGCGACGGAATCGGTTGCATACGGGAGGCTCTTGGGCATCGGAGTAGCGTGGCGGCATGACACCGCCCTCCTCCGACCTGCTCGTCCTGGGCCGCGCCGCCCTGGAGTCCCTGGAACTGACCTGGCCGGAGATCATCGACGTCCTCGAAGACGCCTTCCGGCAGAAGGCGCAAGGATTGGTGCAGAACCCGCCCAAGCCCAAGGTCGCCCCTCGCAAGGGTGCCTTCGCCAACGCGATGCCCGCCTATCTCGGGGGCAGTGACGCGCTGGGCATCAAGTGGGTCACCGGCTTCGAGACCAACCACGCGAACGGCCTGCCCTACATCTACGGGACGGTCATCGTCAACGATCCCGCCAACGGTCGCCCGATCGCACTCCTCGACGGAGGCTGGGTGACCGAGATGCGCACCCCCGGCGTCTCGGGTGTGACGATGCGACACGTGCCGGGCGCTGTCCGTCGCCTTGCGCTCATCGGGTACGGCGCCCAGGGACGTCGGCACTTGGAGGTGACGCTCACCGAGCACCCCGAGCTCGAGGAGGTCGTCGTCCACGACCACCACGCCGAAGCCGCTGCCGCGATCCGGCAGGCCGCCGTCGACTGCCTGGTCACGGTCGCTGAGACGCCCACGGAGTGCGTCGAGGGCGCGGACCTCGTCATCACGACGGTGACCGTCCCGCTCGAGCCGAGGCTCGACTGTCTCGACACGGCCGCTGACGCGCTGCTCCTGCCCGTGGACTACGGGGACGCGATGAGCGCGGTCGCCGTCAAGGATGCGTCGATCTTCTCGGTCGACGACCGGGCGCAGTACGCCTCGGTGGCCGGCGTGAACCACTTCTTCGACTTCCCCGAACCGGACACCGAGCTCGCCTCCGTCGTCACCGGCGAGGCGACGGTGCCTGAGAGCGGGCGGCGGATGTTCCTCAACATGGGTATCGCCATGGACGACATCGCGCTCGCGTCCCTCGTCCTCGAACGTGCCACCGAGCGCGGGATCGGGCAGCGGATCGCATTCCCCTGACCCGCATCGCTGACCCGCAGGGCTACGCCTCGCGGGGCCGGATCTCGCCCATCGGCGCGAAGCCGTCGACCCCGGCGGCGTCGACGTAGATGATCTGCGGCTGGTCCGAGACGATGTCCGGCATCTCGGACATGAACCTCGCGACGTGGTCCTGGCGCATGTGCTCGGCACCCGCGTCGGCGTCTCGGAAGCCCTCGATGCAGACGAAGGTGTCGGGCTCTTCGACGCTCTGCGCGAACTCGAAGAACTCACAACCCGGCTCCGCGTTGACCGACTCGGCGTAGAAGGCGGACAGCTCACGCCACTCCTCGAGCCTGTCCTCGCGGATGGGGAACTTCACGGTGATGAGGATCATGGCTCCAGGCTAGCCGTGGGTCATCAGGGACGGGTCGGCGATGAGGCGCTTCATGCCGGCCACCATCTCGCCGGCATGGGAGCCGTCCCCGAGGCGGTGGTCCGCCGTGGCGACGAGCACGACGGTGGGACGCACGACGATCTCTCCCTCGATGACGAGCGCCCGCTCACGCTGTGCACCGATGGCCAGGTACACCGGTGTCCGCGCGAACGGAAGCGGAGCGAGGTAGGCCTCGTCGAGCCCGACGGTCCCCACATTGGAGATGAACGCGGTGCCGAGGGGGAACCCGGGCTGGCCGAAGGCGGGCTTCCCGAGTCCGCCCGAGATCACGCCCGACATCGCGAGCACCGGGCGCATCGCCCACGACGGAGCCAGCTCGACGAGGCGGGACGTCCGGCTGTAGGCGTCGTCACGACCTGCGCGCAGCCGCTCGGCGCCGCGCTGAAGCGCCAACGCGATCTCCAACGGGCTGAGGGTGTCGGCCTGGCGGACCTTGATCGGCGCGAGGTCGGAGCCGCCGTTGATGTCCACGGCGAAAGCGATGTCGCACTGCTCGAGCGGGACGACCCGACCGAACACCATGCGCGAGCGGAACTCCGGGACCTCCCGCAGGACCCGGGCCAGGGCAGCGCCGACGATGTGGGTGACCGAGACCGTCACCCCCGACTCGCTCCCGACCCGCTCGGCGTAGGCGAGAGCCGGGCTGACATCGACCTCGAGGCGGGCGTAGATGCGACCGTCGCGCGACGGTCGCCAGGTCGCGGCGGCGATCTTGCGCCGGACCGGCGTGCGTCGCATGTTCACGAGAGGCTTCACTCTCGGCCTCCCCGGGGCGTCCCGGTGAGCGCGACGGCCGCCAGCTCGCGGGGCGCCTGGGTGAGCAGCGCATACGGGATCGTCCGGCGCGGCAGGCGCAGGTGACGCCGGTCCCGGCCCAGGGCGTCGCAGACCGCCGTGGCGGCCTCCTGCGATGTCGTCATGCTGAGCAGTCGCGTGCGCAGCAACCGGCCGAAGGCGGCGTCCGTGGCGGGGTGTGCGCGGGCCCGGTGCATCATCGGGGACGTGAGGGGCCCGAGCTCGACGAGCAGCGTGCGGACGCGGGTGCCGCGCAGGTCGGCCTGCAGGCCTGAGGTGAAGTGGCTCAGCCCGGCCTTCGTCGCGGCGTACGCCGCCATCCCGGGAACGGCGCTGATGGCGCTGAGGCTCGAGATGTTGACGATGGTGCCGCGGTCTCGGGCGAGCATCCCGGGCAGCGCGAGCCGGCAGAGGTCCATCGGCGCCAGGAGGTTGAGCGTGACCGCCTTCTCGAGAGAGTAGGCGTCCTCGTCGGCGACATGGCTGGAGGTCTCGACCCCGGCGTTGTTGAGCAGGACGTCGAGGGGACCGTGCCGATCCTCGGCGGCCGCGACCAGCTCGCTGCGGTCCTCAGCGCGGAGCAGATCCCCGGGCAGCGCCTGGCCGCCCGTCTCGCGGGCCAGCCGGGCCAGGGCATCGACTCCTCGGGCCGCGAGTGTCAGTCGCGCCCCGCGTCCGGCGAGGGCCACGGCGAGTGCGCGACCGAGAGCCCCCGTGGCCCCGGTGAGGAGCACGTGCGCTCCGTCGACGTCCATCTGTTCAGTCTGCACCCGTGGGAGGGTAGACAGGTCCTGCAAGTGGGAGCGCGTCGTTCGTTAGGGTGCCGGTATGACGGCGAGCCCCGCCCTCGATCCGAGGGACCTGATCGCCGACGCCGCCGACTCGATGGGCCTGGCCGGTCTCCTCACCGCACGGGCCGAGATGCGCCGCCTCGTTCAGGACGACGGCATCCGCCACGGGCAGGGCGGGCCGCTCGCCGCGACCACCCCGGCTCCCTCTGCGACGCGAGAGGAGAGCGACGGGCTGGAGGGGCCACTGTGGCACCTCCAGGGCCGCAACTGGGTCATCGACCCGCTGCCCGTCGTCATCGACGCGGCGCAGTGGCGTGGGCTGGAGACCGGGCTCGTCCAGCGTGCCCGACTCCTCGACCTCGTCCTGCGCGACATCTACGGGTCGCGGCGCCTCGTCGACGCCGGTGTGCTCCCGCCCGAGGTCGTCCTCAGCCACCCCGGGTTCGTCCCACAGGTGATCGACGCCGACCACACGACCCGGTTGCAGCAGAGCAGCGCGGACCTGGGCCGGGACGAGGACGGTCGCTGGACCGTCATCGCCGACCGCTCCTCGATCGGAGTCGGAGCCGGGTATGCGATGGCCACCCGGCGCATCACGAGCCGGGTCATGGCGAGCCTGCACCGACGGGTCGCCCCGGCCCGGCTGCGCGGGTTCTTCCACTCGATGACCGGCGCCCTGCTCGAGGCGGCCCCGAACGGGGGCCGTTCCCCCCGCGCCGTCCTGCTGTCCTCGGGGACGGGCAGTGCCACCGCCTACGAGCACGGGTTCCTCGCCACGCTGCTCGGCCTGCCGCTCGTCGAGGCCGAGGACCTCGCGATGGAGGGGGGCCGACTGTGGATCCGGTCCGGCTCCCGGCGGGAGGCGGTCGACGTCGTCTACCGCCGCGTCGACTCGGCCCATGCGGACCCGCTCGAGATCCGCTCGCGGGCCGGGACAGGGGTCCCCGGCCTCCTCGAGGCGGCCCGGCGCGGCACGGTCGCCGTCGCCAACCCCCTCGGCTCGGAGGTCATCGACAACCCGGCGCTGCACGCCTATCTGCCGGCGATCGCTCGCCTGGTCCTCGGCGAGGATCTGCTCCTGCCGGCCGTCGAGACGCACTGGTGCGGGGACCCGGCCGGTCGCAGCCACGTGCTGGCCAACCTCGACTCGCTCGTCCTCAAGCCGGTGAGCCACAACACCGCCCAGACGACGCACTGCGGCTGGCTGCTCAGCGCCGAACGCCGCGCCGAGCTGCGCGCCCGGATCGAGGCCGCACCCTGGCAGTGGGTGGGGCAGGCGGCGCTGTCGCTGTCGGACGAGCCGTTCGTCGCCTCGAGTGGGCTGGAGCAGCGGCGCTTCGTGCTGCGCACCTTCGGGGTGGCTCGCGGTGACGACGTCGAGATGCTCACCGGTGGGCTCGGGCGGGTTGCGCCCGACGCGGGCACGTGGGTCGTGCCGGTCATGGGCAGCGGCATCGCCAAGGACGTCTGGGTGCTGCCCGCGGAGCCCGGGCCCGAGCCGTTGCGCCTGGCCGGCGGGCGGGACACGGTCGCACCAGTACCGCTGCGTCACCTCACCCTCACCCCGCGCGTCGCCGAGAACCTGTTCTGGGTGGGGCGGTATGCCGAGCGCGCCGACGGCACCACCCGTCTCCTGCGCGTCGTCGACGACCTCGTCGAGGACCATGCGACCCGGTCCGGGACGCCTGGTCACGCGACGGCGCTCGCGATGAGGGGTCTCCTCGCGACGCTCACCCAACTCCCCGTCCAGCGCGACGAGAGCGCGCAGGAGCACCTGCGCCGGCTCGTGCGCGAGACCGGCCTGCGCGGCAGCATCGGGTATGCGGTGGCCCGCCTCGTCGCCGCCGCTCAGGAGGTCCGCGACGTCCTCAGCCACGACCTCTGGCATGTGCTCTCCCGCATGGAGCGGACCGTCGCGGCCGCTGCACCCGTCGACGAGCAGCTCCAGCCCCAGCTCTATGACCTGCTCGAGTCCACGCTCGCCGTCTCCGGCGTCATCGCGGAGTCGCTGGTCCGGGACGCGACGTGGGGCTGGATCGACGCGGGCATCCGGATGGAGCGGGCTCAGCACACCGTCGAGCTGCTGCGGACCTGCCTTCAGGTGGAGCGCTCCGCGATCATCGAGGGGCAGGTGGCCGAGGCGGTGCTCGAGGCCGGGGAGAGCATCATCACCCACCGCCGACGGACCGTGTCGGGCGACGGCCCTCTCGCCCCGGTCGACTCGGCGGTCGCGATCCTCCTCCTCGATGAGGCCAACCCGCGCTCGGTCGCGTTCCAGGCCGGCCGGCTCGCCGAGGATCTCCGGCTCGTCGGTGCCGACTCGGCCACGGTCGTCGCGGAGGTCGGCAGCTATCTCGGCGAGGTCGAGGTGGGCTCTCTCGACGAGGCATCACGCGAGGACGTGCGGGCGCTGCTCGACAAGGTCGCCTATGACCTGCGCGGCATCTCCCGCGAGCTGCGGCGCGAGCACTTCGCGCGTGCCTCTCGGCCGACGGTGCTCGCCTCGGACTGGGCCCCGGGAGGCACGGCGTGAGCCAGGAGAGCACCCCGTGAGCCAGTCCGATGCCGACTTCGAACCGCGCCGGTATGCGGTGCGGCACCGCACCGCATACACCTACACCGAGCCGGTCATCGCCTGCTACGAGCGGGGCTTCCTGTCCTTCCGGGCGACCCCTACGCAGCGGCTCGTCTCGAGCGACCTCACCGTCGACCCGGAGCCGGCCATCGTCACCGAGCGCGTCGACTGGCAGGGCAACCCGAGCCACTACCTCGAGGTGCGTGGACCGCATACCTCTCTCACGGTGACCAAGGAGGCCCTGGTCGACGTCGCCTGGCCGCGCGTCGACGTGGCCGCGCTCGACCGCTGGACCCTCGCATCGGCGCGCGAGGAGATCGACGGCTCGGCCGACCCGTGGGAGCGCGCCACGTTCCTGCTCCCGTCACCCGTGGTCGGCGCTCATCCCGAGGTCACGGAGTATGCCCGGCGTCATCTCGAGGAGGGGGACGGGTTCGGCACGGCTCTGTCGAGGCTGCTGCACGGGATCCGCGCCGACTTCGAGTTCCGTTCCGGCGCAACGAACGTCAACACGACGCTGCCCCAGTTCCTCACCATCGGGGCGGGGGTGTGTCAGGACTTCGCGCACCTCACACTCGGGGCACTGCGGTCGGTGGGGCTGGTCGCGCGCTACGTCTCGGGATACATCGAGACGACCCCGCCTCCGGGTCAGGAGAAGATGGAGGGCTCCGACGCCTCGCACGCCTGGGTGTCCGTGCTCACACCCGATGGCGCGTGGGTGGACCTGGACCCGACGAACGACCACTTCTGCGACAGCCGCTACATCGTCACGGCCTGGGGCCGGGACTACCGGGACGTCTCACCGCTCAAGGGCGTCATCTACACCGACGACGACGAGACGACCTCGTCGACGCTCCACGTGGGCGTCGACGTCACCCGCCTCGACTGACCGCTCAGGCGAGTCGGACCGTGGCCCTCGGGTCCTCCTGCGGCAGGTCCGGGCCGGCCGTGGCGAGGACCTGCATGGACATCAGGGTGGTGCGACCGGACAGCGTCGTGAGGAACGCCGTGTCGGCCGCGTCTCGCCCGGTCGCGATCCGCACCAACGACTCCCGCGGCGCCAGCCGGGTCGCGTCGACGACCTCCCACAGCCCGTCGACGGCGACCTCGGCGACGGCGTGGAAGTCCATGGGGGTCAGGCCGGGCGCATAGACGGAGACGAGCCGCGCGGGCACGCCCCGGGCCCGGCAGAAGGTGATGACGAGCTGGGCCAGGTCCCGGCAGACGCCCTGCCGGGAGAGGTAGGCCTCGAGCGCCCCGTCCGTGACGTCCGAGCTGCCGAGGGTGTAGGCGATGTTCGCGTGCACCCACTCGGCGATGCCATCGATGAGCGCCCGGCCGGAGAGCTCCCCGAAGTGGGTCGCCGCGACGGCGGCGAGCCGGTCGGAGCCGCAGTACCGGCTCGGCCGCGTGTAGACGATCTCCGCGAGGTCGGTCACCGGCTCGCCGTCGACCGCTCCGGCCTCGACCACCGCCCGGTAGGAGATGACGAGGGTGCCGACCGGGACGTCGGAGAGCCGGTGCAGGCGGGTGCCGCCACGCATCGTGAGGACCGAGACGCTCTGCTCCGACAGCGGTGTGCCGTCGACGGTGAACGACACGTCCTCCGAGGAGCGGGTGACCGAGTCGGCCACCGCGATGGACAGGACGAGCTCGGCCGGGGCGGTGACGTCGAGGGTGATCGAGCTCGAGAGGTCGCGGGTGGCGGCAGGGGAGGTCATGGGCTCAAGGCTATGCGGCAGTCGCCTGGACCGACGACGCGTGCTCGTCGACGAGGGGTACGGTCCTTCTCGCCGCGCCGTGGACCTCAGCGTTTGCGAGGATGGGTGGATGACCACCGACGCCACAAGCGCCCCGACCACGCCGCGCGAACTCGCCGACGCATACGTCACCGAGCTGGCCGAGCTCAACCCGATCCTCTCGACCGCGCTCGGCATGCGACCGCACGAGGACCGGGTGCCGGACCTCTCGCCGGCGGGATACGCAGCCGACCGCGCGCTCGCCGAGAGGACCCTCGCCGCTCTCGATGAGCTCGAGGCGGGCAATGAGCGGGAGGTCCGCTGTGCGACGCTGCTGCGGGACCGGCTCGGCGTCGTCGTCGAGGGTCACGAAGCGGGCGACCACCTCCGCGAGATCCGCAACATCTTCGGGCCGCCCCAGGCACTGCGCAGCGCCTTCACGCTCATGCCGACCAGGACCGACGAGGACTGGGCGGCGATCGGACGCCGCATGTCGCGGGTGGGCGACGCCTATCGCTCGTGGACCACGACCCTCGATGAGGGCCGCGCTCGCGGACTGCTCGCGGCGCCACGCCAGGTCCGCGAGCTCGCCGGACTGCTCGATGAGTGGGTCGCGGGCGACTGGTTCACGGACTTCGTCGCGAAGGGGCCTGACTCGCAGCGGGACCCACTCACCCAGGCGGCGGCGTCGGCGACGGACGCGACCAGGGCGCTGAGCGCATACCTCCTCGACGTCTACCTGCCGGACTCCGTCGGGACGCCGGACGCGGTGGGGGAGGAGCGCTATCGTCGCTCCGCCCGGCGGGTCATCGGCGCGGACGTCGACCCTCAGGAGGCGTATGCGTGGGGCTGGGCCGAGTACCAGCGGATCCGGGCCGAGATGGAGACGCTGGCGGAGAGGATCCTGCTCGGGTCGACGCCCGTTCAGGCGATGCGGCACCTCGATGAGCACGGCACCCTCGTGGACGGCGTCGACGCGGTGCAGACATGGCTGCAGGACATGATGGACGAGGCGGTCCGCGACCTCGACGGGACGCACTTCGACATCGCCGAGCCGATCCGCACGGTCGAGGCGATGATCGCCCCGGCGGGGTCGGCGGCGGCGCCCTACTACACCCGGCCGTCGATGGACTTCAGCCGGCCGGGACGCACCTGGCTGCCAACGCTGGGACGGACCTCGTTCCCCGTCTACGACCTCGTGAGCACCTGGTACCACGAGGGCGTCCCGGGGCATCATCTGCAGCTCGCTCAGTGGGTCTACGTCGCGCCACAGCTGTCGGTGTTCCAGACCTCGGTCGGCTCCTCGAGCGGTGCCACGGAGGGGTGGGCGCTCTATGCCGAGCGGCTCATGGACGAGCTCGGCTACCTCGACGACGAGACGCGGATCGGCTATCTCGACGCGCAGATGATGCGGGCGATCCGGGTCGTCATCGACCTTGGGATGCACCTGGAGCTGACGATCCCGGACGACTCGCCCCTCGCGCCGGGCGAGGTGTGGACACCCGA
The DNA here is from genome assembly GCA_046260445.1 of Dermatophilaceae bacterium. Taxonomy (GTDB): domain Bacteria; phylum Actinomycetota; class Actinomycetes; order Actinomycetales; family Dermatophilaceae; genus F2B08. Next base: position 17,779 of record JBHEPF010000131.1, on the reverse strand, counting down.
GCTCGCCGAGGAGTTCTTCGCGGCGCACTCCGGCCGGCCGGCCGACTTCATCCGGTCCGAGATCATCCGCTACCTCGGGTGGCCGGCACAGGCGATCAGCTACAAGCTCGGCGAGCGGGTCTGGCTCGAGGGGCGCGAGGCGGCCCGGGGGGCTGCAGCGGGCCGGGGTGAGGAGTTCGACCTCAAGGCCTGGCACATGAAGGCGCTCTCCCTCGGCGCGCTCGGCCTCGACGACCTGGCGACCGAGCTCTCCGGCCTCTGACGCTTTCCGTCCGACCCGGTCGGGTGAGTGGGGACCGTTCCTCGTGTTTGGTTCGTTACCACCGGTTTGGGCCGCTATATCGCTCCCACTTCAAGACAACGAACCAAACGCGGGGAGGGAACCAAACGCGGCGACACCGGAGCGGGCGGGCGGGTCAGCCGACCTCGGCCCGGGCGGCGACGAAGGCGTCCACACACGTGCGGACATCGGCCTCGGTATGCGCCGCCGACAGCTGGACGCGGATCCGCGCCTGCCCGCGGGGCACGACCGGGAAGCTGAAGGCGATGACGTAGACGCCCCGCTCGAGCATGGCATCGGCGACCTGTGAGGCCTGCCGCGCGCCGTCCTCGCCGGGGAACATCACCGGGACGATCGCGTGTAAGCCGGGGAGCAGGTCGAAGCCGGCCTCGGTCATCAGGGCACGGAACAGCTCAGAGCTGCGGCGCAGCTGCTCACGTAGCCCGTCGCTCTCGCGGGCGATCCGCAGCGCCTCCAGCGACCCGGCCACGATCGCCGGGGCGACGGCGTTGGAGAACAGGTAGGGCCGGGCGCGCTGCTTGAGCAGGTCGACGATCTCCCGGTGCGCGGCGACATAGCCGCCGCTGCCGCCGCCGAGCGCCTTGCCGAGCGTCCCGGTGATGATGTCGACGCGGTTGTCGACCCCGTCGAACACCCCGCAGTGCTCGTGGGTGCCGCGGCCGTGCTCGCCGACGAAGCCGACGGCATGGGAGTCGTCGACCATGACGAGCGCCCCGAACTCGTCCGCCAGGTCGCAGATCTCGGCGAGCGGGGCGAAGTAGCCGTCCATCGAGAAGACGCCGTCGGTGACGATGACGACCCGCCGGGCCCCGGCCTCCTGGGCGCTCTGCAGCTGGGTGCGCAGGTCCGCCATGTCGCGGTTCGCGTACCGGAAGCGCTGGGCCTTGGAGAGCCGGACGCCATCGATGATCGAGGCGTGGTTGAGGGCGTCGGAGATGATCGCGTCCTCAGGGCCGAAGAGGACCTCGAAGATGCCGCCGTTGGCGTCGAAGCACGACGGGAAGAGGATCGCGGCCTCCAGGCCGCTGAAGTCGGCGATCTCCTGCTCGAGCCGGCGGTGCTGGGTCTGGGTCCCGCAGATGAAGCGGACCGAGGCCATGCCGAACCCCCAGTCGTCCAACGCCTTCCGAGCAGCGGCCACGACGTCCGGATGGTCGGCGAGCCCGAGGTAGTTGTTCGCACAGAAGTTCAGCGCCGGACCCGCGGTCGTCTCGATGTGGGCCGACTGCGGCGTCGTGATCTGTCGCTCGTGCTTGAAGAGGCCGGCCTCCTCGATCGAGACCAGCTCGCCGGCGAGCTGGTCGCGGACCTGTGCGTACACCATCGTCGTCTCCTCAGCTCCAGTCCATGATGGCCTTGCCGCCCTCACCCGAGCGGGCGGCGGCGAAGGCGTCCTCCCACTGCTCGGCGGGGAAGCGGTGGGTGATGACCGAGCGGATCGCGTCGCGCAGGACCTCGGAGGTCTCCAGCATGAAGGTCATCTTGTACCAGGTGTCGTACATCTCCCGGCCGTAGATCCCCTTGAGGGTGAGCATGTGGGTGATGACCTTGGCGCCGTCGACGGTCAACGGCTCGGACGGCAGCCCGAGCATCGCGACCTTGGCGCCGTGGGTGCAGTTCTCGATGAGCTCGGCGAGCGCGCTGGGGTTCCCGGACATCTCGAGCGCGACGTCGAAGCCCTCGACCATGCCGAGATCGGCCTGAGCCCCGGCGATCCGCTCGCGGGTGACGTTGACGGTGCGGTTCGCGCCGACGGACCGGGCGAGCGCGAGTCGGGCGTCGGAGACGTCGGTGACGACGATGTGGCGGGCGCCGACGTGACGGGCGATCGCCGTGGCCATCACCCCGATCGGGCCGGCGCCGGTGATGAGCACATCCTCGCCGCTGAGCGGGAACGACAGCGCGGTGTGGACCGCGTTGCCGAGCGGGTCGAAGATCGCGCCGAGGTCCGGGTCGATGAGGTCGGGCTGGACCCAGACGTTGGTGTGCGGCACGACGACGTAGTCGGCGAAGGCGCCGTCGCGGTTCACGCCGAGGTTGCTCGTCCGTACACACATGTGCCGCCGGCCGGCCCGGCAGTTGCGGCAGGTGTGGCAGACGATGTGGCCCTCGGCGGAGACGCGCTGCCCGACCCGCAGGCCGTAGCGGTCGTCCGTCGGGACCCTCTGGCCGATCTCGACGATCTCGCCGTAGAACTCGTGGCCGACGATGAGCGGTGGCCGGAGCATCTCGGCGGCCCAGTCATCCCAGGACTGGATGTGCAGGTCGGTTCCGCACAGGCCTGCCCGCAGGACCCGGATCTTCACCTCGTCCGGGCCGGGCACCGGCTCCGGGACGTCGATGAGCTCGAGGCCGGGACCGGCGCTGGTCTTGACGAGTGCGCGCATGCTCCCAGCCTGCCACGCGCAGGCTCGCGCCGTGGCCTGCGGTGGCCGGCGCGAAGGAGGTCAGCCGATCTTGACCACCTGGGTGCCGCCCGCGAAGGTGTCGTGCCACGCCTGACGGGTGGAGGTGTTGCTGTTGATGCCGAGCGCGATCGTGATGACGGCTGCGAGCTGGGCGAGGCCGGCGATGAGCCCGCCGAGGATGGGAATGACCCCGATCACGCTCAACCCCATCCACAGGTTGCGCCTGACGGCCTGCTCCATGGTGGGGAGACCTCCGTTCGGTCCGAGGGTCCTCAGCTTCAGGACCATCTTGCCGACGGTCTGTCCGCGGCTGGACTCCATGTAGGCGAAGTAGCCGAGACCGAGCAGAGCGCCGAGGAGGCTGGTCAGCATCGAGCCGAACCACCTGCCCCCCGAGGACCCGGACGTCACGATGGCGATGACGACGATGATCGGGATGAGAACGACACCGACGAGGACACCGTCGATGAGTCGGGCGACGAAGCGGTCCAGCAGCTCGCCGGGTCGGAAGGGTGGAGGCGGCGGCACGGCGCCGGTGGGCTGGGGCTCGAAGCTCATGACATGTCCTTCGGGTCGGGGTCCACGTCGGTCCATCGTCTCCGCTCCGGTCAACGACGGCAAGGGGGCTCGGCCGAACACCTGAGTAGGTTGGCGTCATGGTTGACCTTGCAGACGCGATCGTGCTGTTCGGTGCGACAGGAGACCTCGCCCGCAAGAAGCTCTTCCCGGCGCTCTTCCATCTCTGCGAGCGCGACGAGCTCGAGGTCCCGGTCATCGGGGTCGCCCGGTCGGACTGGGACGATGCCCGCCTGCGGGAGTATGCGACGGAGGCCGTCGCCGCGAGCGTCCCCAAGGTGACGAAGACGCGGCTGAAGAAGTTCGCCGAGCGCCTCACCTACGTGCAGGGGGACTATGCCGAGCTCAAGACCTACCGTTCCATCGCGAAGCTGCTCGAGGGCGCCGAGCTGCCGGTCATCTACCTCGCCATCCCTCCGTCGGTCTTCCCTCGTGTCGTCGAAGGCCTCGCGAAGACCGGACTGGCCCAGCGGGGCCGAGTGATCGTGGAGAAGCCGTTCGGCCGCGACCGCGAGTCTGCTCGCGAGCTCAACGCCTGCCTCTCGGCGGCGTTCGAGCAGGACGCGATCTTCCGGATCGACCACTACCTCGGCAAGGAGTCGGTCGAGGGGCTGCTCGCGTTCCGGTTCGCCAACACGATTCTCGAGCCGATCTGGAACCGCCAGCACGTGGCCAACATCCAAGTGACCTTCGCCGAGTCGTTCGGCACCGAGGGCCGGGCCGGCTTCTTCGACGACGTCGGCACGGTCCGCGACGTCCTGCAGAACCACCTGCTCCAGACGGTGGCCCTGCTCGCGATGGAGCCGCCGATCTCTGACTCGGCCGACGCATACCGTGATGAGGAGGTCAAGGTCCTGCGCCAGGTGGAGGCGCTCGACCCGGCGAGCACGATCGTCGGACAGTACGTCGGCTATCTCGACGAGGAGGGCGTGACGCCGCAGTCAAGGACCGAGACGTTCGTGGCGACCCGGATGCTCGTCGACTCCTGGCGGTGGGCGGGGGTCCCCTTCTACCTCCGCGCCGGCAAGTACCTCCCTGGGGGTGCGACGGAAGCCGTCGTCGAGCTGCGGCGTCCGCCACGGCTGCTCTTCGCCGGGCAGCGGGCCGGGATCCCGGAGGCGAACCGGCTGCACCTGCGGCTCGGGCACAGCGACGGCGTGACGCTCTCGGTGCAGGCCAAGGTGCCGGGTCGGGAGATGGTGACCCAGGAGGTCGCCCTCGACGTCGACTTCAAACATGCCCTCGGGCAGCGCCGCGAGGCCTACGAACGGCTGATGAGTGATGCGATACGCGGCCAGCGGCACCGCTTCGCCCGGGAGGACACCATCGACGAGGAGTGGCGGATCGTCGACCCCCTCCTCGACCGCGACGAGCGCCCGCTGCCCTACTACAAGGGGACCTGGGGGCCCGAGGGCGTCGACGAGATCGCCGGCGGCCACTGGCATGACGTGACGCTGCAGACGTAGCCGCCCCGCCCATACGGGTTGGTGTCCGCCGCACTTCCGCCCGGCGGCCGCAGCCGGGGTGGACGGCCGCAGCAACTTCTGCGGCTGTCCACCCCAGCCCCGCCCCGCTGTCGTATGTCCGGCTCAGAGGACAAGATTCCCGCTGGGTTTTCTTGACTGAGTCAAGTTAATGCGGTTGAGTAGGTCGCGATGCACCCTCAGCCAGTGAAGCCCCATGCAGAGCAGCAGCTGCGTGACGCCGGCCTGCGCGTGACCAAGCCGCGCCTCGCCGTGCTCCGGGTGCTCGAGCAGCAACCGCACTCGGACACCGCGTCGGTGATCGACGCCGTGCGCACGCGTCTCGACGCGGTCTCGCACCAGGCGGTCTACGACTGCCTGGGCGCCCTCACCGACGCCGGGCTCGTCCGGCGGATCCAGCCGGCGGGCTCGATCGCGCGCTACGAGCTGCACCACGCCGACAACCACCACCACCTCGTATGCCGTGGCTGCGGGGCGATGACCGACGTCGCCTGCGCCGTCGGGGCGGCCCCCTGCCTCGACGTCCAGCACGCGCATGGTTTCGCCATCGACGAGGCCGAGGTCATCTACTGGGGCCGCTGCCCGAACTGCTCATCGCAGCTGACCGAACCACCCCATACCTCTGAAACATCCGCATAACGGTTCAAGGGAAAGGAATCCAGATGTCCGTCAACGAAGAGACCGCCCACGGGCAGGTCGAGGACAACACCACCGAGCTCTCCGAGGTCAACGAGGAGGCGCCGAAGTGTCCCGTCATGCACGGGGACCAGACGCACCCCACCCAGGGTGATGCCAACTCCAACTGGTGGCCCGACCGCCTCAACCTCAGGATCCTTGCCAAGAACCCCGCCGTGGCGAACCCGCTCGGCGCGGACTTCGACTACGCGAAGGCGTTCGAGGCGCTCGACCTCGCCGAGGTCAAGCGCGACATCGAGCAGGTCCTCACCACGTCGCAGGACTGGTGGCCCGCCGACTGGGGTCACTACGGCCCGTTCATGATCCGGATGGCGTGGCACAGCGCCGGCACCTACCGCGTGCAGGACGGTCGCGGCGGCGGCGGAACCGGTCAACAGCGCTTCGCCCCGCTCAACTCCTGGCCGGACAACGTCAACCTCGATAAGGCCCGCCGTCTGCTGTGGCCGGTGAAGAAGAAGTACGGCCAGTCGCTGTCCTGGGCCGACCTGATGATCCTCACCGGCAACGTCTCGCTCGAGTCGATGGGCTTCTCGACCTTCGGCTTCGCCGGTGGACGCATCGACGCGTGGGAGCCCGACGCCGACGTGTACTGGGGTCCGGAGACCGAGTGGCTCGCGGATGCCCGGTACGAGGGCGACCGCGAGCTCGACAACCCTCTCGCAGCCGTTCAGATGGGTCTGATCTACGTCAACCCCGAGGGCCCGCTCGGCGAGCCCGACCCACTGAAGTCCGCTCGGGACATCCGCGACACCTTCGGCCGGATGGCCATGAACGACGAGGAGACCGTCGCCCTCATCGCCGGTGGCCACACCTTCGGCAAGACCCACGGTGCGGCAGACCCGGACAAGTACATGGGCCCGGAGCCCGAGGGAGCCCCGATCGACGAGCTGGGGATGGGCTGGAAGGTCGGCTACGGCACCGGCCACGGTAACGACACCATCACCAGTGGCATCGAGGTCATCTGGAACAACACCCCGATCACCTGGGACAACAACTACTTCTGGACGCTCTTCGGGTACGAGTGGGAGCTGACCAAGAGCCCGGCCGGAGCGAGCCAGTGGCAGCCCAAGGGCGGCGCCGGTGCCAACACGGTCAAGGACCCGCACGGCACCGAGCGCAACCGCACCCCGATGATGCTCACGAGCGACATCGCGCTGCGCGTCGACCCGGAGTACGAGAAGATCTCGCGCCGGTTCCTGGAGAACCCGCGGGAGTTCGCCGACGCCTTCGCCCGCGCGTGGTTCAAGCTGACCCACCGCGACATGGGCCCCGTCTCGCGCTACGTCGGACCCGAGGTGCCGGGTGAGGAGCTCATCTGGCAGGACCCGATCCCGGCGAACGAGCACAACACGACCGCCGAGGACATCGCCGCGGCCAAGGCCAAGATCCGTGGCCTCGGCCTCTCGGTCACCCAGCTCGCCAAGACCGCCTGGGCCGCCGCCTCGATCTATCGCGACAGCGACAAGCGTGGCGGCGCCAACGGTGGCCGGATCCGCCTGGAGCCGCAGCGCAGCTGGGAGGCCAACGACCCGGCCGAGCTGGCAACGGTCATCGAGGCGCTCGAGGGCATCCAGGACCAGACGAACCTGTCCTTCGCCGACCTCGTCGTCCTCGCGGGCAACGTCGGCGTCGAGCAGGCCGCCAAGGAGGCCGGCGTCGACGTCACCGTGCCCTTCACCCCGGGCCGCGGCGACGCGACCCAGGAGCAGACGGACGTGGAGTCCTTCTCGTGGCTCGAGCCCAAGTGGGACGGCTTCCGCAACTACGAGCGGACCGACAACCGGCTCCCGGCGGAGTACCTCCTCGTCGACAAGGCCAACCTGCTCGGCCTCTCGGCTCCGCAGACGACGGTCCTCGTCGGCGGTCTGCGGGTCCTCGGCGCCACCACCGGGGGCTCCGACGTCGGTGTCCTCACCGACCGGGTCGGCGCGCTGACGAACGACTTCTTCGTCAACCTGCTCGACCTCGGCACCACGTGGACGCCGAAGGACGGCGGCTCGGACTTCTTCGAGGGCCGCGGTGCTGACGGTCAGGTCTGGACCGGCAGCCGGGCGGACCTGGTCTTCGGCTCGAACTCCGAGCTGCGGGCCGTCGCCGAGGTGTATGCGTCGGACGACGCCCGCGAGAAGTTCGTCCGCGACTTCGTGGCCGCCTGGGCCAAGGTCATGGACAACGACCGGTTCGAGGTCAAGGGCTGATCCACCACTGAGGGGAGGTCCTGCCGTCCGGCGATCCGGGTGGTAGGACCTCCTTCTCGTGGGTGGCAGGGTCAGAGCCAGCTGAGCCGGCGGAAGAGCACCCAGAGCCCGCCGGAGCCACCGCCGATGAGAAGCGCCGAGAGCCATACTCCGAGCGGCTCCTGGAAGCCGAGGTAGGGGATGTTCTGGCCGAACCAGCCGGTGACCGCCGTGGGGACGGCGATGATGGCCGCCCACGCCGCGAGCTTGCGCATGACCTGGTTGAGCTGGATGTCCTGCAGCGAGAGGTTGGTCTCGAACAGCGTCGTCACCATGTCGCGCAGCGACTCGGTCCACTCCGCGGCGCGCAGCACGTGGTCGTAGAGATCGTCGTAGAGCCGGGACAGGTGCGCGTCCTCGTCGACCCGGTGGCGCAGCACCCCGTTGACGACCTCCCGCATCGGCAGGACGACCCGCCGCAGCTGCACGAGATCCTTGCGCAGCCCGTAGATCTGGCGGACGAAGCCGTGGGTCGTCCGACCGCCGCCCTCGAAGAGCGTGTCCTCGAGGTCCTCGATCGCATCGTCGAGCTCCTGGATCGTGTCGAAGTGCTCGTCGACGATCGCGTCGAGCAGTCCGTGCAGGAGCACGCCGGTGCCCTTGGCGAGCAGAGCCGGATCCTCGGTCCATCGACGCACGACCTCGGCCATGTCGAAGGAGTCGTCAGAGCGGATCGTCACGAGCGCGTGAGGGAGGACGAGCCCGCTGATCCGCGAGGTGACCAACCGCTTCGGCGACTCAGCATCGTCGAGGCGCACCGCATACGTCATGAAGAACTCATGATCGCTCGCGCGCACGAGCTTCGGCCGCTCGTGCGGTGCCAGCACGGCGTCGATGGTCGTCTGGGTCAGGCCGAGCTGCTCTGCGAGGACGGCCATGTCGGCCCGAGTCGGGGCCACGAGGTCGACCCAGAGGAGCCGGGAGGGGTCGTGCGCCAGGCCGGACAGCTCCTCCAGCGAGACCGCCTCGTCATCGAGCCGGCCATCGCGCCAGGCCATCCCGCGCATCGCGCAGGACAGCGCAGTGGTCCGGATGGGCTCATCGGTCGCCACGAGCAGATCGTATGCCCGCGGCGCCTCTCCCCGACCCGCGCTGTCTGCTGCGTAACACGCCGCGTCCCTGGCCTGACGCCGCTCAGTCCCTGGTCGCGGCCGCGAAGGCGGCGACGGTCTCGCGGGACACCTCGGCGACCGGGGTGATGCCATCGCGGCGGGCGACCTCGTCGAAGGAGACGCGGATGAGTGCTCCCAAGGCGGCCGACAGCGCGCGGGCACGGAGGTCTTCGGTCGCCCAGTCCTCCCGGGTCGCGATGAGCTCTGCGACCTCCTGGGTATGCCGTGCCGCCCGGGCGCGCGCCATCGCCAGAACCTTGGGGTCGGCTGCGAGCGCCTCCGTGTAGAGCAGGCGGTCGGTGGCCGTCTGGCTGGCGGACTCGGCGTCGGTTCCCGACAGGCGCGCCATCGCGACCTCGAACATCACGAGCAGGTCGGGCACGAGCTCCCCGCTCGGACCGCCCTCCCGGAACCGTGCTCCCTCCTCGCTGGCGTCGAAGTCCGGCGCCAGACCGAGCACCGCGGACTCCTTGTCGGGGACGACGTTGAAGAGCGTCCGCCGGCTCACGCCGACGCGGTCGGCGAGGTCGTCCATGGTGAACCCGTCGTACCCGTGCTCGACCGTCAAGCGGGATGCCTCGCAGCGGATCCGGACGGGGCACCTCGACGCTCTCTCGATCGTGCTGTCCACCCTCGGGTTCGGTTCGCTCGTCCTCGGCCTGAGCAGCTTCGGTGAGGGTGCCGAGCTCGCGGTCGACCCAGCGATCCTGCTCACCGTCGGCGTTCTCGGCGTCACCTGGTTCGTCCTCCGGCAGCGCGTGCTGGCCCGCCGGGAGCGAGCCTTCCTGGACCTGCGCACGTTCCGGACCCTCGCATACCGGCTGGCTGTCATCCTCACGAGCGTGACCCTGGCCAGCCTCCTCGGGGTGGCCGTGCTCCTGCCGCTGTTCGCCATCCAGACGCTGGGCTTGAGCCCGCTCTCGACCGGCCTCATGCTCCTGCCGGGAGCGCTCGTCATGGGTGCGCTCGGGCCGATCGTCGGCGGGCTCAGCGACCGGGTCGGTGCCAAGCCACTCGTCATCCCGGGCGCGGTCGTGTTCACGACGGCGATGTGGGTCATGTCGACGTTCGGGCCGGGCACGGCCCAGTGGACCATCGTCACGGCGCATGTCCTCATGAGCATCGGTATGGTGCTCATCAACACCCCGATGATGAACGTCGGGCTCGGCAGCCTGCCCCGGCCGCTGTACTCCCATGGAAGTGCGGCACTGACCACGTTCCAGCAGGTCGCCGGCGCCGGGGCGACGGCAGGGCTCGTCGCGTTGTTCACCATCGACGCCGGGCTGGCCTTCCGCGCACTGGCTGTGCTGTCCCTGCTGACCGTCGGTGTCGCGCTGCGGTTTCCGCGCCGGGCTCGCTAGTCTCGACCCCATGAGGGCGGCGCATGGCGAGTGAGGTCATCGAGCGAGCGCATGTCGACCTCGCCTCCGGGCAGGCCTGGCGAGCGCGTGATGCGCTTGCGCGTCATCTCCATCACACCGCCGACGAGGAGGTCCTCTCCACGCTGGGTGGGGTGCTCTACGGCATGGGTGACCTGCCGGCGGCCGGCGCTGCCTGGTTCGGCACGTCGAAGCGCGGCGTCGAGGTCGAGGAGGCGATCAAGGCCTGGCGCGAGCACCACGAGGACCACTTCGGCAACATGTGGCGTTCCCTCCCGCGCTCGGTGCGCCACAGCCCGACCGTTCCCCGCGTCGAGGCGCTCAAGCGCAAGGCGATCGAGCGCGACGAGCTCGACGGCAAGGAGCCCTACGTCGGGCCGGAGGAGCCGAAGAACGGCATCGACGCGGCCTTGCTCATCGCCTATGCCATCGCTGCGCTGCTGGCCGTCTGCGCTGCCGTGGGACTCGTGCAGATCCTGTCCTGGATAACGCCGGGGGCGTAGGTCGCGTCCCATCGACCGGCGCGGACGAGGCTCGTCGAGACGGCCGGGTCCGCACCCGGTTCAGGCGATCTTGAGGACGAGCTTTCCGGTGTTGCGGCCCTCGAACAGGCCCAGCAACGTGCGCCCGAAGTCCTCGATGCCACCTTCGACGACGGTCTCACGGGCGACCATGTCGCCCGAACCGATCAGACTCGCCATGTCGGCGATCGCCGCCTCGTCCTTGTCCGGGTAGTCGAAGACCAGGAAGCCCTGCATCCTGGCCCGGAAGACCAGCAGCGACATGTAGCGGCTGGGCCCGGGCGCCGGCTTCTCGTCGTTGTAGGTCGAGATCGCGCCACAGATGATGACGCGCGCATTGCGCCGTAGGTTCGCCAGCGCAGCGTCGAGGATGTCGCCGCCGACGTTGTCGAAGTAGATGTCGATGCCCTTGGGGGCGATCTCACGCAGCCGCTTGAGCACGTTCTCGTTCTTGTAGTCGATCGCTGCGTCGAAGCCGATCTCCTTCAGCCACGCGCACTTCTCCGCGCCGCCGGCGACACCGATGACGGTGCAGCCCTTGGCTTTGGCGAGCTGGCCGGCGACGCTGCCGACGGCCCCCGCGGCCGCCGAGACCAGCACGGTCTCACCGGACTTGATCTCGCCGACCTCGTGCAGGCCGTGGTAGGCCGTCAGTCCGGGCATGCCGAGAGCGCCCAGCCACGTGGCCGGGCCCGCGACGGAGGTGTCGATCTTGCGTACGCCCTGGCCGTTGGTCACGGCGTACTCGCTCACACCGAGCGTCCCGGTCACGGCGTCGCCGACCGCGAAGTCGCCGTGCTTCGACTCCACGACCGTCCCGGTCACCGAGGCGCGCATGACCTCACCGATCTGGACGGGCGGCAGGTACGAGCGAACGTCGTTGAGCCAGCCGCGCATGGCGGGATCGAGCGAGATGTGGTCGACCTTGACGACGAACTCGCCGTCGTTCGGGGCGGGAACATCGACTTCGTCCACTGCCCAGGTGTCGTCGTCGGGCAGTCCGGTCGGTCGCTTGGCGAGGGTGATGCGCTTGGTGGTGGTCACGCTGCCTCACCGTACCCGGTGCTCTGTCGGCCCCAGAACTGTCGGCCCCAGAACTGTCGACACCCGGCCCGCGACCGGAACCCCCCGAAGCGGACCTGGCCCGGGGACGCCTGCCCGACTCTGGATGCACCGTTCGTGCTCGCAGTGAGCCGAGCGATGAGATCGGCCGACTGTTACACCTCGCGCCGCTCGCCACCGGTCCCGCCGCCGACGACGTCGGCGTGCCGCAGTGAGGCGACCAGTCGCGCGCCGTAGCGCTCCGCGTCGTAGACCGGACCGAACGCGCCGCCGACCTCGATCTCACAGCCGTTGCACGAGCCCGCATCCACGTGCCGCACCTGAACGCTACCGCCGAAGACCGTGGCGTGGTCGAGGGGTTCCGGCCGCTCCGGTGCCGGCTCAGCGGTCCGGCCCTTCCTGCTGATGCGGCGCGCGAGCCGCAGCGGGTTCACGGGGTGTCCTCCACCGTCTCCAGCGACTCCGTGATGGCGCGGCCCTCGTCGAGCAGCTCGCGCAGCAGCCTGCGGGCCGAGACGAGGAGCTGGGCGACCTCGGCCCCGACGAGCGAGTACACGACCTGCCCGCCGACGCGCTGCTGGCGCACCAGTCCCGTGCGTCGCAGGACAGCGAGGTGCTGGGACAGCCCGGACTGCTCGACCTCGATCTGCTCGAGGAGCTCGTGGACGGCGTGTTCCCTAAACGCAGGGTTCTCGTCAAGCCGGTTCCCATCGGGTGGTTGCTGTGGTTGGCTCGTGGGGCATGGAGGGCGTGCCCGAGATCCGATTCGCCCAGGCCGCCGGCTCGACCATCGCCTATGAGGTCTTCGGCGAGGGGCCGGTGACCATCTGTGTGGCACCGCCGCTGGCGCAGAACGTCGAGCTGGTCTGGGAGTCACCGCTGGTGCGGCGGATGTTCGAGCGGTATGCATCGTTCTCCCGGCAGGTCATCTACGACAAGCGGGGGACGGGACTGTCCGATCGCACCCTCGACGTGCCCGGCCTCGATGAGCGGGTGGACGAGCTCCGGGCGGTCATGGATGACGCCGGGGTGAGCAGCGCATACATCCATGGGGTGTCGGAGGGCGGGCCGATGGCGATCATGTTCGCCGCCACCTATCCGGACCGGGTCGACGGCCTCATTCTCGAGGGCACGGCGGCCTCGCTGTTGTCGGACCAGGCGCGCGCAGAGCGTTCGACCCCCGAGGGGCTGGCGGCCGCGAGGGAGCGGTGGTCGGCGTACGTCTCTGCCTGGGGGACGTCGCAGTCGCGCTCGATCGCCTTGTTCGCCCCGTCACTGCTCGCTGACGAGGAGTTCGTCCGATGGTGGTCGCACTACGAGCGCCACGCGATCAGCCGAGACTCGCTGCTCGCGCTGTTCCAGTCCAACGGCGACACGGATGCTCGCGGCGTTCTCGACCGGGTGGAGTGTCCGGTGCTCATCGTCCACCGCACGGGCGACCCCGTCGTCTCGATCGAGCGGGCCCGGGAGACGTTGCGGCTCTTCGAGGCTGCGGGCGCCGAGGTGCGGATGGAGGAGGTGCCCGGCGGAGATCACTATGCCTTCGCCGGGGACGTCGATGCGATCTGTGACGCGGTCGAGCGCTTCACGACGGGGACGGTGCGGTCGCGGCCGACCGCCAGCCGGCGCACCGTGAGGGTCACCACGATGGGGAGGTTCGCCGTCGTCGTCGACGGGGTGCCGGTGCCGGTGGCGGAGTGGGGCTCGCGGCGCGCTCGAACACTGCTCAAGCGGCTCGTCGTCGCCCGCGGCTGGCCCGTGCCCCGCGAGGAGCTCATCGAGGTGTTGTGGCCCGGCGAGTGCTCGAACCGCCTCAATGCCCGGCTCTCGGTGCAGCTCTCCGCATTGCGGCGAGTCCTCGGTGGTGGGGTTGTGGCAGACCGCTCCACGGTGCGGCTCGACCTCTCCCAGGTGTCGGTCGATCTGGAGGCATGGTTCAGGTTGACCGCGGACCAGGCGGTCGTGGACGGGTATGCCGACCTGCTGCCGGAGGACCGGTACGAGGACTGGTCGGGTTCACTGCGCGACGAGATGCGGGACAGGGTCGCCGCGGCTGCCCGGAGACTGGGTGAGGATGCCGATCCAGCGGTCGCCGTCGCGGCACTGCGCAACGTGGTGGAGATCGACCCCTATGACGAGGGGGCGCATCGGCTGCTGGTCCGGCGGCTGCATGGGTCCGGTCGGCTCGGTGAGGCTGCGGAGGCGCAGCGGCGACTGGATGAGGTGCTCGCGGAGCTCGGACTCTGAGTCCAGTCGCGATCGAAAGGCTTTCGAAAGGGGTGCCCGACACGGTGGTGCCATGAACACCATCACCACTTCCCAGGGTTCGACGTTCCGGTTCCTCCCCGACGGTGCCGGTGTGCACCGGGCCTTCCTCAACCACCTCGCGACCGTCAAGGTCGATCCCGGCGAGTGCACCTCGGGTCTGGGAGCGGTCGAGTTCATGGCACCACGCGGCTTCGGTCCCCCCTTGCATCTGCACCGCGAGGAGGACGAGCTCTTCTACGTGGTCGACGGCCGCGTCCGGTTCGAGTACGGCGGGAAGAGTGTTCACGGTGAGACGGGCACGGTCCTGCTGCTCCCGGTCGGTGAGGCGCACACGTTCCAGGTCGAGTCGGAGACGGCGCGGTTCCTCACGGTGGTCGCCGGGCGCCGTTCCGAGCCGAGCTTCATCGACCTCGTCACCCACCTCGGCGCCGAGATGCCCGTGGGACGCCTGCCCGATCCGATGGAGATCGACCCCGGTCAGGTCGCCGAGGCCTGCGCTCGACACGGCGTCGAAGTGCTCGGTCCGCCGCCGTCGCCCCTGCGGTCCTGACCGTCCCATCCCGCTGACCCCGACAAGAACCCACCGAAGGAGAGTCACCATGTCATCGACTGCAACTAGAGGACGCCGCGTCGCCGGCGGGCTCATGGCGCTGGCCCTCGCCGGCTCGATGAGCGCCGCCGCGAGCGCCGCTCCGGACAGCGTCGGCGCTGAGCTCGCCCAGGTCCGGGCCGCGACCGCGGAATACCACTCCGTGGACGCAGCAGTCGCGGCCGGGTACGAACCCGTCTCGCCCTGCGTGCCCAACATGGGTTACCACTACGGGCGGGGCGTCGCCGCGACCGCGTCGGATCTCGACGCGACGAGCCCTGAGATCCTCGTCTACGCCCCGCGCCGCAACGGGTCGCTCAAGCTCGTGGCCGTCGAGTACGCCACCTGGGACGGCTCGGCGCGGCTGTTCGGTCAGGCGTTTCAGCCGCCGCACCCCGCGGGCGGCCCGCCGTTCCACACCCTGCATGCGTGGATCTGGCAGGGCAACCCCGCCGGAACCTTCGCCGCGCTCAACCCGAACGTCAGGTGTACGTGATCTGCGACGCGAGCGCCGCATACCGCTGAGTTCCGGGGCCAGACTGGCCGTGTGAACACGGACGCCCACTGGCTCACCCTCGCCGTCGACCTCGCGGTCGCGAACGTTGCGGACGGAGGCGGGCCGTTCGGCGCGGTCATCGTCGCCGACCGGGCGTTCCTGGCCTCGGGCGTCAACCGCGTCACCCCCGACCTCGACCCCACCGCCCACGCCGAGATCGTGGCGATCCGGGCGGCCTGTCGGGCCCAGGGCGACTTCTCGCTTGCAGGCGCGACGCTGTACGCCTCGTGCGAGCCGTGCCCGCTCTGCCTCGCCGCGTCGCTGTGGTCGCGACTCGACCGGATCGTGTATGCGGCAGACCGCCACCACGCAGCGGAGGCCGGGTTCGACGATCTCCGGTTCTACGAGCTTTTGGCGGTGCACCGGGCGGATCTACCCGTGCGGCTGGAGCGCCTCGCGGTCGCCGACACTGACCTGCCCTTCGCAGCCTGGGCGGACAAGCCGGACCGCGTTCCGTACTGACTCGAGTGCGCTGCAGCGCGTGACAGCCGCCGCCCACTCGTCCGGACATCCGTGCCGGCACGGATCCGCCCCATCTTCCGGGCCCGGATACTCGGCTGATACCGGCGGCGGCCGGCCCCGCGACGAGCGAGCACGTCGAGTGGAGCGACTCCCGGTTCCAGGGCGCCCAGTCCTGGTCGAACCCGGCGACCGGGGACGTCTTCACGAACACCTATGCCATCAACGACCGCGACAACAGTGTCATCGACAACGGCGACGGGACCCTGGCCATCCAGGTCCAGGCCGCGGGGGCCAACCACTACTCCTTGAACGGAAAGCGGCTCTTCACCGACACCGGTCTGGTCCGATTCATGCTCCTCATCGACCACGGCGGCACGCCGAGCGACCCGAGCGACGACGGCGAGGCAGAGTTCGTCGGCCTCGACACGCTCACCGGCTGCGGCAGACCGACGGGCGGGACTTCTGCGCCGACCTCGAGGAGTTCATCGGCTGAGCGGAGCACCGCAAACCCATGGGGGGCGACCCCAGGTGGCGAGCGTGCCCCCGAAGATCTGCAGGGCCAGCACCGACTTCCCGACGAGGCTGAGGGCGAGGGAGGTCCGCTCGCCGACGAGGTAGTCGGCGGGTGCAGTACTGAGGTTTCGCGCTGGGGTGGCCGGGCGCATACGGCCTTCCGCGGAGCGGGTCGCTCTGCCAGACTCGATGGATCGGCGTGGTTCGACGCGCCGTCGGTGAGCAGAGGAGGACCAGATGACGATCGATGTCCAGCAACCGCGTCCCTACGACATCGTGGGGAACACGATTCACGTCGGCGGCGTGGCCGGGGCGGCGTTCGAGGCGGGCTTCAGCTATCGCATCACGGAGGGCCACGACGAGGTCACAGGCCACTTCATGGCCGGCGACGGCATCGGCGGTCACGGCCAGTTCCAGATCTCCGTCGACGTGTCGAGTGCGGCCTTCATCCGTGACCGGGTCTTCATCGAGGTCTTCCACGTCTCGCCCAAGGACGGTGCCGAGCTCGACGGTGTCGTCGTGCCGGTGCTTCTCGGCGACCAGATCGTCCCGGGCTACACGACCTACCTCGAGCACGTCGTCGAGTTCGGCGAGACGCTGTGGACGATCGCCGACCAGCACTATGGCAACGGCGGTCTCTATCACCGCCTGGTGGTGGCCAATCCGACGACGATCCACAACCCCAACCTCATCCATCCCGGTGACGTGATCAGGGTGCCGCGCGCGTGAGCCGCGGCTGACCGTCGGCTTTCGCCTTCGCCTCCGTCATGCCGAACGCGCGACATAGCGCGCGTTCGGCATGACACAGCTCCGCGACGAGGCTTGCCGACCTCAGCCCGCGAGCGTGCCGCCGAAGATCTGCCAGGCGAGCAGGGACTTCGCGACGAGGCTGAGGATGATGTAGGTCCTCTCCCCGACGAGGTAGTCGGAGAACTTGCCGGTCTGCTTGTACTGCAGCCACTGCACGAGCGCGAAGCTGTTGAAGAAGAGGAACAGCGAGACGATGATCCCGTAGACGAACCCGGGCGGCTCGGCGCCGGACGTCGACCCCGGGGCGATCACGTACAGGAGGATGCCGATCCAGGGGATCAATCCCACGACGCAGCCGAAGAGGAACGGCAGCCAGCCGCCGTCACCGGGCTGGTGGTACTTCTCCTGGAGCCAGCCGAAGAGGATCATCGCGGCGTTGACCCAGAACAGTGCGAGCAGCGCGACCATGTCGGAGATGCCGACGAGCTGGGCGATGATGACGATCATCAGCGAGCTGGA
Source organism: Dermatophilaceae bacterium (assembly GCA_046260445.1). Lineage (GTDB taxonomy): Bacteria > Actinomycetota > Actinomycetes > Actinomycetales > Dermatophilaceae > F2B08. The sequence goes on along the minus strand of JBHEPF010000131.1, from coordinate 346 downwards.
CAGGGAGTACTCGACCCAACGGAAGTAGTTGTGGCTGCGCTTCAGGCCCTCGCGGTAGCGGTCGAAGAACGGCGGCGAGGCGACGATGATGTGGAACAGCGAGGAGAGCGCGAGGAACAGCGCGATCGCGAGGGCGGTCGGGACGTTCCAGATCGTCACCTGGTCCTGGGGCGGTGTGCCGGGCGGGCCGGCCATGTAGGTCGCCGTCATCGGGAGCGTGAAGTCGTTCGCCAGGAGCACCACGGCCACTGCCTGGGCGGCGTGCACCACCGCGGCGATGATGTTGAACCGCCGCAGCTTGGTGTAGCGGGTCTCGTCGGTCAGGGTGCTCACGATGCTCCTTGTG
>JBHEPF010000122.1:0-16351 GCA_046260445.1 Dermatophilaceae bacterium | reverse complement strand
AGCGGGACCGGACGAGCCAGTACGCCGACCTGAGCGCCACGATCCGGCAGGTGCACGCGGCGACCGGAGAGCTCGGCCGCGCCACGCAGTCGCTCGCCGGTTCGCTCCAGTCGGCGAACGTGCGTGGGGCGTGGGGCGAGGTCCAGCTGCGGCGGGTGCTCGAGGACGCCGGCATGCTCGCGCGCTGCGACTTCGACACCCAGGTCAGCGCCGTCAGCCGTCACGGTGCCGGCCTCCGCCCCGATGCGGTCGTCCGGCTCCCTGGGGACAAGGTGCTCGTCATCGACGCCAAGGCGCCGATGCAGGCGTTCCTGCGCGCCCAGGCGGAGGAGCTCGAGCCGCAGGAGCGCAGCCGGCTCCTCGGTGAGCACGCCCGCGCCCTCACCGCTCACGTCCGCGCACTCTCGGACAAGGAGTACTGGACCGCGTTCGAGACCACACCCGAGATGGTCGTCTGCTTCGTGCCGAGCGAGGGAATGCTCGCCACGGCTCTCGCCGTCGACCCATCCCTGCACGACAGCGCCCTGAGGAGCAGGGTCGTCCTCGTCTCGCCCGGCTCCCTCTTCGCGCTCGTGCGCACGGTCGCCTTCACGTGGCAGCAGGACGCGCTCAGCGCCAACGCACGCGAGCTGCTCACCCTCGGGCGCGAGCTCTATGCCCGGCTAGGCACCCTCGGCAAGCACGTCACGGACATGGGTGGCTCACTGAGCCGGAGCATCGAGGCCTACAACCGGCTCGTCGGCACCCTGGAATCGCGGGTGCTCGTCACGGCCCGCCGCTTCCGCGAGCTCGACCTCGTCACCCAGGACCTCGCCGTCGTGGAGCCGGTCGACGCGGCACCTCGCCCCCTCACGGCTCTCGAGCTCCTCGAGGCGGTGGCTGCCGAGGACGCCCGGCCCGAGCTGCTCCTCGACGACTCGGCTGGTGACGCGGAACGCGGCGCGGGTGGCGACGTGGGTGGCGATGGGCGGCCCGACGGTGTCCGAGAGGTCAGCTGACTGCGGGACGCCGGGTCACCCACAACGAGCGACTCCGGCGGGGTCATGGCACCGGTTCACTCACGCGTTGCCTCACGGGCAGAGCGGCCCTGATGCGGGCCGGGCGTCACTGCAGCGAGCTGGCGAAGCTCGCGTCGTGGGTCATCTTGTCCGACATCCCTGCGGCCTTGAGGTCGCGACGGATCTCGGCCGGGAGTGAGAAGGTGATCGACTCCTGGGCGGCGATGACGGGGCTCACGTCGGCGTAGCCGCGCTCGGCGAGGAAGTCGAGGACGTCGCGGACGAGCACCTCGGGCACGGACGCGCCGCTCGTCAGCCCCACGGTCCGAACATCCTCGAGCCAGGCCTCGTCGATCTCATCGGCGAAGTCGACGAGATGACCGGCGCGGGCTCCGTACTCCAGGGCCACCTCGACGAGACGGACGGAGTTGGAGGAGTTGCGCGACCCCACGACGATCATGAGGTCGCAGTCGGCGGCCATCTGCCGGACGGCGAGCTGGCGGTTCTGGGTGGCGTAGCAGATATCGTCGCTCGGGGGGTCCTGCAGCGTGGGGAACCTCTCGCGCAGCCGGCGCACGGTCTCCATCGTCTCGTCCACCGAGAGGGTCGTCTGGGAGAGCCAGATGACCTTGTCGGGGTCGCGGACGGTGACGTTGTCGACGTCGTCGGGCCCGTCGACGAGGGTGACGTGGTCGGGTGCCTCGCCCGCGGTGCCGACGACCTCCTCGTGACCCTCGTGGCCGATGAGGAGGATGTCGTAGTCGTCGTCGGCGAAGCGGACCGCCTCCCGATGCACCTTCGTCACGAGCGGGCAGGTGGCGTCGATCGTGCGCAGGCTGAGCTGACGCGCCTCCTCGTGGACGACCGGCGCCACTCCGTGCGCGGAGAAGATCACCGTGGCGCCCTCGGGCACCTCGTCAGTCTCCTCGACGAAGATGGCGCCGCGTCGCTCGAGGGTCTGGACGACGTGCTTGTTGTGCACGATCTGCTTGCGCACGTACACCGGAGGTCCGTACATCTCGAGGGCCTTCTCGACGGTGACGACCGCCCGGTCGACCCCGGCGCAGTATCCGCGCGGGGCCGCCAGGAGCACGCGCTTGGTCGGCTGGTCAGGCTGGACAGACATGTCTTCCATCGTACGTGCCGGTGCGGCCGGCCCGGTTCGACCGGCGGTGCGACGCATACCCCTGTCACCGCTGCTGCCTAGAGTGGCGAGGGTGATCAGCACGCTCGCCGTCTCCGGGTACCGCTCCCTGCGGGACGTCGTGGTCGGGCTGGGCCGCCTCACGGTGGTCACGGGTGCCGACGGCAGCGGCAAGTCGAACCTCTACCGGGCGCTGCGCCTGCTCGGCGCGTGCGCCGAGGGTCGCGTCATCGGGTCACTCGCTCGTGAGGGCGGGCTGCAGTCGGCGCTCTGGGCCGGTCCGGAGACGCTCGGGGGCCCGGCCCACGGCGGCGAGTGCCCTCGACCCGGTGCCCCCGTCGATCTCGCCGGCGGCCTGTCGTCCGCATCGAGCATGCTGGCCGAGGCCGGACAGGCTAGCCTGCGGGACGAGATCACGGCGATCACCCTGACCAAGGACCTCGGCGAGACCCGCATCGAAGGACAAGGACTGTTGACGACACCCTCATGGCACTGGGGCTCCCGGTGAGCGCCGCGCTGCCGGAGCGCGCCTCGGTGCCCGAGCGCGCCGTCGACACCAGCGCCGAGCATCCCTGGCCGGTGCGGCTCCTGTCGATGAAGGTCGGCGACTACGTCGACAGGATGTCGGTCGTCTGGGTCGAGGGTCAGGTGGTCCAGCTCACCCGCCGCCCGGGGTCCTCGATGGCCTTTCTCACGCTGCGCGACGCCGACGTCGACATGTCGTTCTCCGTCGCCATCCGGGTCACCGCCCTCGACGCCATGCCGCCGCTGCAGCCGGGCGCTCGGGTCGTCACGCAGGTCAAGCCGGTGTTTCGGGCCCAACGGGGCAGCCTGTCCCTGGACGCCCGGCAGATCCGGCCCGTCGGTGTCGGCGAGCTGCTGGCCCGGATCGAGTACCTCAAGACGATGCTCGCGGCCGAGGGACTCTTCGACACCCGCCGCAAGCGCCCGCTCCCGTTCCTTCCCCGCACCGTCGGACTCATCTGCGGGCGGGGTAGCGCGGCCGAGCACGACGTCGTCGAGAACGCCCGCCGCCGGTGGCCGTCCGTGCACTTCGCGATCCGCGAGGTCGCCGTCCAGGGCGCGAGCGCGGTCCCCGAGGTCATCGCTGCACTGGCGGGCCTCGACGCCACCGACGGGGTCGACGTGATCGTCATCGCCCGGGGCGGCGGGTCCGTCGAGGATCTCCTTCCATTCAGCAACGAGGCTCTGCTGCGGGCCGTGTCGGCCGCCCGCACCCCGGTGGTAAGCGCGATCGGCCACGACGTCGACACCCCGCTGCTCGACCATGTCGCTGATCACCGAGCCAGCACGCCGACGGACGCGGCCAAGGCGATCGTGCCGGACGCCGAGCACGAGCAGTCGACCGTCCGCAGCGCGCGAAGCCGGCTGCAGGGGGCCCTGGCCGGACGGCTGCGGCACGAGCGCGCCAGCCTGGCCGGCCTCACCTCGCGGCCCGTCCTGACGGCGCCCACCGCATACCTCCGCCTCCAGCGGGACGAGCTGACGCTCGCCTGGGCCCGGGCGACGGCGTCCCTGACCCGTCGGATCGAGCGAGAGCACGACCGCGTGAACTACCTGCGACGGTCGGCGCGCGTCCTCTCCCCGGAGTCGACGATCGAGCGCGGCTACGCCTTGGTGACCCGGTCCGACGGTCAGGTCGTGAGCGACCCGGGGCAGGTCGCCGCCGACGAACCGCTGCGCGTCCGGGTCGCGGGCGGCGAGTTCGGGGTGCGCGTGCTGAGCGAGCCCGATCCGAGACCCCCCGCCGACGAGATCACCACCATTCCATGAGCAGCGACGAATGAGCAGCGACGAAGGAGAGCCTGATGAGCAGCGCGGAGCCGAGTGACCACGAGCCGAGTGACCACGATGAGCGCGAGGTCGCGGTCCTGAGCTACGAGGAGGCCAAGGAGGAGCTGGTCTCGATCGTCGCGACCCTCGAGAGCGGGTCCGCCTCCCTCGAGGAGTCGATGCGACTCTGGGAGCGCGGGGAGGCACTGGCCCGCCGCTGTACGCAGTGGCTCGACGAGGCGCAGGCCGCCGTGGAGGCCGGCGGGACCTCGGAGGGGCCGTCCTGACCGCGCTGGCGGGTCAGGACGTGGCGCGGACCGTCTCGAGAGACTCGACGAGGACCTGCAGCTCCTCGAAGGACGCCGTCCCGGTGACGACCGTCGTCACCTCGCCCGGCTCGCCGCGGCGCACCAGTGAGCGTTGGACCTTGCCGTCCCGGTTGTACTGGTCCCAGGTCGTGCCGGCGACCTCGAGCTGACCGACCCGGGGCGAACGGTTGACCTGCGCAGTGACCCAGGCATCGGTCGCGTCGACCGTCTCCTGGAGGGCGGCGTAGTCACCTGCCGGCGTCTGGTAGGCGGCCTGCCACGTCATGAGGCTGTCCGTGCTACGCAGGTACTGGGCCCGGGTCGACACCCACTCCTCCGGCAGGTCTCGGGGCGCCGAGATCGGCCACCCCGTCGACTGCTCGACCTGCTGCGCCGTCTCGAGCACGTCGATGTCGGGGGTCACCGGCTGGGCCCGGGGGAAGACGATGACGAGCAAGGCCATGATCGCGCCGATGACGAGCAGCGACCGCAGCATGTTCGCGACCGACCCCTGCGCGTAGGCGCTCACCTGCTGGCGTCGGCCCTGCGTCTCGTCCGCCGGCGGCCCGCTCGAGGAGGGGTCGGGTTCGGCCGAGAGGGGCGCCTGCGTCGACGGGTTTGGCTCGGTCACCCCTCCATTGTCGCCGATGCACGACCACTAGGATTCCTCGTGTCCGGTGTGCAGCCCCAGACCCCTCGACAGACCCTCGACGTACCCTCGACGCAAAGGCCGATCAGCGATGTCCAAGCCCCGCATCCTCGTTATCGGCGAGGCCCTTGTCGACATCGTCCGGGAGTCAGCCGGCGCCCACGTCGAGCATGTCGGCGGCAGCCCGGCCAACGTCGCGGTGGGTCTGGCCCGGCTCGACCACCCGGTCCGGTTCGCCACGGCCCTCGGCGCTGACCAGCGCGGGGAGCGCATCGCCGATCACCTCGCGCGGCAGGGGGTGAAGCTCGCCAAGCGCAGCGTCACGGAGCACCCCACCTCGACGGCGCAGGTGACCTTCGACACCGACCACAACGCGACCTACGCGTTCGACATCCACTGGAACCTCGCGCCGGTCAAGGTCGGCAAGCGCGACGTCCACATCCACGCAGGGTCCCTCGCGACGGCGCTCGAGCCCGGCGCGACCCCGGCCCGCGAGGCGATGACCACGCACCGGGAGAGCGCGACCGTCTCCTACGATCCCAACATCCGGCCCGGGATCATGGGCGACCTCGACGCCGTCCGAGTCGGTGTCGAGGAGCTGTTGCCGGCCATCGACGTCGTCAAGGCGAGCAGTGACGACATCGGGCTGCTCTACCCCGACCGCCCCGCCGAGGACGTCATCGACCACTGGCTCTCGCTCGGCCCGGCTCTCGTCGTGCTCACCCGGGGGGCGGAGGGCGTGACCTATCGCACTCGCACAGGTGAGCCGGTGACGCTCCCGACCACGGCGACGACAGTCGTGGACACCGTCGGCGCCGGCGACTCGTTCATGGCCGGGCTGCTCTCGGGCCTGCTGAGTCTCGGCTTCCTCGGCGGTCCCCAGGCTCGCGCAGCGCTCGGCGAGGCGTCCGTGGAGGCGGTCCGCCCGGCCATCGAGCGAGGCCTGGCCTGCAGCGCCGTGACCGTGGGCTACGCGGGCGCCTACGCCCCGAGTCTGGACGAGCTGTGATCTCACGAGAGGACATCCATGACTGACTTCGCCTACTCCGACCTGCTCCCGCTGGGTGCGGACCTCACCCCCTACCGCCTCCTCACCACCGAGGGAGTGCAGGTGCTGCCGGGCCCGGACGGCCGCGACTTCCTCCAGGTGAGTCCCGAGGCCCTCACCCTGCTCGCCGAGACGGCGATGCACGACATCGCGCACTACCTGCGCCCCGGGCACCTGAGCCAGCTCCGGGCCATCCTCGAGGACCCCGAGGCGAGCGACAACGACAAGTTCGTCGCCCTCGACCTGCTCAAGAACGCCAACATCTCCGCCGGCGGTGTCCTGCCGATGTGCCAGGACACCGGCACCGCCATCGTCATGGGCAAGCGCGGCCAGCGCGTCCTCACCCCCGGCCACGACGAGCAGCACCTCAGCCGGGGGGTCTACGACGCCTACACCACGCTCAACCTGCGCTACTCGCAGATGGCGCCGGTGACGATGTGGGACGAGCGCAACACCGGCTCCAACCTGCCCGCCCAGATCGAGCTGTATGCGGACACGGCACCCGGTCACGAGAGAACCTACAAGTTCCTCTTCATGGCCAAGGGCGGCGGGTCGGCCAACAAGTCCTTCCTCTACCAGGAGACCAAGGCGGTCCTCAATCCCGAGTCGATGCTGCGCTTCCTCGACGAGAAGCTCCGCAGCCTCGGCACCGCAGCGTGCCCGCCCTATCACCTCGCCATCGTCATCGGCGGGACGAGCGCCGAGTATGCGCTCAAGACGGCCAAGTACGCCTCGGCGAAGTATCTCGACAGCATCCCGACGGAAGGTGACGCCGCGACCGGTCACGGCTTCCGCGACCTCGACCTCGAGCACGAGGTCCTCGACCTGACCCGGCGGCTCGGGATCGGCGCGCAGTTCGGCGGCAAGTATTTCTGCCACGACGTGCGTGTCGTGCGCCTACCCCGGCACGGGGCCTCGCTGCCGGTCGCCATCGCGGTGTCGTGCTCGGCCGACCGCCAGTGCCTCGGCAAGATCACGGCCGAGGGAGTCTTCATCGAGCAGCTCGAGACCGACCCCGCGCGGTTCCTGCCCGACGAGACCCACGACCTCGTGGACGCGCACGCAGGAGAGGCGGTGGGCGCGTCTTCAACCGGACAGGGCGCCGTCGTCGCGATCGACCTCAACCAGCCGATGCAGCAGATCCTCGCGGAGCTGACCAAGCACCCTGTCAAGACGCGACTGTCCCTCAGCGGGCCGCTCGTCGTCGCCCGCGACATCGCCCACGCCAAGATCAAGGAGCGACTGGACGCGGGCGAGGAGATGCCGGAGTACCTCCGTGACCACCCGGTCTACTACGCCGGACCGGCCAAGACCCCGAAGGGCATGGCGAGTGGCTCCTTCGGTCCGACGACGGCCGGACGGATGGACTCCTATGTCGAGCAGTTCCAGGCGGCCGGCGGCTCGATGGTGATGCTCGCCAAAGGCAACCGGAGCCAGCAGGTGACCGATGCCTGCCAAGCGCACGGTGGCTTCTATCTCGGCTCGATCGGCGGCCCCGCCGCCCGACTCGCCCAGGACTGCATCAAGAGCGTCGAGGTCCTCGAGTACCCCGAGCTCGGCATGGAGGCGATCTGGAAGATCGAGGTCGTGGACTTCCCCGGCTTCATCGTCGTCGACGACAAAGGCAACGACTTCTTCGCGTCGGTCACCAAGCCCGTCGCGTTCTCCATCAGCACACGACCCGGACTGGAGTGACACAGTGACCACCTCCGCACAAAACCCCGCGACCGCCGACCGCGCCGCGGACCACCGACCCAAGACCCCCACCGAGGCCTGGGGCGAGCTGGCGGCCGGCAACGCCCGCTTCATGGCCGAGAGCCCCAAACACCCCCACCAGGACGTGCACAGCCGCAGGGACCTCGCAACGCAGCAGCGTCCCTTCGCGATCTTCTTCGGATGCGCCGACTCCCGGGTCGCTGCGGAGATCATCTTCGACCAGGGACTGGGCGACTTGTTCGTGGTCCGCACGGCGGGGCACGTCGTCGACCCGAGCGTCCTCGGATCCCTCGAGTTCGGCGTAGGCGTCCTCGGGTGCCCTCTCATCGTCGTCCTCGGGCACGACTCCTGCGGTGCCGTCGCTGCGACGATCACAGCTGTCGACAGCGGCGACATGCCACCGGGGTTCCTCCGGGACATCGTCGAGCGCGTCGCCCCGAGCGTCCTGCGGGCGACCCGGCACGGGCGCACCAGCACGGAGGAGATCGAGCGGGAGCACGTCGCTGAGACCACCCGACTGCTGGGCAGCCGGTCGGCTCTCATCCACGAGTACGTCGAGGACGGCCGGCTCGCCATCGTCGGTGCCGAGTACAATCTCGCCCACGGCCGGGTCCGCGTCGTCGAGACCGTCGGAAACGTCGAACTCGAGGCGGGACCGCGGGGGTCTGAGACCGACCAGCCCAGGGACGACTCGGCGGACCCCGCCGGCGCATGACCGCGAGGCTCGCGTCCGTGACGGTCTATCCCGTCAAGAGCACCGCCGGGCGGCGCCGCACCGAGGCCGCGGTCGAGCCCCTGGGCCTGGTGGGAGACCGACGCTGGATGGCCGTCGGGCCCGATGGTGAGTGTGTGACCGCCCGCAGGGACCGCGCGCTGCTCTCGATCGTCGCCACCCCGACCGAGTCCGGTCTGCGGCTCGAGAGCCGGTGCTCCGACCGGCCGCCGATCGAGGTGACCGACCCGACCGGACCACCGATCGAGGTGTCGGTGCACGGCAAACCGTTGCACGGCATACCCGCCGCCACAGCGGCGAGCACCTGGGTCGGCCACCTCATCGGGCGGGACGACGTCCGGCTCGTCCGGCTCGGCGAGCCTCGACCGCTCAACCCCGCCCGTTCCCGACCGGATGACCGCACCGCCTTCGCGGACGGCTACCCGGTCACCCTGGCGTCGACGGCGTCACTGCGACGGCTCCAGGACTGGGTCGTCGAGACTGCTCTCGACCGTGGCGAGGAGCCGACGCGCATCGCGATGGACCGGTTCCGGCCCAACCTCGTCGTCGACGGTGACCTCGCGGCCTTCGTCGAGGACGGCTGGCAGGAGGTATGCGTCGGTGACGTGACCTTCGACGTCGCCAAGTGCATCGACCGGTGCGTCCTTACGACGATCGAGCCCGCCAGCCTGGACTCGGGGCCGGAACCGATCCGCAGCCTGGCGCGCCATCACGCCTGGGACGGCGCGACGTGGTTCGGGATCCAGCTCATCCCGAGGAGTGCCGGGACGGTTCGCATCGGGGACTCCGTCAGCGCACTGTCGAGGTGACGTGAGCCTCCGCGGTCCGCTCAGCGGCGGGAGTCAGCCGAGGGCGCTGACCGCGGCGACGTAGTCGGGCTCGGTCGCGATCTCCGGGACCACCTCGGTGTGCAGGACGGTGCCCGACTCGTCGAGGACGACAACCGCGCGGGCCAGGAGGCCGCGGAAGGCGTTGTCGACCATCGTCACGCCGTAGTCCTCGCCGAACGAGGAGCGGAACGTCGAGGCGACGGTGACGTTGTCGATCCCCTCCGCGCCGCAGAAGCGCGCGAGGGCGAAGGGCAGGTCGGCCGAGACGCAGATGACGCTCGTGTCGTCGAGCCCGGCGGCCAGCTCGTTGAAGGTCCGCACGCTCGTCGCGCAGACCCCGGTGTCGACGCTCGGGAAGATGTTGAGCACGACCCGGCGCCCCTCGGGCCGGGTGACGTCGGTGAGGTCCGTGCCCGTGAGCTTGAAGTCCGGCGCGACGGCGCCGACGGTGGGCAGGTCGCCGGTCGTGGAGACAGGGGAACCCCTGAGTGCGGTCGTGGCCATGTTTCCATCCCAACACGCTGTGCGGGCGGCCCGAACTGCCTGCCTGGACGCAGTCGGTACATTGGCCACCATGACGTTCTCTCGGACCTTCCCCGACGGGTTCACCTGGGGCACGGCCACCGCCAGCTACCAGATCGAGGGGGCGGTCGCCGAGGGCGGCCGCGCGCCGTCGATCTGGGACACCTTCTCGCACACCCCGGGCAAGACCGCAGGGGGCGACACCGGGGACGTGGCCTGCGACCACTACCACCGGGTCGCGCAGGACGTCGCCATCATGCGCGAACTCGGGATCGACGCCTACCGGTTCTCCATCGCCTGGCCGCGGATCATCCCCGGCGGCACGGGCGCGGTCAACCAGCAGGGCGTCGACTTCTACTCACGCCTGGTCGACACTCTTCTCGAGAGTGGGATCCAGCCCTTCGCCACCCTCTACCACTGGGACCTGCCGCAGGCCCTCGACGACCGCGGTGGATGGTTGAGCCGCGACAGCGCCGACTGGTTCGCGGAGTATGCGGCGGTCGCCTCCGCCTCGCTCGGTGACCGCGTGCACAACTGGACCACGCTCAACGAGCCGTGGTGCTCGTCCTACCTCAGCTACACGCTCGGACATCACGCGCCCGGCCATACGGATCCGGTCGAGGGCATGGTGTCCGCCCACCACCTCCTCCTTGCGCACGGTCGAGCCGTGCCGGTCATCCGGGAGAACTGCCCTGGGGCCGAGGTGTCGATCACCCTCAACCCGACCCAGGTCTACGGCCCGGACGAGGGCGGCGACGACGACGACGCGGACGCGGTGCGCCGGGCGGACAACATCTTCAACGGCGTCTTCCTCAGCCCCGTCCTCAGCGGCCGGTACCCCGACGGGTTCCTCGCCGACACGGCGGCTCTCAGCGACCACTCGTACATCCATGACGGAGACCTGGCCGAGATCGCCGCTCCTCTCGACAATCTCGGAATCAACAACTACTACCCGACCCGCGTGCGCGCTGCCCGCGAGGGCGAGTCCGGATCACCCCTCGCCGGGATGGAGCGGGTCGTCGTCGAGCCGCCCCGGCCACCGCATACCGCCATGGGGTGGGAGATCCTGCCGCGCGGGCTCTACGACATCCTCATGCGCTCGTCCGAGGAGGGTGGCCTCCCGATCTACATCACCGAGAACGGCTCGGCCTGGCCGGACACCGTCTCCGCCGACGGTCAGGTGCACGACCCTGACCGGATCGACTACCTCCACGGCCACCTCGGCGCGGTCCTTGACGCGATCGAGGACGGCGCCGACATCCGCGGGTACCTCGCGTGGTCGCTGCTCGACAACTTCGAGTGGGCCCACGGCTACGGCAAGCGTTTCGGGCTGGTCCATGTCGACTACAAGACCCAGGAACGGATCGTCAAGGACTCCGGCCGCGAGTACGCGCGGATCATTCGCGCCTCCCGCGACCGCTAGTTTTCCTCCCAGGGCGAGAACCCTCATCTCAGGGAGACAACGGAACCCTCCCGAAGATGAGCCTTCCGACCCTGGGCGATAAAGCTGTGTCGGCGCTAGAGGGCGAGGCGGTCGCGGACGACCTCGACGAGGCGGTCACAGACCGCCTCGGCCCGCTCCTCGGTCTCCGCCTCGACCATGACGCGCACGACGGGCTCGGTGCCCGACTTGCGCAGGAGCACCCGTCCGGTCTCGCCGAGGGACTCCTCCTCACGAGCCACCGCGGCCTGCAGCTCCTCGTCGGTCTCGACGCGGGACTTGTCGACCCCCTTGACGTTCTTGAGGACCTGCGGCATCCGGGTCATGACGGTGGCCAGCTGGGCCAGGGAGCGGCCGGTCTCCACGATACGAGCGGCGAGCATGAGCCCCGTGAGGACGCCGTCACCGGTGGTCCCGTGGTCGAGCATGATGACGTGGCCGGACTGCTCGCCGCCGAGGGAGTAGTGGCCGGCCCGCATCGCCTCGAGGACATAACGGTCACCGACCCCGGTCTGCCGGATCCCGATCCCTTCGCGCTTCATCGCCTGGACCAGGCCGAGGTTGCTCATGACGGTCGCGACGAGCATGTCGTCGGCCAACCCACCGCGGTCCCGCAGAGCGACGGCGAGGATGGCCATGATCTGGTCCCCGTCGACGACGTTGCCCTGCGCGTCGACCGCGAGACACCGGTCGGCATCCCCGTCGTGGGCGATGCCGAGGTCGGCCCGACGCCTGCGAACCTCGGCCTGCAGCCGGCTGAGGTAGGTGGATCCGTAGCCGTCGTTGATGTTGAGCCCGTCGGGTGAGGCGCCGATCTCATGGACGTCCGCGCCGGCGAGGCGGAACACCTCGGGCGAGACCTCACTCGCCGCTCCGTGCGCGGCGTCGATGACGACGGTGAGGCCGTCAAGGGGGTTCGGCAGGACGGAGAGCAGGTGCGCGACATAGCGCGCCTGGCCGGCGCGGTTCTCATGGACCCGGCCGATCTCGGCACCGATCGGGCGCTCCCACTCCTGCCCGATCTGCGCCGCGATCTCGTCCTCGACGGCGTCGGCGAGCTTGTGACCCCCGCCCGCGAAGAACTTGATCCCGTTGTCGGGCATGGCGTTGTGGGAGGCGGACAGCATGACCCCGAAGTGCGCGTCCATGTCGCCGGTGAGGAAGGCGACCGCGGGAGTGGGCAGGATACCCACGTTGTGGACGTCGACCCCGGCCGACGCCAGCCCGGCGACGACGGCGGCGCTGAGGAACTCGCCGGAGGCGCGCGGGTCTCGTCCGACGACCGCCTTCGGCCTGCGGCCCTGCTCGCGTGCCGCCCGGCCCAGCACCTGGGCGGCGGCGACGGACATCTGCAGGGCGAGCTCGGCGGTGATGTCGCCGTTCGCCAGCCCGCGGACACCATCGGTGCCGAAGAGTCGGGTCATAGGGGTTCTGCCTTCCTGACGTGGGTCCGACGGACCAACTTACTCCCTGCGGCGCGCGCCGCGGGAGCAGCGAAAGCGGCACCCGGTCCGGGTGCCGCCTTCGGCTGTGGCGCGCAGCGCATACCGAATGCGCGGCGCGGGCGATCAGCGCTTGCTGTACTGGGGCGCCTTGCGGGCCTTCTTCAGTCCGGCCTTCTTGCGCTCCGGGACGCGAGCGTCGCGGGTGAGGAACCCGGCCTTCTTCAGGGCCGGACGGTTGAGCTCCTCGTCGACCCCGTTGAGCGAACGGGCGACTCCGAGCCGGACCGCGCCGGCCTGGCCGGACGGGCCTCCGCCGTGGACCCGGACGAGGACGTCGTAGGCGCCGTCGAGCTCGAGAATCTTGAGCGGCTCGTTGACGAGCTGCTGGTGCACCTTGTTGGGGAAGTACTGCTCGAGGGTGCGACCGTTGATGGTCCACTCGCCGGTGCCGGGAACGATCCGGACGCGGGCGATGGCCTGCTTGCGGCGACCGGTCGCGGCCCCCGGAGCGGAGGCGCTCGGGCGGCGGGTGGGCTCGCCCTCGACCTCGGTGCCCGACTCGGAGGTGTACTCGGTCACCATGGTGTCGTCGGTGTCGGTGCCGTACTCGGCGGTTCCCTCGTAGGTCTCGTCGACGTTGTCAGCAGTCACGCTGTCTGAACTGGCAGTCATCACTGGGCCACCTGGGTGATCTCGAAGGGCTTGGGCTGCTGGGCAGCATGGGGGTGATCGGAGCCGACGTAGACCTTGAGCTTGGTCATCTGCGCCCGGCCGAGAGTGGTCTTGGGGATCATGCCGCGAACGGCCTTCTCGACGGCCTTCTCCGGGCTCTTGGCGAGCAGCTCCGTGTAGGTCTGGCTCCGCAGGCCACCCGGGAACCCGGAGTGGCGGTAGGCGAGCTTCTTCTCGGCCTTGGCGCCGGTAAGCGCGACCTTGTCGGCGTTGATGATGATGACGAAGTCGCCCGTGTCGATGTGCGGGGCGAACGTCGGCTTGTGCTTGCCACGCAGGAGCGTGGCAGCCTGGCTGGCCAGGCGGCCGAGAACGACATCGGTGGCGTCGATGACGTGCCACTCACGGGTGATGTCGCCCGGCTTCGGGGTGTAGGTGCGCATGGTGATGCCTTTGCGTCTGGTCGGGTCGTTCTGGGGCTGTCGTTCGCTGAACCGGACGTTCGGGCGGACGAGGTATGCCGTGGGCGCTCACCAGGCACGTCGCCTGCATGTGGGCTGAGCCTCCTGAGGAGGGCTCACGGCACAACTCCCCCAGTCTACGGATCCACGGCAGACGCCCCAAATCGCTCCATTCCCGGGGAAAGTGGCATCTGACCTGCGTAAACACCCCCTGGAGCCCGATATTGAGCGCACTTGTGCAAAGAATCTGTGCAAAGGTATTATGCGATACGTGACTATGCACGTTGACCGTCACCGGCTCGACACGGCCTCGGTGCGCGTCCTCGCCCACCCGCTGAGGTCCCGCCTTGTCGGCGCTCTCCGGCTGCGGGGGCCGTCGACCGCCACCGATCTCGCACGCGAGCTGGGGACCAACTCCGGCGCGACGAGCTATCACCTGCGCAGGCTCGAGGCGGCGGGACTGGTCGTCGACACCGAGTCTGGGGACGGCAAGCGCCGGGTGTGGGCTGCCGCCACCGACAGCACCCGGTTCGTCCCGAGCGACTTCGACACCGACGAGGACGCCGCGACGGCCATGGGGTGGTTGGAGCAGGACTGGCTGCGGCACTTCACCGAGAAGTTCGGGCGCTGGCTCGATGTGGGGCGGGCGTGGCCGGTGAGGTGGCGCGACGAGGCGGGGATGAACGACTACCTCGTGGTCGTCACCGCCGAGCAGCTCGCGGCGATGCACGCGGAGATGCAGGATGTCATCGAGCACTACCGACGTGCGGGGCAGGGCAGCCCCGAGGCCAAGCGGGTGGCGACCTACCTCTCGTTCTACCCGGTCGACATGGACCAGGCGCCTCGCCGGTGACGACACCGCACACCCCCCCGCTCACGCCCGAGGCTGCGCGGCGGATCTTCTACCTGCTCATGGTGACCCGGTGGTTCCCCGTCGGCCTCGTGGTCGGCATTCTCATCCTGCTCCTCACCGGCCGGGGACTGACCATCGCCCAGGCAGCGACAGCCGCCGCGGTGACCGGTGTCGTGACCTTCGTCCTCGAGCTGCCGACGAGCGGCATCGCCGACGCGCTCGGACGCCGACCGGTGTACCTGGCCGCGGCGGTCGTCGGCGTCGCCGCCGGGTTCGCGTATGCGGTGGCCCAGTCGTTCTGGGCCTTCGTCGTCGCGGGGGTCCTCACCGGCGCCTTCCGGGCGCTCGACTCTGGCCCGCTCGAGTCCTGGCTCGTCGACACGATCCACGAGAGCGAGCCGGACGCCGACGTGGACCAGCCACTTGCGCGAGCCGGCACGGTGCTCGGCGTCTCCATCGCCCTGGGCGCCGTCGTCTCCGGCGCTGTCATCTGGTGGCATCCGGTGACGTCCGTCCTCGGCTACCCCCTCAGCCCGATCGACGGCGCGGTATGGATCTTCGCCGTCCTCAATGTCGTCCACCTGATCGCCGCGTGGGCGCTCATCCGCGAGACTCCCCGCGGAGCGCATGCGACGCGACGCGCCGCGGCGCTGGCATCGGCCCGCGAGGCGCCGGCGGTCATCGGGAGTGGCCTGCGCCTGCTGCGGCACTCCCCGGTCCTGCTCGGTCTCGTCCTCGCGGAGACCTTCTGGTCCATCGGGATGGTGACCTTCGAGTCGCTTATGCCACTACGACTCGAGGAGCTCGTCGGCTCGGCGCAACGGGCCGGCGCCCTCATGGGTCCCGCAGCTGCAGCCGCATGGGGCCTCTTCGCGGGGGGCGCCGCGCTCTCCGGCCTGGCGTCCGCCCGTCTCGGGGTGGCCCGCGCGGCCGTCCTCGGCCGGACGCTCAACGCACTCGGCGCGGTGATCATGGGTCTGGTCGCCGGCCCGGTGGCCCTCGTCATCGCCTACCTGTTCACCTACTCGACGCACGGGATGAACGGTCCGCCCCATGCAGCGCTCCTCCACCGCGTCGCCACCTCCGCGAACCGCACGGTCGTGCTGTCGATGAACTCGATGATGGCGTTCCTGGCCTTCGCCGTCGCCGCTCCGCTCCTCGGTGCTCTCGCGGACGGCGTCTCGATCCAACACGCCATGGTGCTGGCCGGCGCGATCAGCATCCTCGGGGCGTTCTGCTACCTGCCCGCCCGGCGAGCCGAGCGGGCAGGCTGACAGTCAGCCGCTGGTGACCGTGAGGAGGTGCGTGCTGGGGTCGTACGAGAACGTCGTCGTCGCGCCGTCGCTGGGGACCGTGAACGAGTAGTTCGCTCCGCCCGGCTCCCCTCCCACGCCGTAGTTCTCGTCCCAGGTCAAGCCATGGGCGACCTTGCCTTCGTAGTCCCCGGCAGGGATGAGCGAGGTGGTGAAGGTGGAGGTGCCGTCCCCGTCGGGATCCTGGAGCCAAGGCCGCATGCAGTCCGGCTGCCAGTCACCCGCGCAGCCCAACTCGCTCTGGAACGAGCCTGGGGCCGTAAGGATCGGGCCCTCGGCGTCCGAGGTCACCCAGTGCGTGGCGTGGTCGTAGTAGAACGAGACGCCGGTGCCGTCGGTCTCGTAGGCGATGTTCTCCCCATCGCGCTGCGCGTTCGCTCCGTAGTTCTCGTCCCAGGACCTGTCGACCGCCGCCTTGTAGGCC
>JBHEPF010000110.1:0-18595 GCA_046260445.1 Dermatophilaceae bacterium | reverse complement strand
GCCGACGATGTCGACCGGTACGTCGAGTCACCGCTCGTCCCCGTGCTGGCCCAGATCGCCGACCTCGCCGAGCGGGACGGTGGGCTCATCGTCGTCGCGGGTGACGGGGCGGCTCTGGCGA
Source organism: Dermatophilaceae bacterium (assembly GCA_046260445.1). Lineage (GTDB taxonomy): Bacteria > Actinomycetota > Actinomycetes > Actinomycetales > Dermatophilaceae > F2B08. The sequence goes on along the minus strand of JBHEPF010000110.1, from coordinate 18,474 downwards.
TGCGGGCGCGGGGGATCGGCGCGGTCGTGGCTCGCGCCCGCGTGGGCCTCGTCCTCGGGGCCCCGACACCGCTGGACGGCGACCTGCTCGGCACCCGCCTGCCGAGGATCAGGGAGGTCGTCCCCGGCCGCGGGTGGTTCGTCGCCGAGCGGCGCGCCACGCCGATCCACGTCGCGGAACTCGCCACCTAGTCGGCGACCGAGCGACCCTTCCACCCGACGACCACGCCGGTGACCGCGACGAGCCCGATGACGATTCCCGGCACCGTCTGACCAGCCTGGACCACGCTCCAGGCGGTCGGCACCAGCAGTGCCCCGAGCACGAGCGTGGGGGTGGCCGGCCAGGTGAGCCCGCGCAGCCAGGCCCGGCTCATCGCCGCCCCGGCGACAGCGAAGATGAGGAACAGGACCACGGACATGATGACCCGCACCGGGCTGTCGCTCGCCCCGATCCCCAGCTCGTAGAGATAGAACCCCGCAAGGCCGAGCAGCGCCAGCGTCAGCGCGCCGGTGACCGCGGCTCCGACCGGGCGTGCCCACGGCTCGACGACGCCGTCGGCCCGGTGCGGTGGCGGGACGCCGTCCGCGCCAGGGTCGCCAGGGTCGCTCGACTGTGTCTGGTTCGTCACGATGCCCTACACTATCCGGGTCAGAAGTGCGCAAACTCACTGACAGAACTTTGCCGTTCTCATCTGGTCAGTGCGCCCTGCGACCGTTACGATGGCTGAGGCCCTGTTCCGGTCTAGGCCTAGCGTGCCCACAGGCGCTCCCTCGGCTTCAGACCTCACCGGTTCTGCCTCATCGACCGAGACTCACCGGCGACATCGCTGTCGTTCCACCCCGCCTGCCGACTACCCCCTGAAGGAGCCTGATCTCATGGACTGGCGCGACCGCGCTGCGTGCCTCGAGGAAGATCCCGAGCTGTTCTTCCCCATCGGCAACACCGGCCCGGCCATCCTTCAGATCGAAGAGGCCAAGGCCGTCTGTCGTCGTTGCGAGGTCATCGACACCTGCCTGAAGTGGGCCCTCGAGACCGGTCAGGACGCTGGGGTCTGGGGTGGCCTGTCCGAGGACGAGCGGCGAGCCCTCAAGCGGCGCAACGCCCGGGCCCGCCGCGCCGGCTGAGCATCACCCCTGCTCCATCGGCCGCAGCCGCGCGGTGAAGGCCACCGTCGTCCCCTGAGGCGCACCCTTGTCCCACCGGATCGTGCCGCGCAGGTCCTGCACGAGTGAGGTGACGATCCGCGTCCCGAGCCCGGCGAGTACCGGCCGGAAGCCGGTCGGCAGACCCGCACCGTCGTCCGTGATCGTCACGTAGACGACGTCCTCCCCCTCCTCCGTCTCGCGCCGCGCACGCACCTCGATCATGCCGTCCCGGTCGCCGAGTCCGTGCTCAGCGGCGTTCTGCACGAGCTCGGAGATGATCATCGCGACCGACGTCGCATCCTCGGCGCGCATCCGGCCGAAGGACCCGACCAGCGTGCTGTGCACGTGATGCTCGCTCGTCGCCACCTCGACGACGGCCTGCAGCCCCCGCACGGCGATCTCGTCGAAGTCCACCGTCTCGTCGAACCCCTGGCTCAGCGTCTCGTGGACGAGCGCGATGGTGCCGACCCTGCGCACCGCCTCCTCGAGAGCGACGCGGGCCGGACCCTCCGGCAGCCGCCGGCCCTGGAGGCGAAGCAGTGCGGCGACCGTCTGCAGGTTGTTCTTGACCCGGTGGTGGATCTCTCGGATCGTCGCTTCCTTGGTGAGTAGCTCCTGCTCGCGACGTCGCAGCTCGGAGACGTCACGGGAGAGGACGAGTGCGCCGATCCGGCGACCGTTCTCGGTGAGTGGCACCGCCCGCAGCGAGATCGTCGCACTTCGTGAGTTCAGCTCGGTGCGCCACGCCGCCCGACCGGTGAGGACGAGCGCGAGCGACTCGTCGATCGGGGTCTCGCTGCGCGAGAGCAGGTCGGCGACGATCGCTGCGAGCACGGTCCCGATGACCGCGCCCTTGTGACCGAGCCGGTGGATGGCGGAGATGGCGTTGGGGCTCGCATAGAGGACCAGGCCGTCGGGGTCGAGGCGGATGACGCCGTCTCCGACCCGCGGGGCGCCCCGTCGTCCGCCGGTCGGCGCGGCCAGGCTGGGGAACGCACCCTCGGCGACCATCCGGGTGAGCACGTCGCCGATGGAGACATACGTCAGCTCGAGCCGGGTCGGGGTCCGTCCGCCGAGATTGGTATGCCGGGACACCACCGCGACCGGCGCACCTGCGCGGGGCACCGGGAACGCCTCCTCCCGCACACGCAGGTCGTCCCGGTGGCGCACCTGCGGAGCGCGCACGACGGCGCTCGTCTCCCACGCCTGCTCGAGCAGCCCGCGCAGCTGCGGCAGCGGCCCCCGGCCGACGACGTCCTCGTAGAAGACCATCTGGCCCGTGTTGGGCCGTACGTGCGCGGCCGCGATCCAGTCACCGCCGGGCCGGAGCACCCAGAGGATGAGATCGGCGAAGGACAGGTCGGAGATGAGCTGCCAGTCGCCGACGAGGAGATGCAGCCACTCCCGGCCCGGGCTGTCCAGGTCCGTGGATGCACGGAGCATCTCGTTGAGGGTGGCCACGGTCGGTCAGCCTAATCGCCGTTGGGCGTGAACGACTCCTCAGGTCGTCGCGGCCCCCGAGCGCAGCACGGAGCGCAGGGTGCGCAGCGCCACGGAGAGCGCGGCGATGTTCGGCGCATCCATCCGCTCGATCTGGACGAGGGAGGACCTCGCGCGCTGCAGCGTGTCGTGGTTGCGCTTGGCCCACGCCTCGAAGGCCGCGTCGGGGTCGGAGACGTCGCCGTCGGGGGCGACCTCGATGACGGCCTCGGTGAGCGCTTCGAGCACGCCGTAGAGGTCGTCGCGCAGGGCGCCGCGGGCGAGCCCGTCCCAGCGGTCGGCGCGCGGGAGGCGGGCGACCTTGCCGAGCATGACATCGATCCCGAACCGCTCGGAGACGAGGAAGTACAGCGGCCCGACCTCGGCCGGGTTCTGCTCGGTCGCGGTGGCGACGTCGACGATGTCGAGCAGGGAGAACTGGTCGAGACCGGATCCGGCCCGCACGGCGAGCTGTTCGGACACGCCCTCGTTGACCAGGCCGGCGACCCTCTTCTGGAGCCGCTTCAGCTCCCCGCCGCGCAGCCAGCCCGGCACCTGCGGACCGAGGCTCTCGATGACCGGCTGGTAGCGCTTGACCTCGGTCTCGATGTCGAGTCGGGCCGGTCGAGCGGTGATGAACCACCGGACCGACCGGTCGACGAGCCGACGGAACTCCAGATAGAGGTCGGACTGGACCTGGGTCGAGACGACGTTGTCGAGCTCCTCGACATCGCCGACGAAACCGACCAGGTCGAAGATCTCACGAGCGACGACGAAGGCCCGCGCCACCTGCTCCGGCCCGGCCCCCGTCTCCTCCATCGTGCGGAACGCGAACGTGATGCCACCCCGGTTGACGATGGCGTTCGCGACGGCGTTGACGATGATCTCGCGCCGCAGCGGGTGCTGGTCCAGCCGGTCACCGAAGCGAGCGCGGATCTCCCTCGGGAAGTAGTCGGCGAGGTACCGCTGCAGGTAGGGGTCGTCCGGCAGCGACGTCGGGAGGAGGTCGTGCTTGAGGGCGAGCTTCGCATACGCGACGAGCACGCTGAACTCAGGCGACTTCAGCCCCAGCTCCTCGGCCTCACGCTGGACGATCTGCTGGTCGTTCGGGAGGAACTCCAGAGCACGGTCGAGGTCACCACGCCTCTCGAGCGACTGGATGAGGCGCTCGTGGACGCTGAGCATCGAGTATTCCTGCGCCCGAGCGTTGCCGAGCAGGACGTTCTGCTCGTAGTTGGTCCGCAGCACCTGCTCAGCGACCTGCTCGGTCATCGAGGCGAGCAGCTCGTTGCGCTGTTTCGTGGTGAGGTCGCCGGCCCGGACCACCTCGCCGAGGAGGATCTTGATATTGACCTCGTGGTCCGAGGTGTCGACGCCGGCCGAGTTGTCGATGGCGTCGGTGTTGACCCGGACCCCGTGCAGGGCGGCCTCGATCCGGCCGAGCTGGGACATCCCGAGGTTGCCGCCCTCGCCGATGACGCGCACCCGCAGCTCGTGGCCACCCACTCGGATCGCGTCGTTAGCCCGGTCGCCGATGTCGTTGTCGGTCTCCGTGGAGGCCTTGACGTAGGTCCCGATGCCACCGTTCCACAGCAGGTCGGCGGGCGCGAGGAGCACCGCCCGCATGAGCTCCGCGGGGGTCAGCCTCGTCGTGTCCGACGGTAGTTCGAGCAGCTCTCGCACCTGCTCGCTGATCGGGATCGACTTCAGGCTGCGCGCATACACGCCTCCGCCTTCGCTGATGAGGCTCCGGTCGTAGTCGTCCCAGGAGGACCGGGGCAGCTCGAAGAGCCGCTTGCGCTCGATGAACGAGGTCGCGGCGTCGGGGTCGGGGTCGAGGAAGATGTGCCGATGGTCGAAGGCCGCGACCAGGCGGATGTGCTCCGAGAGGAGCATCCCGTTGCCGAAGACGTCGCCGCTCATGTCGCCGACGCCGACGACGGTGAAGTCCTCCTCCTGGGTGTTCATGCCGAGCTCACGGAAGTGCCGCTTGACCGACTCCCACGCACCGCGGGCGGTGATCCCCATCGCCTTGTGGTCGTAGCCCACCGAGCCGCCGGAGGCGAACGCGTCATCGAGCCAGAAGCCGTAGGCCTGCGAGACGGAGTTGGCGATGTCGCTGAAGGTCGCCGTTCCCTTGTCGGCCGCGACGACGAGATAGGGGTCGGCCTCGTCGTGGCGCACCACCTGGGGCGGCGGGACGACCTTGCCGTCGAGTCGGTTGTCGGTCACGTCGAGCAGACCTGAGATGAAGGTCTTGTATGCCTCGATCCCCTCGGCCATCCACGCCTCCCGGTCCTTGGCCGGGTCGGGCAGCTGCTTGGCGAAGAAGCCGCCCTTGGAGCCGGTCGGGACGATGACGGCGTTCTTGACCATCTGCGCCTTGACGAGACCGAGCACCTCGGTGCGGAAGTCCTCGCGCCGGTCGGACCAGCGCAGCCCGCCCCGGGCGACCGGACCGAAGCGCAGGTGGACACCCTCGACGCGCGGGCTGTAGACCCAGATCTCGAACCGCGGCTTGGGCGAGGGCAGGTCCGGAACCTTGGCCGGCTCGATCTTGAGCGAGATGTAGCTCTTGAGCTCACCGTCGGCGTCGCGTTGGAAGTAGTTGGTCCGCAGGGTCGCCTTGATGACCCCGAGGAAGGCCCGGATGATCCGGTCGTGGTCGAGGGAGCTGACGTCGTCGAGAGCGTCGAGGATCTTGCGTTCGACGGCGTCGGCGGCCCGGTGGCGCTCGACATTCACATCGGCCGGCAGTGCCTCGGCATCATCGTCGGCGTTCGGGTCGGCAGCACCGTTGCCGGCCGGGTAGAGGTCGGGGTCGAAGCGGGTCTGGAAGAGCTCGACGAGCAGCCGGGCGAGCTCGTGGTTGTGGACGAGGGCCGCCTCCAGGTAGGCCTGGCTGAAGGCCGTGCGGGCCTGGCGGAGGTACTTGCCGATGGTGCGCACGATCGCGACCTGCCGCCAGGTCAGGCCGCCGCAGAGGACGAGCGCGTTGAAGCCGTCGGACTCGGCTCTCCCGTCCCAGATGGCGCCGACGGCATCCTGGAACAGCTCACGCACCCGCTCGCGACTCTCCCGGGTCCACAGTGAGCTGTCGGGGATGCGCAGCCCGAGGTCGTAGATGTGCGCGCGAACGCCGTCGCCGCGGGTGATGTCGTAGGGCCGCTCGTCGACGACCTCGACCCCGAGGTCGGTGAAGACGGGCAGCACGTCGGTGAGGGACACCGGACTGCGGCGGAACAGCTTGAAGCGACGCTCGTCCTCGGGCGCCCCGGGCGACTGGTAGAGCGCGCGGCCCGTCGAGTCCTCGCGGGCGAGGGCCTCCAGATGGCGCACGTCGGCGATCGCCATCCGCGGCGGGAAGTCGTCCTGGTAGGCGGCCGGGAAGCCCTTGCCGTACAGGCCCATCATCCGTGCCGCGCGCTCCTCGCCGATCTCGGTGCGCATCGAGCCGGCGAGGTCCTCCTCCCAGGTGCGGGTCGCATCGAGGAGCTGGCGCTGGACACCGGAGACGTCGACGTCGGGGATGGCCTTGCCGCGCGCCATCCGCACGACGAAGTGCAGCCGGGCCAGCTTGGACTCGCCGACCCGGGTCGTGTAGTCGATGCTCGCGCCGTTGAAGGCCTCGCGCAGGATCCGCTCCATGCGGAGCCTGACAGCGGTGTTGTAGCGGTCGCGCGGGATGTAGACGAGGCAGGAGACATAGCGCCCGAAGTCGTCACGGCGAAGGAACAGCCGGGTCCCGCGCCGCTCCTGCAGGTGCGTGACCGCCACCGCCGTCTCCACGAGGTGCTGGACGTCGGCCTGGAGAAGCTCGTCACGCGGATAGGTCTCGAGGACTCCGAGGAGGTCCTTGCCCGAGTGCGAGTCGGGCGAGAAGCCCGAGGCTCGGATGACGGCCTGCACCTTCTCGCGCACGAGCGGGATGCGGGTGACCGACTCGGTATAGGCGGTCGAGGCGAACAGTCCGATGAAGCGCTGCTCCCCGACGACCTCGCCCTCCTCGTCGAACATGCGGACCGACACGTAGTCCATGTGGACGGGCCGGTGCACGGTCGAGCGGGAGTTGGCCTTGGTGATGATGAGCAGCTCGGGACGTCGGGCCACACCGGAAGCCTGGGGTGAGAGGTCGACGCTCATCCGGTCGTGGGTCGGGTCGGAGCGCAGCAGGCCGAGCCCGGTCCCCAGGGTGGTGCGCACCTGGTCGCCGACGCCGTCCTGGCGCCGCTCCAGCGCATACTCCCGGTAGCCGAGGAAGGTGAAGTGGTTGTCGGCCATCCACTCGAGGAACGTGACGGCGAGGTGCACCTCGTCGGAGTCGATCCCGGTGGGCGCGTGCTCCTTGAGATCGGCGGCGATGTCCCAGCATCGCCGGGTCATCTTCCCCCAGTCCTCGACGGAGACCCGGACGTCACCGAGGACCGCTCGCAGCCGGTCGGCGATGTGGTCGCGCTCCTCCTGGCTGCTCGTGCGGTCGATCTCGATGTGCAGCCAGGACTCGCGCTGCTCGCCGAAGGTCTCCGTGTGGGAGCCGCTGCTCACGGTGTCGGCGTCGAGGATCTCGTCGAGCCGTCCGGTGGCGTCGCGACGGACGACGAGCTGGGGATGGAGCATGAGGAACACCGAGTGGTCGAGCGCCGCCAGCTGCGAGATGACGGAGTCGACGATGAAGGGCATGTCGTCGGTGACGAGCTGGACGACGGTGTGGCCGCTCGCCCAGCCGTGCTCGTCCATGTCGGGGTTGAAGACATGGACCGCGATGGTCCCCTCGGGTCGGGACGCTGCGAGGGACCGGTGCGAGAGCGCGGCGCCGAGGAGGTCCTCGGCCTGACGCGCAAGGAGGTCCTCGGTGGTCGTGTGGCGGTGGTAGCGCTCGAGGAAGGGCAAGAACGACCTCGCTCGGTCCCCTGACTGACTCGAGGATCGCTTCGCCATCGCGGCGGCGGACTCGAGCAGGGCATGACGGGTCGTGGCGAGCGTTTCACTCATCTCTGGCGGCATCCTTGGGGCGCGGCGGACCTTCGGCGCGCCTCGTTGCGCACCGAAGCCAGACTATCCCTTCCATCTCATCTCGCGAGATGGGCAGGCTGGGGCATCTTCCGGGAGAAGAGCCGGGCAGGAGGGCGTGTGGACAACGCCGAAGCCCGATCGGAGCGTGGGACTACAGTGACGAGAGTGATCGAGGCGAGGCGTGCAAGGCCCGGCATCGACGCCGCCCGCGAGACCGGCGCCGATGACTCCGGGGGGTGCGCAAGCGCCTCCGAGTCGCTGGCCGAGGTCGTCATGATCCTCGACCGGGCCTGCGATGAGCTCTTCGCTGTCGTGCCGTTCCTCGGCGACCAGGCCACGGGGGCACGCGTCAACGCCACGGTCGACGAGGTGGTCGACGCCCTGCGCGGCCTGCGGGCCGAGGCCGACGACCTGCGGCGCGTCATCGCGATCGCCGAGCGGTCGCGAGGCGGCCCCTGATGTCCTGGAGCATCGAGGACCCTCGTCCTGCGGAGCCCGTCCTCGGGGACCCCGCCTCCATCTCGGCGCTGGCGGCGGTGCTGCGACGCACGGCGGCCGATGTCGAGCGGACGCTTGCCCGGGTGCCGGAGAACGGCGACAGGTCGCGGCGGCATGCGGCACGGTTGCGTGCTCTGCGCCTCCAGGGCGCGGGAGTCACTGCGTCGATGGAGCGCACCGGTGACCGGCTGGCCGAGCACGCCGCCGACCTCGCCGACGCGCTCGGCCTGGCTCACCGGATCGTCGACCGAGCCGACTCGCTCGGCCTCCTCGTCGACGGACCGGCCGTGACCCGGCCGCGCGGGGTGCATGGAGTCGCCGAGGAGGAGTCGGAGCAGGCCCGCACCGAGGCGCTGCGTCGGTTGCAGCGCGTCCTGGACACGGTCCTGCTCGATCTCGACACCCGCCGACGGGAGTTGCGCTCAGAGCTCGAGTCGGAGTCCGAACGGCGCGCGAACCGCTAGCCTGACGCAATGATGGTGACGCGCAACGCGACCTACGCCCTGTCCCCCGAGCACGTCATGGCCATCCTCGCCGACGAGGAGTTCCAGGACGAGAAGTGCCGGGCGACCTTCGCGACGTCCTGGGACTCCAAGATCGAGACCGGTCGCAACAGCACGGTGATCCAGACCCGGCGGGTCATGCCGACCGACCACCTGCCCGAGGTGGCCAAGGGGTTCGTCGGCCAGAGCTTCTCGCTGCACGAGACCCAGACGTGGACCGGACCGAACGAGCAAGGTCTGTTCGTCGCCGACTTCCGGGTCCACGTCCAGGGCGCACCGATCGCCGTGACCGGCGCTCGGCGGCTCGAGCCGCGTTCACGTGGGTCTCACGACCACGTCACCCTGCAGATCAAGGCCTCGATCCCGATCATCGGCCGCAAGATCGAGGAGGCCGCCGCGCCCGCGGTCGCCGCCGGCGTCGAGATCGAGCTCAAGCTCCTCGCCGAGCGCACCGAGTAGCCCGAAGACCTTCCCGCGGGACAAACCTGGGAATAGGGCGGTTTGTCCCGCGCCCGGTTGGCACGAACCGCCCTATTGCGTCGGTTGGGGTCACCACACAAACCTGGTGGCTCAGCCCATGTGGGGGTAGGGGTGCGCTGTCGGCGGGACGAAGGTCTCCTTGATCGAGCGCGGGCTCGTCCAGCGCAGCAGGTTCTGCGGCGAGCCGGCCTTGTCGTTCGTCCCGGACGCCCGGCCACCGCCGAACGGCTGTTGGCCGACGACCGCACCGGTCGGCTTGTCGTTGATGTAGAAGTTGCCCGCGGCGAAGCGCAGTGCCTTCGTCGCCTCGGCGACCACCGCCCGGTCCTGGGCGATGATCGCGCCGGTCAGCGCATACTGGGCGACCGACTCCATCTGGGCCATCACCTTGGCGAACTGGCGGTCCGGATAGACGTGGACGGCGAGGATCGGGCCGAAGTACTCGGTCGTGAAGATCTCGTCGACCGGGTCCTCCCCGACGAGGACCGTCGGCCGGATGAAGTAGCCCTCCGAGTCGTCGTAGGTGCCGCCCGCGACGACGTCGATGTCGGTGGCCGCGTGGGCGCGGTCGATCGCGTCCTTGTGCTTGGCGAACGCGCGGTCGTCGATGACGGCGCCCATGAAGTTCGACAGGTCGGTGACCGGGCCCATCGACAGCCCGTCGGTCAGCGAGACCAAGTCGTCCTTGATGATCTTCCACAGCGAGCGCGGGACGTAGGCGCGGGAGGCGGCCGAGCACTTCTGCCCCTGGTACTCGAAGGCACCGCGGATCATCGCCGTCCGCAGCACGTCCGGGTCGGCGCTCGGGTGGGCGAGGATGAAGTCCTTGCCGCCGGTCTCGCCGACGATGCGCGGATAGTGGCGGTATCCCTCGATGCGGGCGCCGATCTCGCGCCAGAACATCTGGAAGACCGGCGTCGAGCCGGTGAAGTGCAGCCCGGCGAACTCCGGGTGGTCGAGGACGACGTCGCTCACCTCGATGCCATGGCCGGTCACCATGTTGATCACCCCGGGAGGCATGCCGGCCTCCTCGAGCAGCTCCATGACGACCTGGGCGGAGAGCTGCTGGGTCGTCGCCGGCTTCCACACGACCGGGTTGCCCATGAGGGCCGGTGCGGTCGGCAGGTTGCCCGCGATGGCGGTGAAGTTGAACGGGGTCACCGCATAGACGAACCCCTCGAGGCTGCGGTACTCGGTGCGGTTCCACAGGCCCCGGCTGTTCGCCGGCGGCTGCTCCTGCAGGATCTGCCGGGCGAAGTGGACGTTGAACCGCCAGAAGTCGATGAGCTCGCAGGCCGCGTCGATCTCCGCCTGGTATGCGGTCTTGGACTGGCCGAGCATCGTCGCCGCGTTCATCCTGGCGCGGTAGGGACCGGCGAGGAGGTCGGCGGCCTTGAGGAGGATGGCGGCCCGGTCGTCGAACGACAGCTCGCGCCAGGCGGGAGCGGCGGTCATCGCCGCGTCGATCGCGGCGGCGGCATCGCCCTTCGTCGCGGTGCGCAACGTGCCGAGGACGTGCCGATGGGCGTGCGGCTGGACGACGTCGACCTTCTTGCCGGTGCCGTGCACCCGCTGGCCGCCGATGGTGTGCGGCAGGTCCACCGCCGTCGACTGCAGCTCGGCGAGGGCGACCTCGAGCCCGGCGCGCTCGGGGCTGCCTGGTGCGTAGTCGAGGACCGGCTCGTTGACCGGGGCGGGCACATGGGTCACGGCGTTCAACACGGCAATGCTCCTTTGCATTCGTCAGGCTCGCCGGCGGGGGCGGCTCGCCTCGTTCTGATGTGAGTCTTCCAGATCAGCGGTCCAGCTCGCCCACAACGGTGTCGAGCTCGGTGATGTCGTACCAGAGAAGGTCGGGCTCGGTGTCGCTCTCATCCGCGTCCTCATCGACGTCATCGCCCGCTCCCGCGACTGCCTCGTCGATGTGCAGCGAGGCGAGCGCCCGCAGCGGCAGGTCCTCGGCGATGACGACGGGGACCGGTCCGGAGGCCGTGCCCGGCACCTCCCGGATGGTGTCCTCGGGTGCGTCGGCGGAGGCGATGATCCGTCGAGCTCCCTCGTCGAGGCGGGCGGCATGACCGGCTGCGGCGAGGAAGGCGAGGTGCTCGGCCTCATCCTGTGACGCGGCGGGTGAGAGCCGGGCGTCGACGCGGCCAGGTGAGCCGGCCGCATACCCCTGTAGTGGCGCAGCCAGCAGTCGCTCGGCGGCGAGCTCCCGCACCTGCTCGTGGGTGAGGGGCACATAGATCCGGCGGGTAGGCATGGCTCAGACCTTCCGTCTCATGGTGCGGTGGGCGCCGAGAAGCTCCTCGAGGGCGTCGGGGATAGCCCCGCCGATGACGGCGAGGTCGCTCATCGAAGCGCGGTCGGCGTTGAGGCCGTAGCAGACCTTGCCCTTGTAGGACACCAGCCCGATCGCGAGCGCCTGTCCCTTGGCCAACGGCATGACGGGGTAGGCACGGACCATCTGCGCGCCCCCGACGTAGCGGGCGTCCTGGGGGCCGGGGACGTTGGTGATCGAGACGTTGAAGAGGCGGCGTGACATCGCACTGCCGGCTCGTGCGGCGAGCGACTGGATCGTCGGCGAACCGAATCCCGCCACCCCGGAGAGGCGCTGAGCCGCGATCGCGCGGCCGCCCTCGGACTGCTGCCGCATCGCGAAGGCGATCTGGTGCAGCCGCATCGAGGCCGACGGCTCGCCGATGGGAAGGTCGATGATGCACGCGTCGATCCGGCCGGCGGGGTGTCCGTTGCCGCTGTCGTCCTCCTTCTCGATGCTCATCGGGACGAGCGCGCGGACGGTCGTGCCGCTGCGGACCGGCTCACCGCGGGTGAGCATCCAGATCCGCAGCGCGCCGGTGATCGTCGCGAGGATGACATCGTGCGTCGTGACCTCTTCGGCGAAGTTGCCCCTGGGCAGCCGGCGGCGCACAGTGCGGTAGTCGTCGAGGTCGGTATCGACCATGACGAAGCGTCGCGCCTCGCCGATGGTCCGGTTGAGCGGGCTCTGCGGAGCCGGCCGCGTGGAAGCGCGCATGAGGGTCGAGCCCAGGTCGCCCAGGCCCTTGCCCACCCGACCGAGGAGCGAGCCGACGTCGTCCAGCCCTCCCCGCAGCGACTCGATGGCGCTGCCCGGGCGCCGGATGCCGTCCAGGAGGGCGCCGACGACGAGGGACGCCTCGCTCGGGGCGTGCTTGGCGCGCCAATGGCGGGCCCCCTGACCGGGCGCGGTCGCGGCATCCTCGACGATGAGGTCGGCGATGTCGATGGCGTTGATACCGTCGACGAGGGCATGGTGGGCCTTGGTGATGATCGCGAAGCGGCCACCCTCGAGCCCCTCGAGGAGGTAGACCTCCCAGAGCGGACGCGCGCGGTCGAGGAGCCGGGACTGGACGCGGCCGACAAACTCGCCGAGCTGGTTGGCGTTGCCCGGCTTGGGCAGGGCGGCACGACGCACGTGGTAGGTGATGTCGAAGCGTCGGTCGTCGACCCAGACCGGCGCGGCGAGCCGTCCCGGGACGTGGCGGATGACCTGGCGGTAGCGCGGGCTCGTCGCGATCCGGTCGGCGATGATCTGGACGACCTCGTCGTAGTCGAGGGTCCCACTGTCCGAGCCTTCGCCCTCGGGCTCGAAGACGAGCACCGAGCCGACGTGCATGGGCGTCGTCGCGTCCTCCATGTAGAGGAACGAGGCGTCGAGCGATGCGAGCCGATCAGTCACCCCACCATCGTCGCAGATGCCGTCGCGACTGTCGGACACCTGTGCTGTGCTCCCCGCCACCGGCGGCCGCAGCCGCACGCCGGACTCACGCCCGGCGGCGGCGACTTCGGCGGGTGGCGGGCGCAGGCATCCGTCCGGGCAGGATCCCGCGGGCCAGATCGCCGATGGCGACCCGGGCACGGCTCGTCGGTGCGTGCTCGACCAGGCTCCGGCCGGCGAGCATCGCCGCGTCGCAGGAGTCCCGGTCGTCGGGGACGACCGCCACCTCGTCGACGCCGCTGAACCGGCCGAGCACCTCCCGGATCGCCGTGGCCGGGTGCGCCCCCGCGGCCGAGGCCCGGACCCTGGTCACGACGACCCTCGGTTCGGGTGAGGGGACGTGCCCGAGCTCGGTGAGCCCGCGGACGAGTCGCTGCAGACCGACGGGGTCGCCGGCGCCGACGGCGACGAGGTGGTCGGCGTGCTCGAGCGTGGTCAGGGTCGTCGCGTTGCGTCGCGGGGCGACCGTGTCATAGCTCAGCTCCTCGTCCGCCTCGAGCGAGAAGCCGCAGTCGACGACGACGACGTCGGCCACCCGTTGGGCGACGTCGAGGATGTTGCCCATCGCGGCGTCGCGCACCTCGGGCCAGCGGTCGGCCCGGGGCAGGCCGGTGAGGACGCGCAGGTGGGGCGTGACCTCCGGAGCGCGACGGAGCAGGGCGGGCATGTCGAGCGTGCCCTGCTCGGCCGCCCGCGCCACGGCCGCCAACCCGGGGGTGTCGTCGAGCAGGCCGAGGGACTGGGCGACCGAGGATCCGTAGGTGTCGGCATCGATGAGGAGCACGCTCGCCCCGGCCGCCGCATACTCCGCGGCGAGGTTGACCGCGATGGTCGTGCGCCCCGGCGAGCCGATCGGCCCCCAGACGGCGACGATCTCACCCCTGCTGTCGCGCGGGGCGTCGTCGTCGGGCGGGTCGGTGTGCGCGTGTCCCGGCGCCCGCTCCAGCGCCGACAGGTCGCCACCGAGGGCGGCGTCGAGCCGACGGTCGAGGTCGGCCTCGTCGTCGAGGTCCGGGGCGTCCTCGAGAGCCGTCAGCCCAGCCCGTATGCGCTGCTCGCCGGAGCCGTTCAGCCGTCCGGTCATCTCGGTGACAGCGTCCTCCACCTCCGTGGCGGTGGCCTCGCTCGTGAGCACCCGCTCGATCCCGAGCTGTCGCAACCGCCGCTCCCCCGCCTCGTCGCCGACGGCGACGACGCCGAGCACGGCGAGCCCGAGGCGGCCCAGCTGGTCGACGATGTCGCGCTCGAGGTGCGGCAGGTCCGGAGAGACCACGGCGCAGGTGCCGACGCCGGCCGCGGAGGCCGCCATCAGGTCGGGTACGTCGGGGCAGCGGCGGGCGACCTCGACGGACCGCGCGTCGTCGACGGTTGTGACGAACCGCGCCTCCTGCGCCGAGGAGAGCGCGACGAGGATACGGGCGCTCATCCGCCGGCCCTGGTCACGGCTCCCGGCACGGGCACGACCGTGACCTTGGCCTCGAGGTCGACCGCCGCGATGAGGTCGGGGACCTTCTCGCTCGGCACCATGATCCGCACGGCGGTGCCGCGGCCCGAGCTGCCGAGCCCGCGGCCGGTGGTGTCGACCGAGGCGACGGTGACGCGCTCGAGGAGGAGCGCGGGCCCGGTGTACTCGTCGGGCGCTCCACCGGGGACCCGCGGGTTGACGAAGACGTCGACGACCGTGCCCGTGGTCAGGGGTGCCGCCGACGTCGGGTCGACAGCGATGGTCAGCTGGGACAGGGCCGCGTCCTCCGCCGTCCCGATCGAGGTGAGCGGCACGAGCTCGCCCGGGCGTACATCGCGCAGCATGACGCGGTCGACAGGCAGCGGCTCACGGGCGGAGAGGTAGCCCGCCACCCCGTCATCGAGCCGGACGTCGACCCGCACGACGGAGGCGTCCGTGAGCGACTGGCCGGGGGCGAGTGCAGCGGCTGCGGCATACATCGGAATGCGGTCGTCGGCGCGGGCGACGAGGTAGGAGCCGAGCGCCACCGACATCAGGATGAGCAGGACGCCGACGAGGAGGCGCGAGTCCCGCCAGGACGGGCGCTGGACGCGGGCAGCGCGTGCGGCGGGTTGTTCGGACAGTCGTCGGTCGGACATGGTGGAACCCCCGAGGTCTTCAGCAGGCCGAGCCGGTGGCTCCAGGGAGTCCGGCTCGGGAAACGGTGCAGATGAAGCCCACATCATGACAAATCCATGGCCGGTCCGGGGTCGCTTTGTCCACAGACCGACACGCGGCGTCGTTTGTCCACAGTCTCAGTGGTTCGGCCTCGATCGGTTCTGGTGGGTGGTTTATGGTGTCCTTCATGGCCAAGCGCTTCATCCCGCTCTCGGAGGTCTGCGAGGTCCTCGACATCTCCTCCGCGCAGGCCTACGCGCTCGTCCGCAGCGGGGACCTGCCGGCGATCAAGGTCGGCGGCCGGGGTCAGTGGCGGGTCGAGACGACCGAGCTCGAGGCCTACATCCAGCGGATGTATGCGCGGACCGCTCACCTCGTCGCCTCCGGTGATCTCGACGAGGCCTGAGGCGCGCAGGGTCAGCCAGGTCAGGCCGGCTCAGGCCACGTCGTCGTCCGCTGAGCGCGCAGCGCTGAGCACGGCCACGATCGCGGCGGTCGGGATGACGCGGCGCCCCCGCACCGTGCCGGCGCGCCGCGGCTCGTCGATCGGGTGCTCGCTCACCTCGCACCAGTCCAGCCCGACTCCATCGATCGTCCCCGTCACCCGGCCCCCGGAGGTGTCCGTCACGACGACCGGGGCGCGGTCGCGGGAGAGGGCACGCAGCACATACCCCAGCGCGAAGCGGCGGGCCGTCACCGCCGGGTCGCTGCGACGACTCAGCCCACCGGCACCGACGACTGCGTCGGTCGAGACCAGGACCTCACGCCCGGAGAGGTCGCGCAGCAGGACCCAGTCGGCACCGAGGTCGAGCAGGTCGCCCTCGACGGTCCCACCGGGCGTCAACCACAGGCTGATCCGGCTGCCGCGACTGGCTGCATAGCGCTCGGCCAGGGCGATCCGCGCCCGCTCGGCCCGCGTGCGGTCGGCGATCTCGGAGTCCCGCTCGCGCCGCTCCTCGGCCGCCCACTGCCCGTCGAGGTCGTCGAAGAGTCCCTCCCACCGCATGACTCCGCACTCTAGGGCACCTTCGGACACGGCCCACGGTGGACCCGACGCGTGTATCCACACGAGCAGGATTTATCCCTTTACATATCGATCCATGCCGTTTAGTGTTTTTTGCATGCGTTCGATCTCGTCTGACCCTTCTCGTATGCGGCTCCTCGGTGTCACTCTCGGTGCCGCCGCGGCCCTCGGTGGCGCAGCGTGGTCCCTCCTCACGGCGCTGCGGGACACCATCGGACTGGTCCGCTCCCCCGGCCGGGCGTCGGTGGAGGAGCTCGTCATCGCGATGAGCGCTGCGGCGGCCCTCGTGCTGCTGCTGTGGGTGACGACGGGCCTGCTCGCCTCGGTGGTCGCGACCCTGCCCGGGCCGCTGGGCGAGCTGAGCGCGCGGATGCGGGACACCATCGCCCCTCAGGCGGTCCGGCGCTGGGCGGCACTGCTGCTCGGCGTCGCCGTGGTGAGCGCGTGTGCGCCCGGCGCCGCGGTGGCCAGCGAGGTCCGTTCGGTACGCACCCTCGACCACTCGGCGGCCTCACCGGCCCCCGCTCCCCTGTGGTTGGAGCCCGCTCAGGTGTCGGCCGACTCCGCCCCCGCGCCCGAGTGGACACCTCCCCCGATCCGGGCCCAACCACCCGTGACGCTCACGGCATCTCGCCCGGCGGCCGAGGACCAGGCGATAGAGGTGACCGTCCGCAGAGGCGACACACTGTGGGACCTGGCCGCCGCATACCTCTCGCCGGACGCGACCGACGCCGAGGTGGCCACCGCGTGGCAGCAGTGGCACGCCGAGAACCGCGACGTCATCGGCCCGGACCCGGACCTCATCCTCCCTGGCCAGGTGCTCACCGTGCCGGTCGCCGAATCGCTCCCTGCCGGAGGCTCCCGATGAGCGCCGTGCCGGCGCTCGCGCCGCTGCGGATCGTGCCGATCCCTCGCCCGCGGCTCTACCCCGCGCCCCTGCCCGGGGAGCTCTTCCCCGAGGAGGAGGTCGACTGGCGGTTCGTCCAGGAGTCGCTGTGCTTCGACGAGCCGGACGAGGACGAGCCATCCCGGCCAGAGCCTTCCCTGCCCGACCCTGAGACCGTGGCGGCTTCCCTCGCGCAGGCGCTCGTCGAGGTGCTCGCCGGGCGACGTCCCGTGGTCCAGATGGTCCGGTGGACCTCACCCGCTGTGTATGCCGGGCTCACCGCCCGCGCATCCGTCGCCCACCGACGGCGCCTGAGCCATAACGGAACTGCGGTCCGGGTCACCGTGCGTCGGGTCATCGTCACCCGACCCCGCGATGACATCGCCGAGGTGGCGATCGTCGTCATCGACGGTTCGCGTGTGCGCGCCATCGCGATGCAGCTGCGTGGCGCCGACGGACGCTGGTGCGTCGAGGCCCTGCAGGTGGGATGACCGCCTCAGCCCAGGTCGAGCGTCATTCCCTCGTGGGCCGTGCGAGCGAACCCGTCGCGGTTGAACTCCGCGGTGATCTGGTCCAGCGCGGCGTCGGTGCGGTGCGGGCCGTGGTGGAAGAGGACCAGGGAGCGGGCACCGACCCGGTCGGCCAGGGCGAGGGCCTCGGTGATGGTGGCGTGTCCGTAGTCGACCGCCCGCGGACGCTCGTGGTCGAGGAACTGCGCGTCGTGGATGAGCACGTCGACATCGCGCATCGCCTCGATGGCCGCGTCGCTCACACCCGCCGCGGGGGCGTGGTCGGGTACATAGGCGAACGAGCCCGTCGCATTGGAGATCCGGTATCCGAAGGTCCGCCCGCCCTTGTGCGAGACCTCGAACGGGACCACGTCGAAGCCTTCGACCACGAGCGGCTCGGGCTCGACGGCCGTGAACGTCCACTCCCCCTTCATCCCCTCCGGTGTGATCGGGAAGGACGGGGGCGACATGAACTTCGCGACGAGGTCGCGTCCGGACAGCCCGGACTCGGCGGGGACGTAGACATCGGCGCGTGCGTCGGCGCGGTCGCCGGCGGCGAAGAACGGGATCCCCTGGACGTGGTCCCAGTGCAGGTGGCTGATGAGGATCGAGCCGGTGAAGGCGTTGGGGGCGAGCAGGCCGGTGAGGAGCCGGATCCCGGTCCCTGCGTCCAGGACGAGCAGCGGCTCGCTGTCGGCGTCGGCCGCGACGGCCACGCAGGAGGTGTGCCCCCCGTAGCGGACGAAGTCGGCCCCCGGCGCCGGTGTCGATCCCCGCACGCCCAAGAACGTCAGTCGCATGTCTCTCCCACCGTTGCGGGTGCGCTCGGGCGCTCCCTCGGGCCTGTGAGTCTGTGACAGTGTAGGGGGCAGTTCCGTCCCACCGAGGCCGATTGGACGACATGACCGATCTGCGCCGCCATGTCCCACCACTGACCCTGGTGTGGGACGAGCAGGCCCCAGGGTCGCTGTGGCGCGTCGTCGACGGGACGATGGTCTTCGCGGACGTCTCCGGCTTCACCGCGATGACCGAGAAGCTGTCCCGCCGGGGTCGCA